>NZ_CP036281.1:5413288-5769384 GCF_007750395.1 Polystyrenella longa | reverse complement strand
GTTGTAAGGCGTTTTGGGCTGAAGGGTTAACGATTGAGTGGATCGGACATGCAATTCGCTATCTTATTGGTTTCGACAGTCGGAAGGTGGAGATAGATTTTTTTATAGTTGTCGCATTGAAATGTAATATGTCGATGATTTCGTCGTTTGCAAGACGCGGTCGACCACTCAATCGATTTCGTTGTTGATACTCAGGGTCAGATCGACTATTTCAAAACGATAATGTGGTCACTCTATTCTGTTTCGCAATTATTTCGATTTCCATTCAGACAGAATTTGAGGACAACTGATAAAGGTGTCTGGAGGGAAGAGTGCGTCATTTTCTTTTAAGAGAATGAGACACTGGGTTTTAATTCTTGCGGAAGGCTCCGAAGCTGATCAGCTTTGAGCAGGGTTCAAGTTAAGCCGATATGATTGGAATTCGATGCTATATTTGATCGACAATAATACGATCTCCAGTATCTAACGAGAGTGATTTTGAGAGTACGCGATTGGGAATGATGGCGAGTGAGAACTTCATGAACCACTGGATTCTGTTTGGGTCAGTTTTCAGGATACGACCTCAGGATTGTTGTTCAGCAGGGCTTTGGCGTTGGAAGAGTTCGTCTTCGTTGTGGCGGGTGGGGTCGCGGTGGAGGTGGTATGTGTAGGCGATGTGACCGGGGCGGTCTTCGACTTCAGTCAGCTCCCAGAGGCGTTCGCGGGCTTGTTTGTAGAATTCGACGGTTTGCGGGTTGTTGTAATGTTTCAACGGGCGACCGTAGTATCGGGTGATCCCCATTTCATCCAGCACCTTCCGTGTCTGGCGGGCGAGTATCCTCAACGCCTCCTCCGGATCGAACTCGCCTCCCGGTAGAAAATGGACCAGTTTCCACACCCCCTCCCGCGACGGACTCGGACTCGGCGTGATCAACAACAACAGAAAGAAACCCGGCGGTCCCGTCTCCTGATACAGATACGCCTGCCCGTTCCGCTCATCCAACAACCGATTAAGCCCGTCCAACTGGGCATCGGCATATGCCTCGCTGGATGACTTGAGGAGAGTGAAGTATTCGGAGCGATCGGATGGGGTTTCGATTTTTTGCCAGATTGTCATGTTATTACGTACCAACTGAATAGCTTTTGATTATCAATTAGTCCCTCTCACTTGAGCGAAAGCGAATTTAACGACTCGAGTGTTCATACCAGAACGGGCATTAGTGATGTTCTTTTTGTTCTAGCGTTTGAGGGGACTGGGGCACCCAGTTCGTCTAAGAGTTGACGGATTTTGGTGATGACGATGCGGACGGTTTCTGCGGGATCGAAATTGCCGCCGGGGATGGCGTGGACCATTTTGAGGATGTCGGGGTTGGAAGGGCTGGGGGTCATCAGTAGCAGAAAGTAAAAGCCTTGTTTCTCGTCTTGATAGATAAACGCTCGTCCCGGTCGTTTGCCAAGTAACAAGTCCAGCTCTTCGGGTTTGGTTTCTGCATAGACAGCCGCCGAGCTACGGAGTAACGCTAGGTATGTTGATGCGTTTTCGGTGGTGCATTCGGTCCAGTTGGGCATGTTTGAAGGGACCCCGATTGGTGTTAGTTTTCTAGTTCGACTGTCCTATATCCGTTGTCGTTCGATGTTTGTGGGAGGCAATCGATTGCGTTGTTTCCAATGATAGTAACGAGCTTGCTGGTTCCGCTTTAAGCGTTGTTCGATTCGCCAACTCACGTTTCGGGGTGTATCGTACTCGAGTGCCACACGAAGCATGGAAGCGATGCCCACTCGAACTTGATTTAACGTCATTGACGGTGTCTTTTTTTTCCGACCGCCCTGTTTCGACGGTGAGGAACCAATTCGCCAGTAGGCTTAACGTCTGGTGATGATGCCAACCAACCCAGTTGCGAACTTCGTAATCCGCTAAGCCTGCTTGCCCTTTGGCCCGTTGCAAACACTCTTCGATCCGATGTTCGGCTTTCGCCGCCCGGCAGAACTCCTCCAGCGGCGTTTCGATCTCGGCGTTACTCAGATAATAGTCGGTCTTCACGACATTCAAGTCCCGGTCCCGGTATCGAATCACAACCAGCACCTCTTCCGCAGCCGTGGGTCGTGCACGTTGTCCTGTAGACACACGACGTTTTAATGCATCAACAACCAGCGGCCCCTGTTCTCCATCACGAATCACGATCTGTTTCCAGACAGACGCTGACTGTCCACTTGCCCAACGGTCCGCTCGAACCGAGGGTCTTTTCGGAGGACGACCATTACCACACCATTCGGGCTCTGCGTTTTCCAGATCACGAACGGTTGTATTGGAGGGAACAGATAGCAGGTAACGTTCGCTCCGTTCCCGTAATTCTCGGCGAAAATCAGCGGGACGCCCCATTTCATCATCCCCCGTAATCCACGCGTGCGGCAGCCGATCCCCATGTTGGTCGAGCAGTTCCAGACAGAGTTCATGACGGGTTTTATGCTTCCGGTTTTCCTGCGGCACTCCCGCTTTTTTCAGACGAGTTTTACCCTGCGTCCACTCTTTTGGCAGATACAACTGCGTATCGACGAGGGCATGAACTTTTGATGAGATGTAGGCCATGTAGACAGCAACCTGGCAGTTCTCGATCTTTCCCAACCGGCCACACCATTGCCGCGCGACACCGACAGATTGATCTCCCGATTTGGCAAATGCCGACGGATCAAAGGCAAGCACCCCATCGAATTCTCCCAACTTCGTACCAATCTGTCGGACGAGTTCTTTTCGAAGAGGTTGATCCTGCCAGCGAGATTCACCGAGAAAATGCTGGATCGCCTTGCGATCCAAACCAAAGAGGTACGCGATCGATTCTCCGTTTTTGTGTGCGAGATCAGAACAGAATCCTTGTACGATCGTGGTGGCGTGTTCAGCTTGTTCATGCCGTCGATAGTTGACGAGGAAGGGCTCCATAAATTGTTCGAGCCGGTTCAGTGATGCCGCGAAATATCGAGAAGAGACACGGCACTCGCCATCGAGCACTCCCTTTCGTTTCAGAAAAGCACGTTCCATCGCCTTTTCTCCCGCAGAGTATGAAGAAGGACAATACACTTCTAACAGTTTGTCGTAGCAGACGTTAAGCTGACAAGATCAATCTTGGACAGTCGAACTAGAAACATTGAATTAATAGGTTTGGATTGAATATCAGTTGTTTTCATCCACCAAATTTTCAATCAATGAAATAAGTCGCCCAATACAAATATCTGGGATCTGGGCTATTGCATTTCCGTGTAGTTTCGCTCTTAAAATACCGTCACTCCCTAGATCAAGAGAAGAGAACGGATAAATCAAGTTAGAACCTTGTAATATTAATTGTCTATTATCAATATCTACTTCGCATTGTCCAAAACAGATTAAATGATTATTTTCGCGTAATAATTGTACCGTATTTGAATCAAGTCGTGGGATTCCTAATGTCTGAGACAGTAAAACGGCATTCATTCCAATGTCATCTTCTCCAAAATTCCCACAAGGAGTTCTAAAATATTTAGAGTAATAGAGGTTAATTTGCACATTGGCAATATTTGTTCTACAGACACAACGAGAACGTCCGAAAAATAGTATATTTTTCCATACTTCAATGAGTTTATTAGATGTAATACGCAATCCTGGATTTAAAGTAATGTATGACTCAGGATCATCGTCTTTATGAATGATGGGCAATATGCAATTCCTTCTGTATTACACTTACTTTTAATGTGTGTTTTAAATTATAGTCTTTCGCGTAAAATACGAACAATTGTTTCTGGACCTTTTTCACTTAACCCCAAACGACGAACCGACGACCAAATACCTGTTTCGATCATTTCGAGTGTCGTATATCCACTACTGGTCCAATCCCAAGTATTTTGAATTATTTTATTTGCTCTAATAATCTGACCGGCATCAGAAACATAGTTTGCAAGATCTCGATAAACATTTCTAAACCATGCGGGATTAGCTTCGGCCCAGTCTTCAATCGCTTTCATCCAGGCAAACTTCCTTGCAGGATCTGCAACAGTATAAGCATTCACTCCTGCTTTTCTTAGTTCGTCAGCCAACTCTTCGACTGCATCTTGTATTCTACCAAGGACTAGTACTTCACTACCTTTTAGTCCTTGAATCACATCGTCGGTTAATGATGGAGCTCTTTGCGCAATTGCGTTTAGCGAAGAACCAACTGCTTTTGCAACTGCCCCTCCAATTAATCCTGTAAAAGCACCTATCATTGCCCCTTCAACTGGATTTTCACCCCGTAACCAAGCGTCTAACGCTCCACTAACAGAACCGGCAAATATCCCACCAGCAAATAATCCAAACGCCGCAGCAGAACCAGTAGTTACTCCCATAGCAGTAAACCCTGCAGTTCCCAAAGCTGCCGAGAATGGTAAAAGAAGCCCACCAACGAAACCAGATGCAGCTCCAATTCCTATTCCCTTCCATACACTTTGATCGTTAAACTTAGCAAGAACACCTCCCGCTACACCACCTATTGCTCCTCCCCATGCTCCAGTGACTAGTGCTGTTCCAACCAATGACCCAAACGATCTCCCCGTTGGATCGATACCATTCACCGGGTCGGCGTGGGTGTAGAGGTATTTGTGGAGGGATTGTGGATCCTTCAAGTTTCCGAAGAAGGGATCCAGGCGGTTGAAGGTTCCGGTGGAGAGGTCGTAGTAACGAGCTCTTAGGTATTGTTGGTTGATGCGTTGGTCGAATTGTTCTCCGGAGTAGAGGAAGTTGGTGGCGGCTTGCGATTTGTTGAAGCCGACTGCTTCTCCGTATGCATCGTACCGGAAGAGTTGCGTGACGGTGTTGTAAACGGCCAGGGCGCCGGTCATGTCGGTCAGCATGCGGGTGCTGCCGTGGCCGTCGTAGTGGAAGACCGTGTCGAAGCCGGCGGGGTAACTGCTGTTCACGCGGAACTGACTGATGATGTCCATTCCGAGCGTGTAAATCGCCCGGTCTTTTTCCGCCTCAGCAAGGTTGTCGTAAGTGACTTCTTCGAGCACCTGGTTGTAACCGGTGAAGTTGTTTGGATCGTTCAGGTAGGTGGTCGTTTCATCGACTTCCAGAACACTATCGTTGCCTTCATCGACCGTATGATGGGCTTCGGTCCGGATACCACGCTCATTGTATTCGTATTCGGTCACCTCTTGTTTGGTGATGCTGCTACCGGTGTAGGTGTCGACCGTCACCTTGCCCATGCGGCCTTGCAGGTTATACTCGAAGGTCGTGTGTTCAAGTGGATCGGGGAAAGACAGCGTTTCAAAATCGACTTTGTTGTAAACCGTTTTCCCGGTTCGCAGTGTGCCGGTATAGGAGTAGACCGTGTGTTTGTCGTTAACAGCCGTGCCGACATCCACGGTCCCCACGACCTTCTCTTCGCTCGTGAGTTGGTTCGCGCTGTTATAGGTGTAAGTGATGACTTCATCACGCGTGTCATCGGCAAAATAGTCGAGGTCTTTAGTAAGCCGGTTACCGAGGAGGTCGAACGTGTAAGTAGCGGTGAAGTCGAGCGAGTCGTCGGTACTATCGAGGACTTCTTGCGTCATCCGGCCCAGGTTGTCGTACGTCCAACTGAAGATGTCGGTGGTGATGAGCGTTTCATCAGATTGCCAAGTTGATTCAGTGACACCCGTGCGACGACCATCAGCACGAACGGTGTAATCGTACTCGGCCATTTTGACGTTGTCCGACATATCCGTGTCGTTGATATTGTCGCCATCTCCGTAGTAATGCGTGAGTAAATCGAGACGGTAGAGTTCGTCGTACTCGTAGGCAGTGATGGTCCCGTTGGTCAGGAAGGTGTAGGTGAGATTGCCGACCAAGTCGTATTGGTAGGTGGTGACTTCAGGATTCACGAGCACGACATCGTTTTGTTCATGCACTTCGACCGTTTTTAGGCGGCCCCAATCGTCGTAGGTGTACCGGAAATCGTTGGTGATGTTGGCTGTGCCGATTTCTTCGGTCGTCGTGCGAGTTTTCTGGCCAGTAATCGGATCGAACTCGTAGTTGATGATTCCTTCAGGCGATTCAATCCGGTTTTGGCGTCCGTTGGAATCGTAACTGTAAGTGGTGGTACCGCGATTGTCGGTCATCGAGATCTTGCGACCGTAGTCGTCGTAACCATAGGTGACCGTTTCGGCGGGAGCGTCGACTGCAGGATCGGAACCGGGAGTGAAGTAGAGCATTTGCTCCAGGAAATCATCTGCATTAAAGACGGAATCGACAATGTTGCCTTCGAAATCGGTGTGGGTATCCTGGCGGTATTCTTCGACATCGTAGGTGAAGTATTCGATTTCGCCTGAAGGAAGCTCTCGCGTGAGTCGTTGACCGTAATCGTTGTAAGTGAAGGTGGTTTTGCGGAAGACTGTTGCCGATGTGTACTCGTGGATTTCGGTTTGATTTCCGTGATCGTCGTAAACATAAACGTAACGAGGGGAGATTGTTTGCTGAGAAACCGGATCATACACTTGCGGCAAGACGACGCCCGTGAGTCGCCCTTCGGCATCGTATTCATAATCGCGGGTGAGGCCGAGTTGGTTGATTTCGTAATCGATGTTTCCATCGACGTCGTAGAACGTCTGAGTGGCCAGATCATCTGTTTCGGATTCGTGTCCGGCTGAACCATCGATACCGCCGACGACCTGTGTCATGCTGACTTGGCGACCGAATTGATCGTAAGCATACATGGTGATTCGGCCTAGTGGATCGATATTCTGGGCGCGGTTACCGTTGCTATCGTAGACGGTTTCAGTTGTACGGGTTTCGGTGCCGACGGTGACGTCCGTTTTGTATTGACGCCCGTAATTGTCGTAGTAGTTCTTGGTAACGGTGCCGTTATAAGAAGTTTGAGTGTCAACGCGACCTTGGTCGTCGTAGGTGGTAGTAGAGACACGACCGTGGTAATCGGTCGTGCGAAATTGCCGGCCAAATTCGTCGTATTCGTATATGGTTTCACGGATTTCGGGATCGGCGGTCGGGTTATTTAAATCAACTACAAATTGACGTTGAATGTAAGTCCGACCGAACTCATCGTATTCCGTTTCACTACGTCGCGTGATGCCATCAGAAACACTCTCAACCGCTGATTGCTGGCTTTTTTCGTTGTATTCGTAGGTGGTGGTGTCGCCATCGAAGTTGGATGTGCTCAGCATCCGGCCACTGATGGGATCGTAGACCGTGCTACTGGAATCCGTCACGGTTCCTGCATTGGTGACAATCGTGCCAAAGATGGCGTCAAGATCGACTTCGAGTGAGGTCGCGTCGTCAATGAGTTTGCCTTGGGCGTTGATGGAGACGTTGAAAGCGACCTCATTGGCATCAACGAGTTGGATTGTTAGATCATCACGACTCTCTGAAGTAATCACGCGGTCAAGGGCATCGTAGATGGAATGAGAACCGCCACGCGACAGGCCGGCATAGTTTGTACTGGCCGAATGGGTGGAACGTCCTTTAGCATCAAAGACGGTTTGCGAATAAGAACCATCGTGATTGATGGACATCACCACTTGGCCACGAGCATCGTACAGGTAGTAGGTGCTTTGACCTAAGTCATTCGTCGTCGAAGCGACCTGTCCGATGTTATTGTAATTCGTCCAGGATTCGTTCCCTTGGGCGTCTGTGGTGTGGAAAACGCGACCTTGATCATCGTATTCGGTCGAAGAAGAAAGTGTGTGAGTATCAGTTGGGTTGTCGGGGTTAACCCATATCACAGAGGTCCCAATTTGGTTCCCCAGGTCATCGATGGTAAAGGTGACAGGGCTTCCTAGTGACCCTGAGGTTTTGATAACGTCACCGTAGGAGTTGTAATCGATACGAGTGATGTTGCCGTTCTGGTCTTCGATTAAGTCGTACCGATTGCCTCCTCCGTCGGCCGTTTGCGTGATGGTCGTCGTGTTTCCAAACGGATCGGTGACTGACTGTTTGTTCCCGCTTCCGTAAGGGCTTTGGGAGTAGCGGGTGACATTCCCGAAGGTGTCGACTTGCTGGTACAGGAATCCATCCGGGTTGTAGAAGCTTTGGCTCGTATTGCCGAAGATATCAGTAACGGTACGGGGGTCGCCATTGGCTTTGTAGGTGTAGTAAGTCGTTAGATCATCAGTCTCCCCGTTAACGCCATCATCTTCTGAGCCGATGACTCTGGTTTCGGAGAGAACCAGATCGTCATCGTTATAAGTCATGATAACAATGCCACCGAGTGGGTCCTCAGTACGGATGACGTTACCGTTGTCGTCGTACCAGGTCGTCCAGATTTCGTCAAGTTGGTCAGTGCGGACTTCTTTCTTGAGGTCGGAGTCGTAATCGAGCAGAATCGTCTGACCGTCCGCGTCAATGACTTTCGTCAGGCGACCGGTTTCGTCATATTCGCTGCGGGCAGCCGGTAGGCCGTTGGGAGCAATGATTTCGTCGAGATAGTGAGCGGGATCGCCAGATTCATCGAGATAGGTGAACTGGGTCGTTGCTTCAACACGATCGGTGACGGCGATGAGATCCCCGTTGGCATTGTACGTGTATGTGATGCGGTTACCGAGCGGGTCGATGACCGCTTTGATGCGGCCCGCCTGGTCTCGTTCGAATTCAATACCCCGACCGCTGTCGCTGGTGATTCCGGTCTCGGTGAAGAAGAGTTTGTTGCCGTCACTGTCTTTGATAGTACTGAGCTGGAGATCGTCCCCGTCAATGAAGAGTTCAGCGTCGTTTCGGTATTTGAGGGTAAAGCCACCGCCGAATTCGGACAGTGTCGGGTTGTAACCGGTTAACGTACCGGGCAAGTACATTTCCCCTTCGACTTGCTGAAGAAGAATTTCAGGAACGACCAGTTCGGTCTGATTGCCCGAGTCGGACTGGAATTTCGGGATCCAATACATTGGACCGTAGATTGGAATGGCGGTCTCGGCATCGGGTGCATAATAGAGAGTGAAGCCTTCGGTGGAACCATCGGGCATGGTGATGACGATACGGGTGTCCTGCGGATAGTAGATGTCATCGCCCAAAGAGCTTTCCTGGGGAACGCCGGAGACATAGTCGACATCCACCTTTACGTTGGAGATGTCGAGATTCCAACCGTATCCAAAGTCACCCTGTTTGTTGGCGTTGAGAGTGTCGTAGGTACGAGTGATGGTGATCGGAATGCCAGCAACGGGGACTGCGAGATCGAGGAAGGAGACGGAGAAGTTGCCGAGCTTCAGGGCGCCTTCGATTTCGATGTAGGTTGTCTCAGACGCTGAATGAGCCCCGTTATCGACTGCGTCAAGGGTGAGGGCGTACGTTCCGTTTGGCAAGAGAGTCGTGTCTATCTCTCCCAAGACGGCATTCGACAGAGCACCGGTACCGGTTCCCAGCTCTTTCGAAATGGAGCCATCTAACGAGTTGAGAGTTAACGTCCAGCTCACGCTTGCGGGTATGTCGTCATCCACGGAACCGATGACATCGGTGGGCTCCGTCAGGATGGCATCGCTGTCCGGCAGGAGAATGTTTACGGAAGGAGGGAGAACATCTGCGGGGTCGACCACCTGGAGTGAAATCGGCGTTGCCGTACCAACGTTACCCGCCAGGTCAACTGCCGTTCCTTCGAAGTTAAGTGTACCGATCTGGTCCAATGTCAATGTGGTCCAACCGTTGGAGTCAAGGACGAGAACTCGATTGATGGGAGTGGTCGTTCCACCGACAGTGATGCTGGCCAGGTTCAATGTTTTGGAAGCGATCGCGACGTTGTCGTTGGCGTATAACTGCAGACGAACTTCGGTGCCGAGATTACCATTAGGGTAGGTATCGATGTAAAGATTCACAAATGGAACTTCAGTGTCGGCGTTAACCGTAATGTCGAACGTCTCGGACGTCGACACACCCAGAAGATCGGTGACGGTCACTGTGACGGGGTGTGTGCCGACGTCGCTGCTGTCGGTCGTCCACAGAATACGCCCGAAGTCATCCACAGTGGCTCCATCTGGGGCTGTTGTCAGACTGTAGAAAATTGGATCTCCATCGGGGTCACTGGCATTCACATCGACCCGGAAAGATTTTCCGGCAGAAATAGTTTTGTCATTGATCGCCGCAATGGCTGGTGCGGAGTTCGCACGGGCTTTGACATAAAATGTTTTGCTGACGAGATAGGTTCCGTCGGAAATGCGAATGCGAATCGGTTCCCAATTACTACTGGCTGAAGCAGGTGTCCATTCAATGAGGCCGGTATTAGTATCGATGGACATGCTGGTTGGGCCATTGAGTAACTCGAAAGTCACGGTATCGTTGTTCGGGTCTGTCGTCTGCAACGCATGCGTATAGAGGGTACCAACCAGCGCCAGCGAAGGAGGGGTCGATGCGAATTGAGGCGGCTCGTTTGTGGCCGGTGCCGCAACGACAAGGGTGTAGCTCTGGTCAACCGAAGCCCCGCGAGCGTCTGTAACACGCACAATGACATTGACAGAGCCTGAACCGGCGGGCGTCCAGTTGATCATTCCGGAAGTGGCATTGATCGTCATACCTGATGGGTAGGCTGCCAGACTGTAAGTAATCTCATCCCCATCTGGATCGTACGCGTCCACCTGATAATAATATGCGGTATTTGCGATAGCCTCGGTGATAGGGAACGAGTCGATCATGGGCGCCAGGTTTGAACTACGGACAGTCAACGTATACGTCTGCGTCGAATTGCCTCCATAGGTATCCGTCACCGTCAATGATACATCATGTTGACCGATCTGATTTAGATTGGGAGACCAACTGAGGTACCCAGTTTCGGAATCAATTTGCATCCCTGTGGGACCATTGTTCAAATTCCAGACAAGACTGTCGGCTTCCGGATCGGTGGCTGCCGCTTGGTAATCATAGCCAAGTCCCGTAGTCGCATTCACTGACGGTGTAGAAGTGATCGCGGGAGCGGAATTCACTTCGGAAGTGACCACACTCAGCAAGTAGGTTTGTTCGGTGAAACCACCGTGGCCATCTTCAACTCGAACGGTGTATGAATGAGGTGAAGTAGCGACATCTTCTCCGTCGGGTGTCCAGGTAATGAGGCCACCATTATCAATGACCATACCCCCAGGGGCACTTGCCAGCAGGCTATAATTCAAGTCGTCGAAATCGGGATCGGTGGCAATGACTTGATGAACGAAACTTGTTCCCAACTGGATGCTGGTACGTGGACTGGAAATAATCGACGGATTCTGGTTAGGAGTTGAGGGATCGCTGACGACGAGATCGAACGATTGCCCGGAGGAGGCTCCCACGTTGTCAGTGACGATTATATTGACTCGGAACACGCCGATGGAACTGGGTGTCCAGCTGAATTGACCGGTCTGGGCATCAATGCTCATGCCACTCAGAGGAGAAGAGAGCGAATAGGTGATCGTGTCGCCCGGGTTGGGATCCTGAGCGGTTACCGCATAAGTGTATTCCACATCCATATCGGTGTATTGATCCGGCTTGGAGGTGATGTACGGAGGCGCGTTGTCGACGACTGGTAGTGAGAATGTCTGAGAATCCGAAGCTCCGAAGGGATCGGTTGCCGTGACGGTGAATTCGAACGTACCGGCTGTGATCGGCGTCCATTCGATCAACCCAGTTTCGGAATCGATCGTCGCTCCCCGACCCAGAGAGTTCTGGTCGAGACTGAAGGTAATCACATCCTGGTTCGCGTCGGAGGCGATTGTCTGATACTGATAACCTCGATTGAGCGCGGTGGGACCGGTCGGTGTGGAGGTGATCACCGGCGGCTCATTTTCTTCCAGCGGCGGGCGTTCTTCGAGGACGTGTAATGTGTATGTTTGCGTCACGCTTGCCCCAGAGGAGTCTTCCACTTTAACTGAAACAGAATACGTGTCGGCGTCGCCCGCCGTCCAACTGATCAAGCCGGACGAGCTGATCGTCATGCTACTGGGGGCGGTGACGAGGGAGTAAATGAGCGCATCTCCATTCGGGTCATATGCACTCACTTGGTATAAGTAGAGATCGCCACTCTTGACCTGATTACCGGGAACAGAACTGATAACCGGCGGATCGTTGCTGGGTGGCGGTTCGTTGATTGAGGCCAGCGTAAATGTTTGCGTCGCGTAGGCCGCTTTGCCGTCTTCGACCGTGATGACGGCGGTGATTTCGGTTTCAACGGTCGGCGTCCAGGTGATCAAGCCGCCGGCCGAAATCTGTAGCCCGGCGGCGAGGCCAGCGCTATCAAGACTGTAAGTGAGCGGGTCGAGGTCAGGATCGGTTGCGTCGACCTGGTAAGACCATTCGTTATTCAGATAAGCCGGCCCCTGGGGAGAGGAGTTGATCGCCGGGGGCGAATTTGTCGCACTGGAGTCGATGACCTGCAATGTGAACGATTGGGTGACTACGTTACCATTGCCGTCGTCCACGCTTACGATGATCGGGTAGCCGCCTATAGTATTTGGAGTCCATTCGACCAGTCCATCGGTAATCGTCATCCCCCGGTTCAGCGAGTCCTGGTCGAGGGAAAACGTAAGGGGATCCTCGTTGGGATCGGTGGCTGTCACCTGGTAGCTCCAGAGGGTTTCGGTCAGTCCCGGTCCCTCTGGTGTCGAGGTGATCGTGGGAGCGTTGTCGATCGTCGACCGCACGATGGCATCGATCATGAACGTTTGCGTGCCGGAACCCCCATTTCCATCCGTGACGGTGACTTCGACAGTTTCGGATGTGACCGCGGTGGGCGTCCAGGTGATCAAACCGTTGGAGTCGATCGCGAATCCATTACTGACGGAGGCCGCATCGAGATCGAAATCCAAGGTCGCCTGTTCGAGATCTTCCGCTTCAACCTGGTAAGTCCATTGTTCGTCGACATAGGCCGGGCCGGTGGGGACCGAGGTGATGCCTGGCGGTGTGTTCGGGTCGACGGAAGAGAGGGTGAAGGACTGAGTCGCGTATCCACCACGACCATCGTCCACGGTAATCAGAATGTCGAGTTCGGTTTCCGCGGTGGAGTCCCAGGTCAGGACTCCGCCGGAGGTCAGGTTCATGCCGATCGGGACGTAAGGACTTTCGGTCGTGTGTAATTCAATACGATACGATTCTGTCGATTCGGATGTGGCGTCGTCTGAGAGGACGACGGTGAAATCGATGCTGTTCGGATTGGAGCCCCCTCCGTAGAAGGTGAGCGTTGTCCCGTCGAAATCTACACCCGAAGTCGCTGCGGCAGCACTGGTGAGTGCAGTGACGACATCAGTAATGTAGTCCGCACTCGCCGTATCATTCAGAACGTGAACGACATCAATTCGGGTCACTTCACCTTCGGCGAGTGTTCCCGTGTAGGAGATGGTATAGGTTGCTTCATTATTGTCCACGTCGCCTGTATTTTCCGTGGTCGATGTGTCCCCAGTGATAGAGAATACGATCGGAGCCGCTGTCGTTTCGTCGTCGACAATCGTCGTTGAGGTCGTGTTCTGTGTAATCAACACGCCGTCGGTATTTGCCGTTTGAGCATTAGATAGTTGAAGGGCGTACGCTTCGCTCTCTTCAGTCTCACTGTCGTTGGTCACGGGCAAGCTGAATTGCAGCACAGTAGTACCGTCGCCGGTAACACTTTCGTAGGTGATCTCGATTTTAGCGGAATGCACGTAGTAGTCAGGCCCATTGTTACTGCCTTGCGGAGCAACGATGACGCCAAAATTGCTGGAATTAATGTCCGCAGCGGTCCATGTTGTTCCCCATAAGTCGGAACTTCCCCCATAGACGACGGTTCCACCACTCCAAGTACCAGTAGTAGTGCCCGGGGTTCCCGCGTCACTCGTGCCGTCTTTTGTAATTGCGATGGGTGAAGTCAGCGTCATCGGATTATTAGAACCGGAGGTATTAACCGTGACCTTAATCCCCTCGATCGTTGCTGTTGAAGGGATCGAAAAATCGTAATCCGTCAGCTGCAAAGGATCAGGGAACTCATATTTATCGAGGACAGCGTGGGCAGCAGTCGATTCATTTCCATCAGCAGCATAGCTGACGTTTGCCCATTCTTCAGATCCCGCCCCCACGTCGGCAACGGCTGCCGTGGCAAATTCCTCTTCGGCGCTGCTGGAGACAGTCCCGTTCCCCTGGAACGTCAGCGTGGAACCGCTCAGCGAGACGGAGGACTCGGCGTTAGCTGCCGTTGTCAGAGCCGAGATCATTGTTTCCGAGAAATCACCCGAGGTGGTGTCGCCCAGAAATTGAGAGATGTCGACCGAGGCGGTTTCCGTCGAGGCCAGCGAACTGGTGAAGGTAACCTGATAGTTGGCTGTGTTTCCATCGGCGTCGTTCGGATCTTCGGTGACGGTCGCATCGCCTGAGATCGCAAACGTCGCTTCGCTACTGGTAGTCGATTGATTGTCTACAATACTTCCGGCAATCGAGGCGACGACGACGGAGGGGGCTTCCGGTGCCGGAACCGAGACGAAGTAGTTGAGCGGGTCGAGGTCAGCATCGGTGGCGACGATATTGTATGTCCAAGTGGATCCGACTTCGGCGGGCCCTTCCGGTACGGAAGTGATCACGGGAGCGTGATTCAGGGTATGCTCGGCAATCGCATTCATGGTGAAGGACTGAATGGCGATCCCTCCCCGCCCGTCGGAAACGGTGATTTCGACCGCTTCACTGCCGACGGCGGTAGGCGTCCAGCTGACAAGACCGTTGGCATCGATTGTGAATCCAGAACTCAGCGCACTCGCATTCAATGCGTAACTGAGCGAGTCCTCATCGATATCGAAGGCATCTAACTGATACGTCCACTCGTCGTCTACGACAGCGGGTCCGGAGGGAACCGAACTGATGTCGGGTGGTGTATTGGGAATGTACGACGTAAGCGTGTACGTCTGCGTCGCCGAACCACCGCGGCCGTCGCTGACTGTGATCTCGACGTCGATACTTGATTCGAAATCGGGCGTCCAAGTCAGTATCCCTTCTTCAGTAAAGTCGAGACCGGTGATTGAGGTATTGCCAGTCGTTTGACTGAGCTCAATACTGAATGATTCTGTTGATTCCAGCTCGGCATCGTCCGCAAGCACAACCGAAAAGTCGATGCTGGACGGATAATCGTTGCCTCCAAAGAAGGTGAGCGTCGTTCCGTCGAACAGAACGCCGTCTGTTGCGGCGGCCGCATTCTGAATCGCGGTGACGACGTCCACGTCGTAGTCGCTCACGGTCGTCTCATTCAGGTTGTGAAGGACATTGATCTGAGCAATGTCACCGGCAGTCAACGCTCCGGTGTAGCCAATCGTGTAGTCGAGTTCGTTCTCAGGCGAATTTTCAGAAGCGTTCTTTCCCCCGGTGATATTGAACACTATAGGGGCGCTGCTCGTTTCATCATCGATGATCGTTGTTGCTGCGGCACCCGCAATCAAAGCCGCACCGGAGGCGTTAGTAGTCTGCGGGTTGGAGAGCGTGATCTGGAACTGCTCATTCCCCTCTGTGGTGGCGTCATCAGCGATGTCGAGGGTAAAATCGATATCTGTTGTGGTTATCTGGGGTATGGTAGGTGTTTCATAGAAGACTTCGATCTCGGCAGAATAGACATAAAAACTGTCAGTCCCGGAATATCGTTCGACGACGATCAGGGAACCGAAATTCGTTGAGTTGATTTCGGCCGGAGTCCAGGTCGTTCCCCAGAGGTCCGTCGATCCTCCGTAGACGATTGAGCCTCCGTCCCATGCCCCGGAACTACCGGAGTTTTTGTAGGAAACTCCTGACGTACCATTTTTAGTCAGAGCAATATCTTCCCAGCCGGTTTCCTCGGAGCCGGTGGTGACCAGCGTCAATTGAATGCCGGTGATGGTGGCATTGGCCGGGATGTTCAATCCATAATCGGTTACAGCGAGCGCTTCACTGGGCTGATTCGAATTCAGCGAAATCGATGCCGGACTGCCGGTCGAATCGCCGGTGGCGTTGGTCGGAGAACTCCAGTTGGTAAAACTGGAAGTGATTGATGTTGCCGCGCCGGCGTAACCCTCAGAACTGCCCGGCAATGGATCCTCGGAGGCTCCGGTGAAAGTCAAGGTCGTGCCATCGAAGGAGATCAAGGACTCCCCGGAAATGGCGTCATTGATGGCCGCCTGCAGTGAATTCGAATAGTCGCTCGCATCGGTCGAGTCGAGTACGTGAGCCAAGTCGACAGAGGCCGTTTGGCCTTCATTCAACAATCCTGTATAACTGAGTGTAAAGGTCGCATCATCGGTTCCTTCGACAACATTGGTTGGACCGGTGATCGAAAAGGTCGCTTCGCCACCACTGAGACTGCTGTCTGTAATCGAACCATCGATCAAACTGCTGCCAATCGACGAAGCGACGCGGTCCGTCACAGAGAAGGAATAACTGAGCGGATCTCCGTTCGGGTCATACGCTTCGATCTGATACCGGTATTCTTCTTCGACGGGAGTCGATACGTTCGGAATCGACGTGATGACCGGGGCATTGTTAACTTCCGGAGTGGAGACGACCGGGAGTTCGAACGTCTGAATGGTGGCGGAACCGTGGGGATCTTCGGCTTGGATGGAAACGAGCTCACCAGCTGATACCGCTGAAGGTGTCCAACTTACGGTTGTGCCGTTTAGCGACATGCCCACCGGAAAGCTTCCCGAAACCAGGGAGAGAATAACTTCGTCCCCATCCGGATCGGTCACTTCGATTTCGTAGGTCCATTCCTCGTCAACGACCGCCGGGCCGGTAGGGCTGGAGTCGAAGATAGGCGGTTGACTGCGAATCACTTCTTCCACGACATGCAGATGATAGACTTGAGCCTGGCCGGCACCATCCTGATCAGTAGCCGTGATCCGCACCTCGAACTGCCCTAAGACATCCGGTGTCCAACTGAGCGTTGAGCCGGTCAGCGTCATGCCGCGTGCGAGCGATTCGTCATCTAGGGAAATCGTGACCGTGTCCCCTACATCAGGGTCATCGACCGTAATTTCGTATGTGTAATCTTCGTTAATGTAAGTGTAGTATTCGGGTGTCGATGTGATCGACGTGGGTGAATTGTCGGTAATCGTTAAAGTGAATTCCTGATACGCAGTTCCGCCGCGCTGGTCGTCGGCTTGGATTCTGACGCGGTAAGATCCTTCGGTGGTCGGTGTCCAATTCACGAGTCCATCGCTGGAAACGGTCATGCCAGCGGGCCCCTGCAGGAGCGAGTATGCGAGGACGTCGCCGTTCGGATCGACTGCCTCGGACTGATAACTCCAGGGCTGGTTCACACCCATCGCCGGACTCGGCTCGGAGACAAATTCAGGGGGCTCATTGAGGGAGTGAATAACGATTTCGAAGTACTGCGTATCGAATCCCCCTTGCGTGTCGATGACTTTGATCCCGACGGGGATGTAACCTAGATCTTTATCTCTGGGATTCCAGACCAGCACTCCTGTTTGTTCGTCGATCGTCATTCCCGCCGGACCGGCAACCAACTCGAAGCGGATTGGTTCGAAGTCGTAATCAATGGCGGCTGCATCGTAGCGATAAAGTTCGTTTGAAACACCCGAATAGTGCGGGGTCGAAGTGATGATCGGTCGCCGGTTGGCAGGCGGATATTCATTGACCGTGATCGTAAAGGTCTCGACATCGACACCACCACGTCGATCGGAAACCCGCAAACCAAATTCGTATTCACCGGGAATGGTGGGGGTCCACTCAACGAGTCCGGTGTGGGAATCGATCGTAAGGCCCTCGGGAGGGACTCCCTGCGTAAGGTAAGAGATTGTGTCTCCATCCGCATCTTCCGCCAAAACCTGGTATTGGAAACTTTCTCCCGGATTGGCAGTAAGGGCAGGTGCTTCAAGAATAATGGGGGCCGTGTTTTCCTCCTGGCTGTTCCCAACCGTCACCGTCCAGGTCTGCGTGTCTTTGCCACCGTTGCCGTCCGTGACAAGGACGGCAAATTCATAAACGCCCTCAGCCGTTGGTTCCCAGACGAGGACTCCGCTGTCCGCATCAATTTCCGCTCCGTGAGTTTCTCCCGTCAATTCATAACTCAGGATGTCGGCATCCGGATCGATTGCATCAACATTGTAGTAGTACTGCGTGTTGATCTGCACCGGGATTGATGCGAGGACGTAATCATGATCGTTCTTGCGTACGATGAGCAAATCGAAACTTTGTGCCTCGGTGGTTCCGGTGAATTCAACATCAAAGGAGACCGTTTCGCCTGCGAGGACCGACTCGATGACGCCAGTCAGGTTGTTGATCGTTACCCCTTCGATGGACGGAATTACTTCGATCGCCAGTTGATCGGTAATTTCGTCGGCCAGGATTTCGGTGAAGGCGGCGGTGAATGACGTCGCCGAGTTGCCTCCGCTGCGGAGGATGTCGAGATTCCAGGCGACGCCCGAGTTGTCCCAGGAGAGATCAATGTAATCCGCCTTGGTGGTTCCATAACCACTGGTGGCCGTTCCCCCGGAGGTCGTCGTGAATCCGCCCGACCCGTCGGCGATATAAGCCATACCTTCGTTATCCACGCCGATGACGGCTCCCGTATACGGACTTGTCGAAAAGTTGTGTTTAACGACGCTATGCAGGACCGCGCCTCGGGCTTCCAGATCAGCGAGGATGCTGCTGTAAGAGAGAGATACATCGAATGGGTCCCGGTCTTCATCAGTCACCAGCACCAGATTGACAGCCGCTCCCGGACGGAAGGGGAAATTCGTCAAAGCGAAATCGATCGCCGCGTATCCATCTTCGACACCTCCGCCGGTGTTCAGGTCATCGGTTCGATCCTGGAAGTCGAGCGCATCGCCCATATAGAAATTGAATCCGGGCGTGATGCGGAACTGATCCCCTTCCAGTCCATTCACTACAAATGTATTGCTCTTGTTCTGTTGAGATATGGAGTTGACGTTCTCTTGATCGAACGTGGCGATTTCCGTGTTGTCGATGCCAACCATGCGGAAGCTGAACGCCCCCGTACTACCGGTGCTGTGAATAATGAGCTCATATTCACCTGTGTGAGTCAGCGTGAACGTGCCGGAATCATCATTTGCCGGAACGTCAAACAGGTTCTGGCCATTCGGTTGTACAAGTTTGGCCCGCAAATACGTGCTGTTACCGGAAAGTCCGTCGTAGAAGAGCCGCTGCCCTTTCGTGCCACTGAAAGAGTAAATAACCGGTTCGCTGGCCTGGTCAATCGTACCACTGATCTCCTGATCCAGGTTTAGGCTGAGTGCGTCCCGCGAAGGTTGCAGTTGTGGCTCGGCGATCCGTTTGACATTGAAGCTGTAATCGGTCGCAACCGTATCTGCCGCCTGACCTTCGACGAGCAGGTAGTACGTTCCCGGAATCGACAAAATGATCGGATCCGCAGCGCTGCCATCGTCGACATTTCGAGATAGCTCGAAGACTTCCGTTCCATAAGGCTCGATCAGTCGCCAGAAACCATTCGTATCCCCTGTAACCGATACCGAATCGAAGTGGAACAACTCACCTGCCTGAACATCGAACCGGTAAATGTCGGTCCCGTTCGCAGGGGAGGGACTCGCAGTCTGGTCCACCTGGGTGCCGGGTAAAATGACAGTAGATGAACTCGAATCACTCAAATCAGACAGCTTGAAACTGTAATTTCCAGTAGAATACTGATTCCCGGATGAAGTCCCTTGAACTGACAGCGTGTAATCCCCAGGTTTCACCTGCGTGTGGTCGATTACCAGATTTCGGTTATCGTATTCGGGGTCCCCGTGATAATCATCTTCATACGAAAACGTTGTGAGCGGAACGATTTCACCTTTGGGTCCGGTAAGTTTCCAGTAGAGCTGTTCGTTCTCGGTCAACGTGTCGAAGTAGAGACTCGTGCGAGAGTTCAGTGTGAAGGTGTACTCGTTCTTCTGACCGATCTGCGAGATCGCATCGGAGACCGTCGTTCCCAGCGTCAGCGCTGTTGTCTGAATCACCTCGGATTGAATTCGAAATTCGTAGGTGGCTGTACCAGTCGGTGAATTGTTGACGGCCCCTTCAATCAGCAGATAGAACGTCCCGGTCTTGCTAAGCTCCACCACCCCTAAGTCGGCAGTTCGATTGGTGTTGAACAGAACGGCTCCATCCGGATCGATCAATCGCCATTTGCCTCCCGTTGGTGCTCCGATCACCTGAGCATCAAAGAGGAGACGATCCCCCGCCGTGCCGCTGAATTGGTAAATATTTGTACTGTTGGCCGGATCGAGCAGACCGGTGACATCGGTGTCGACGGACGTGGAAGTCCCTGAACTCAGGGCTTTCAGGGTGAAGGAGTAGTCACCGGTGGAACTGCCGGAACCGAAGACCTTGATCCGATAAGTTCCCGCCTTCAGCGAGCGGACAACTTCTGCGTCGCTGACATTATTGGCATCCGAACCGGAGAAGTAATTGAAGTTATCGAGAGTCAGTCCGGAACCGCTCGCGAGATCCCAACGGATGGAGGAGGTGTTTGAGAAGGAGTCGAAATAAATCAGGCTATCATTGGCCAACGTGAATTCGTAATAGTCCTGCTCGTTAGCGACCGAGATAGTGCTGTCGATATTTTGTCCAACCGTGATTGAGGTCGGGCTGGGAACCGTCCCTCCGGTACCGGTTTTATAGGCGGTGAGTTCGTACGTTTCGTCGTTGCTGTCATCTCCTTCGAAGAGGATGTAATAGGTACCAGTGGTTTCCGCCACAAACCCGGTATGGCTGCTGTCGTAATTCACCTCTAGAACAACGTTTCCATTCGGTTCGACGACACGCAATAATCCGTCATCGAGCGTCCCACCCCCACCGGGATCCTGGCTTGAGAAAGTGAAGATATCCCCGGCTGTCGCGCTGAAGGAAAAAATATCGGTCGAATAACCGGTTGAGAGATCGTATTCTACGTGGCTGGAAGAGTTGATGTCGTGCGACGTCGCACTCGCGAGATCGAGCAAGCCGAAATCATAGGTGAGTGTGGATGAGCCGCTGTTCGAAATCGTCAAGGTATAATCGTCCGCCGGGAGATTCAGCATAACATCAAGTCCGGAGATGTCGTCCGCGTTGCTCTGGTTGAACGAGCGATTGATGACGATGTCACCCCCGTTCGTCGAACTCAGTGTCCAGCTCAAATCAGCAGATGAAGTGCGGGCATCGAAGTAGAGAGACTTCGCGCCGCCCAAGGTGAAGGTGTATTCATTGACTTCGTCTGTGGCGACTGAATCGGACACATTGGTGTCTAACGTCAGCGACGAAGTCGTGACGGTGGGCGACCCGCCTCCACCCGGTCCGGGTGGCACATACAAATCGACGGAAAACGAATAGGAGACAGTTGCACTGTTGTAAGCATCCCCTTCGAGCAGGTAGAGGTAGTCGCCTGTCTTCTCTGCCGTGTACAGGAAGTCTGCATTGGCGTTCGTATCGACAACGATATTCCCATCCGGATCGAGCAGCCGAATGTAATCGTAAAAGTCCCCGCTGTTGACGAAATCGAGCCGGTCACCCGCCGTGGCACTGATTTTGTAGAAGTCGGTACCGTTGCCCGGGTCCAGTGTCCCATTGATAGTCTGGCCATCGACAGTGGCGGAGCTGATCGTTTCGGACCACAGATCACGCAGCGCGAAACTATAAGAGGGAGTGCCCGAGCCCGCATCTTTTATCATTAAGGTATAGTTGCCGGGTAACAAATCGAGGAGGACCTTGCTGTTGACTTCACTCTCATGTTGGTGATAGTCGTCATCGTAGGCAGCAAAGTTGTACGATTGGTTATTGACGATTCCGTTCGGGCCGAACAACGTCCATTCCAGACTCGTATCTGCTGTCAGGGGGTCAAAATGAGCGAGCGCATCCTGAGTGAGGGTGAAGGTGTAGATGTCGTGTTCACCACTCACGGAGATTGCCCCGGATGTCGTCGCGCCCAAGGTCAATGGCGTCCCCTGCATGTAGATGGGCGTGATCTTGAAGTTGAAGTTAAAGTTGACCGTGTTGCTGCCTCGTCCTTCAATCAGGACAGTGTAGATGCCGGTCTCGGTGAGTTCGTGATAGCCACCGTGCGCTTCCCCTTTGCGAGTAAATACGACCTCTCCGTTGGGGTCAATCAATCGCCAGTAGCCACGATTGGCGGTCGCTGAGATGGATTCGAAGAGAAGTTTGTCGCCCGCGGTTGCGGAAAACTTCCGGAAAGCAGACCTGTCTCCGGGAGAGAGGGTCAGGTACGTATTTTCATTGAATACGGCGCTGTTTGCCGTATGGAGATCGACCAGGTTGAACTCATAGTCACCGGTTGAATAACCGTTGCCGGCGATTTTGACGACATACGTGCCCGCCGTTAATTCCAGGGCCGCTTCATCGTTCGGGAGATACTTTCCGTCCGCTTCCGACAGTCGCACGCGATCCACAATCGTTCCCCCAGGGCCGGTGAGACTCCAGTTGAGTAAGGGATCATTCGTGCGGGAATCAAAATAGACGAGCTTGGTTTCCGACAGGGTGAAAGTGTGTAGGTCGTATTCGCCCGGGGCGCTGATTGTGTCGCTGACCAGTGTGCCGAGGCTCATTCCAGTCGAAGTGACCGACTGAGTCGTCATCTGGAAGTCATAGGTGCCCCCGGCCGCGTCCAGCGGAGAGCTCTTGAGCAACAAATAGTAGGTGCCGTCATGCGTTGCGAAGACGGTCTGATCGGAAGTGCTTGCCGAGCTGAACTCTCCGGAGAAGAGAGACGCTCCATAAGGTGAGAGGAGTTCCCACGTCGCATTCGCAGCCCCCGTTCTTGCAGTGACGTCGAAGTCAATCAGTTCCTCGGCACTCGCGTCGAACTTCACGATGTTCGTGCTGGCAACGGTATCGAACGTACCTGTAATCGTTGTGTTAAAATCGATCGTGGGGACCGTGCTTAGGTCATTTAATTTGAATTCATAACTGGCCGACACTGCGGAGCTATTCGAAACGACGACCAGGTAGGTCCCTTCTTCCGGAAGAATGGTCAGCCCCGCATCGCTGTTAGCGTCCACGCCATCGAGCAAAATCGACCCGCTGGGGCTGATCAACGTAATGTCGGCGGTGTCTGCACCCGTCGATCGGGAATCGAGCTGCAGGAAGTCGCCCACTTCGCCCGCAAACTGATAGTATTCGGCTTCATAGCCGGTCTCGAGCGTTCCCGACAGCGTCCCCGCGGACCAACTGGTATCAATCGTGGAAGCGTTCGTCAGGTCCACCAGTCGGAACGCGTAGTCACCCGTACTGGTTCCATCGGACGTTTTCAGTGTCAGGGTGTAGTTGCCAGAGCGAGGAATGCTGAAGACACCACTATCGACCGACGCGTCCTGATCGGCCATCGCGATTTTACCCGATTCATGGACGATGTCGTACAGCACGATGCTGTCATCAACGTCCGTTGTATCGATGAAGATTTCCTGTCCGGCGGACGCGGCGAAATTGACGGTGACCGTTTCCACTCCGGTAATGGAACCACTGTAGGTCGTATCAAGTCCGGAGGTGGTGACCGGCTCGTCAGTGATGCTGGTCAGGATAAAGTTTGTATTGGTGAGCCCCGCGGCGCCCTCCGTGTCTACTACGATGGTATAAATGCCGTCGGTGGGCAGGACGATATCAGGTGACAAATATGACGCATTAATGTCGAGATCCTGAACCAGGACATTGTTGTTGTCATAAATGCGAATTCGGTATGGCTCTTCATTGGTGATGGCGCGCCCCGTTCCGAGGTAACCAACTAAACCGTAGTAATTGGGGGAAATTCCTTCGGAATTTAAATGACTATCCAGCTGGTTGATCATTTCCCCCAACCAATCGTGTTCGTCGGTCATCGATCCCGATTCATCAACGATGAACACAACGTCAGTCGCCTGGCTCAGTTCCCCGACCGGTGACGTATAGAAAACGGGCTCGATGCTCGTTTCCCCTTCTTCGAGCAATAAGCTAATCAGTTCGGGAGACACGGTCCCCGTCGCCGCATTCCTTGGAGCGGGAAGTCGATGTTCCGTCTGAGGGTCGCTGACAATGATCGGATCATGGTTGGCCGGGTTGGCGTGCACCAGGATCTGATAAGCTTGACGGGCCGAGCCTCCATTCCCATCGTCTACCTGTAATTCAACATCAAAATACTGATCGATATCATCCGGCGTTGGAGTCCAGATAACGGCCCCATTAGTTCCTACGGTGAAATCACCACCGGGAATCTCGTAACCTGCAAACACAAGGGAATCCCCGTCAGGGTCATCAGCTGTTGCCTGGTAAGTGTATTCCAGGCCCACATATGCATCAAGTACCGGAATCGAAGTGAAACGGGGAGGGCGATTCGCAACTGTATCACGAACATGAATCGAGAATTCCTGAGTTGTTGTTCCCGCGTAAGGATCTTGAGCTTGGATCACAACCGATTCGATTGAATTTGCATCGGTAAGCGAAGTCGTCCAAGAAACAATCCCAGTGGTCTCATCAATGGTCAAACCAGTCGGCCCGGAAACGAGGCTATAAGTCACCTCATCTTCTTCTGGATCAACCGCATCAGAATCGTAACTGTAATCTTCGCCTGCAATCACCTCGACAACCGGGCTTGTTGTGAAGAGTGGCGCCGAATTCAGCTTCGCCAGAACAACGATGTCGTAATCAAACTGGTTGTGGTTAGGGTTGAAGAAAGTCAGGAATATTTCTTCAGTTGTTGTCTCACTCGGTTCAAACCAGGAATCCTGTTCATCAAACAGATACTGACTGAGGTCATAATATCGTGTTCCGTCTGGACCAACGACATCCGCATTTTCCAGACGAACGTGAGCAGCGGTGATCCCATTAATCCCCATCAAAAGCGGCCCACGCACCGAATAGGTACCCTCATTGGTCAGTTGAATTCCGGTTGTCAATCGGTCGGTTTCTTCATTGAATGAAGTAACGGTGTAAGCAACCCCAATGCTGTTAGTGACATCGTCTAGTTCATTCAGGTTGATAGCTTGACTGAGAGTTTCAACAGGAATAGGAGTCGTCGTCGTTGGGCCTACGACGGGGGAAACTGTGAGAAATGTCAGGTCTTCACCAAGCCCTACCGATGTCGTCGTGTCATCATCGTTGTTCACGAGGCGAGCGATCAAGGTAAGTTCTGTGCCCACCGCGAGATGACTGACATCGATAGTCACCGCTCCAGTTCCCGCATTGTAATGTGCTCCTCCGCCTAAACGTCGAAGTTCTCCTTCGGTTTGATTATAAAACGCATCGCGTCCTGCAATGATCGTTCCCACAACAGAGTCGCCTTCACTATCCACCAACGCCAACTCGAATGCATCATTGATCGAAATGAGATCATTCGTGTCAAAGAAAAGATCATAAGTTTGAACTTCAACGGCTGCAGTCGATTCATCCAACGTAAACTCGTAACGGTGCTCAACAACAAAATGACTATTCTCAATCAGAAAGACTTCGCCAACCTGAACAATCAGGGAATTCGAAGAGTAGGTTCCGTCTTCATCGGAGGCAGTTGCCGTGATCGTATAGGCTCCTGGTGAGGTGAAAACATGATCCACAGCCAGCGAAGTGCCAGGAATCGTCTGCGGTGAAGTCCCGTCTCCCCAGTCGATTACCCATTCAGTGAGAGTGTCGTCGCCCGGATCCGTAACACTTAAGCCGAGAGGATAAGTTGAGTCTTGAACGACAGACTGGGCTCCACTGATGGTCAATACTGGGTCGACATTGGCCACAGCGACCGACAGGTCATTGGTGTCAACTATCAATGTTCCGTCTGACGCGGTACTCGTAATCGTGTAATTGTTGGGTCCGTCTGCATAGGTATGCGTCGCGGTGAGTGTGCCGCCCGTGATCGTCGAGCTCCCTCCGTCACCCCAGTCGATCACCCAGGAACTCACATTAAAGTCGCTCACTGCAAGATTGAGGGTGTATGTCGATCCTTCATTGACAGTTGGTGCACCGGTGATCGTTTCCATGTAGTCAGCGTAGACTACGAGATCGAAATCGAATTGAACCTGATTTGAATTAGTAAACTGTAAAGAGAACCCACTTAAAACTTCGGTTGGATCCCACACATCTCCAGTCAACAGATGTGAGATGTCGTAATAAGGTGTTCCATCAGGAAGCGTGCCATCAATATTGGTCAGTGATACATTTACATTTGAAATATTTTGTACGCCGATCAGGATTGGGCCGCGTAATATTTCGGCCGACGTATTTTCGATTTCGACTGCACTGTAGAGTACGTCGGTCTCTTCATTGAATGAAGTCGCCCGATACGAGGAAGTTGTCAAGTCGGTGACATCTTCCATCCGTGCAGGATAAATGGTCTGAGGAGTATTATTGGCTTCGGTGGGTGATGTCGTCGTTGGATTTACAACTGGCGAAACATCTAATTGAAGCAAACGAGGATCGATGATCACAGAGGTGGTGCTGTCGTTGTCATCGTTAACCAGTCGTGCGATCAGGGTTAGGGATGTTCCTGCAGTCAGGTGCGAAACATCAACCGTGACCGTAGAAAAACTGTTCGAGATATCTGTTTCGAATAAGACCCCGTTACCATAATTGGGTGTTTCTCCTTCGGTGTAATTAAAGAAGGCATCCCGATTCTGTAAAATCGT
Source organism: Polystyrenella longa (assembly GCF_007750395.1). Lineage (GTDB taxonomy): Bacteria > Planctomycetota > Planctomycetia > Planctomycetales > Planctomycetaceae > Polystyrenella > Polystyrenella longa. The sequence goes on along the minus strand of NZ_CP036281.1, from coordinate 5,742,936 downwards.
GCCTACGACAGGGTCACCATTTGAATCAACTAACGCCAACTCGAACGCATCGTTGATTTCATCTACTGTCGACGTATCAAAGTTCAGGTTATTAAACCTCAGAGCCAGTGCATTTGTTCCGCTGTCGAGCGTAAAGGTGTCGGAATAAGCTGTATTGAAGTCAGCCTCTTCTGCCAACTTGACGTAATTAGAGGTCAGTGAAACGGGCAACGAGCCAAACGGGTTGGCCGTGTCACCACTTTGAATGAACTGCAAGTCAAAGATATGCGACGCCCCATTTTCAGTGAAAGTGACATCAAATGAGACCGTTTCTTCAGTGAAGGTTGCTGCGCTAAAAGCAAAGTCGACGCCTGATTTAGAGAGTGCAAGCGAATAATAATGATCGGCGACTTCCTCAGTGATTACATCAACAAACGCCTCCTGAAACGACAAGGCCGTGGCGAATGTGGTTCCCAAGGTTCCTCCTGAACGGAGTTGACGCAAGTCCCATATTGTTCCTTCAACAGCCAGTGTGGGGTTGATGTAATCGACTTGCGTATCGACATTACTGGTGTATTCATAGGAAGGGGATGAATAGCGATTAAATGTAACTCCGCCACTCGGTTCAGATATGTAACCCCCATTTCCGTCTGGGAAATAGGCTCTGGAATCGGGGGAATCACCATTCACTCCAAGAGCCAGATCGACTTGATCTGTCGAATCTATCTGCATATTTAGAATTGAATGCAGATTAATTCCCTGAGCTTCCAAATCAGCTTGAAGGGTACTCGCCGTGAGATTGTTGTCAAAGTTGTCGCGGTCTTCATCCGTAATCAGAATAATATGCTTTGAGGCATCTTCACGGAAATCCAGTAAATTGAGCCCGAGTTCAATGGCGTTATACCCATCCTCGTCTCCACCTAAAGTTGACAGCCGCTTGGCAGCGTAGCCAAAGTCTGCAGCCGTTCCCCAGGCATCCATTTTGAGTTGGATCGACTGCCCTTCCAGTCCGTTGAATTTAAAGACTTCACGTGTGTAGAACGAATCGTAAACGCCTTTAACCTCGTGGTCCATTTGCAGGTCGTCACGCACTGATACTTGAAACTCATACGCACCTGTCGAACTATCTTCAGCACTGATGACGAGTTGATACGTACCGGTTTCACTCAATTCCAGATCGGTAACCTGGATACCAACATTAGCCGGATGACTGTTACTCACAAACAGTGTTTCGCCGTTGGGTCCACGAAGAGTTATCTGGTGGTCGGTCGTCGCGGCAGAAGTGAAGTCGACTAAGACTGTATCGCCTTCGGTGCCGGTGAATGTGTATTCGTGTTTGTCTCCAACGCTAGCGATGTTTCCCGTCGTTGGAGTACTCATAACAAGCGTAGCGCTTGTGGTAACTTCTTCGAGTTCTATCTCAACATTGACACTGCTGTTCAAAACCGTTTCCGATTGATCCCCCTCAAGCAGTAAGTAATACGTTCCGCCCGCAGTCAGTGTGATTGCCCCCGTTCCCTGGTTCAAATCGGCGGAAGCCACCACGGTCCCTGCGTCATCGACAACACGCCATTGCGATTCCGTTGTTCCGGTCCAGTTGTTGAGTAGAAGATGCAATCGATCATTTGCGGTCGCTGTGAACTTGTAAGGTTTGATGGCGTGCGAGTTGAATCGCGGATTTAGGGCCGTTCCCGCAGTCAATGTGGTCGCCGATGCCCCCAAATCAATCAGCGCGAACGCGTAGTCTCCTGTCACGTCTGTGTCAGCATCAATCGTTAAGGTGTATGTTTCGGCCGCAAGATTCAGGGTCGCATTGGCATCAGAGACATTCTTTCCGTTTGAAGCAGAGAACAAACGGTTCGACACCACTGTACCACTAGTCGATCCGGTTAAAGACCAACGCACAGGACCGTTGTCTGTGAGAGCATCAAAGGCAAACAGGCCCGCTGATGCAACAGTAAAAGTGAAGGTGTCTTGTTCATTGCTCGCGCTAATGTCACCACTTACGACCTGAGATAGATCGAGTGGGGCCGGTGTGGAAGTGTCTGTTCCATGTGCGACAATATTAATCGTGTATCCTGGAGTTGTGCTGGTTTCTGCTTCGTCTCCTTCAACGATCAATGAGTACGTTCCTCCTTCATGGAAGTGAAGCGTACTTACATCGGTATCGAGCGTTTCGTCGAAAAGAATGTTTCCGTAGGGGTCAACGAGTTTCCAACTCGCATTGGCTGAACCGGTCCAGCTCTGACTATCAAACGAGTACATTCCCCCCGTTGCAGCGCTGAACTGATAAACATGCGATTCTGTTTCGGGATCTAACGTGTCAGTAACGGCGATTCCGGGCGTCATTGTGGTCGCAAGTGTCGACAAACTCTGTAAGTTGAAATGGAAACTCCCGATTGCCGTTTCGGTACCATCGACTGTTAAGGTATAGTTTCCGCTCGACAGATTCAGGACTTGATTGCCGCCAGTGAAATCCTGATTAACAACAATCTCACCGCTAGGGCCAGTCAATGACCAATTCAGGTACGTTGAGTTAGTAAGGGAATCAAAATAAAGAAGAGCATCACTTGCTAACGTAAATGTATAATGCGCCTGTTCTCCAATCTGGGTGAGTGAACTGTTGATGGCCGTTCCCAAGGTTAACGCTTGAGTCGCGCTGGAAACAGAACCGAGGTCCTCAACAGTAAACGTGAAACTTCGTGCGGTTGAGGCTGTTTCATGAATGTCACCTTCAACGATTAAATAATGCGTCGCGGTGCTGGTTGCTGTGATCAGATCGTGATCATCACTTAAGCTTGAATCAAATAAGACTGCGCCATTGTCATCCACCAATCTCCAGCGCGCATTCGCAGTGCCATCCCAACCAGTTTCATTAAAGTAATACTGACTCCCTGCTACCATCGCTAAGGAGTAGACTTTAGACTCTGCAACGGGATCAAGCGTTGCTGTCGTCGTGGTGCCTGTAGTCAGCGAAGCGGGAGTCGTGAGGTCAACCAGCCTGAAACCGTAAGGGCCATTTGTTGGTCCTGTTGCTCGAATCGTTAATGTATAGGTTCCGGATGCCGTTGCTGAAAGTAAAGTGTCGGCTAAATTGAACCCTTTGTCTGCCACAATCTCACCGCTGGGGCCACTCAACGACCATTCATAGTTCTCGTCGTTTGAGAGCGGCTCGAAAAGAAGATCGGTTGTGGACCCAGTAGTGAATGAGTAAGTGTGATCGATCCCTGCCTTTGTCGTTACACCTTGATACGCCGTATCAAAACTCAATGCCGCATTGGTAATGGCCGCAGAGTTATCTTCAAGATAGAAGCCATACTCGTGTGAACTCGTGTTTTGCAGAAACACACCGTTCTGATCCTGTACCGACTCACTTGGTCCTTGACCAGTTGGGTTAAAGTTAGGATCTTTAGTCAGCACGATCTTATCAATGTTGATCCCATCTTCGCCCATCCATAAATTTAATGTATGGATTCCCGTGGAAGGAACCGTGATCCGTGTTCCGGCTTCTGCCCACCCCAGATTATTTTCCCAAAAGTTGAAACTATTGATACTGCTGATTCGTGATCCGTTCAGCCCAAAATGGATCTGATCGCCATTCGTGTCAGGTCGTTCTCCGCGTATCCAGACGTAGTAGGAATCTGCTTCATCAAAATTAATATCATAATCTAATCGCGGGGCATTGTTCACCGACCCCGAACCATACGATGTTCCATTATCCGGACCTGACGCGATTTGCTGACCACTTGAAGCGACGTAGTTGTCTTCAACCGTCCAAGTGTCTCCCAACGAACCGGTTGTGGCTGTTTTGTAATTCTCCGCTTCAATTGACACTTCACCTAATAAATCCAACTGCTGGGTATTAAGAACAGCGTAGTATGTTCCGTCAGCAGGAAGGTTGAACTCTGCCCGTACATACCCGACATTTCCCGAACCGTCATCCCTGTATTCTCTTTTGACAGTACCTTTATCGACAATTGCTCCCGATTCATCATAAATCGAGATCTGATCAACTGAGGGAGCCATGTTGAACACGCTTCCCTTGTCGAGATATCCAACTAAGGCGAATCGATTATTAAAGATTCCCTGGTCTTCCAAAGCGGTCTCTAAGTCCAGAACCATTTCAGAGATCCACGAATGCTCTCCTCCCATCGAAGCTGATTCGTCGACAACAAAAATAACATCCGCCGTTGGAACCTGTGGATCTTCTTCCCCAATTCCCCCCGTGGGCAATGTGAGCGTTACAGTTTCCGTTATCGATTGGTTCAGAAGAAGCTGCAGGTCAATCGATTCTGGAGAGACATTCGACGTTGCAGAAGTCGAAGTGTCCGCTGGATTCGGATCAATATCTGTCGTGGTAACAGACAGCAGCAGTCGCTCCTCTAAGCTTTCGACAGAAGCAGGAATCTGCTTGTGATCAACACGGTGTCTCTTAAGTACTTTTCGCTTTTCAGTGTTGTTTCTAAGCTTGTTACGCAATGATTCGAACCAGAAGAATGGCTTCATCAGGGTAGTCCTTGATCGAATTCAACTTGAAGGGAGGGCGGGGACTCGGCGCGTACCATCGACGCATTTGTCGACCAACAGGCGCAATGAATTGGAGAGAACTGGTACACGAGAATCCTCAGAGAAGAAACATCAATGCACGTTCTTGAAATCAATTATTTAAGTAGTGATATGTATTTGAAACATGCTGAGACAAAGAGTGTCAGCTAGAAGAGAGTTAGGCAGCATAAAACAATCATTTGTTGATGAAGATGAATGAAGCCGATTAAGATAAACACGAATGTGCCACCTTCGTCGAATTCAATTCTTCTTCGAGATAACCCTGAGTATCACTCACAACAGGATGGTAGTGACGAGCGACAAGGTGAAGTTGTCGCCAATGTAAAACAGAATATTAGTCCATCACACAACTGGTTGGCGAAGGGTATGAAGTACGATTTGACTCTGGAGATATTTGCAAACGAGAAATCATGGCCAACAAAATATTAATCAGAAGTGTGAGGAGACTGCAGAATAATGCAAATTCAAGAATAGAGAAGATGCTTGAATAAATGAGATGTGAAATCAAGACACTCCCACAGATAATTGTTATTCAAAAAAAGATCAACCACATTTCATATGTTTAAAGGAATATTTAATTTAATATAATTACTCGTCACACAGCAATGCTTTAAGTAAGCCGAACTCGGTATCGTAAATACAATCGAACAAAGCTACGAATGAATATTGGCAGACGGCAATGACAAACATCTTGGGATGTGTCTTACCCGACACTGATAATTAATTTGCTTTGATGTTTCTGAAAATCAATAACAACAGTCTGGGTACTCTGGAAGCATGGGGTCTTCAGGCTACTTAATCGCTGAAAGATGAAGAGCGTTAGCATCGCAAAAGTGATACTCGAATAGGCCACCGAAGAGTTCTATGCGTTCAACGTTTCAGACGAGTCCATCAAACTTATCATCAGATACTGTGAATTAGGACCTATCCTGGAATTCGGTTGTGGCTGCAGTGAAGTCTGTAATACAAGACCGATAAGTCTCATTGGATACTTCTCTTTTCGCACTCTTGTCATGTTGTGCACTGGCGTTAAGTAATCTACCCTTTTAACGTTCTTCCCAATAAGTGTTGGCAGAAGAGGACAGTTCTGCCTCCCAATTTACACCTTTTAGACGTAGCGTCTATTTTATTAAGTTCGCCGTTCATGTTCAGGCTTATTAGGGTAAGGCATAGCGGTTTGACTTTATCCTGCTTTCTCAGGAAAGAACGGAATGGCTGAAAGCCACCATCGCAAGTCAAGATCAAATATGTCGATACCGAATTCGATTCAGACGAGGCATATCTTTTCAATCGGTTGCAAAATTGACATCGCTTTCCAGGATTTCGGAGAGGACATCAAACGAATCGCAATAATTATCGGTTCTAGTTCGACTTTCCAGCGTTTGCGGTAGCGGCGTAAGGCTCGACCATCTTGAGTCGGTTTCTTCTTACGATTCTTTTGTGGGGCGTGACTAATTCAATTCCTCGCCACCAGAAGAGTCGATGACGAAGGGCATCAATGTCGGCGATTTATCATAAAGCAATCGCTCTGGATTACGATAAGGAATAACGGTATGGTCGAGCAACGATTCACTCAGTTTCACTTCCTAGGGAGAAGCACTGTGAACCTCTGCACTCAGCGGTGTTCCGTGTCCATCAACGAACAGCATGATCTTGGAGCCCTTGCCACATTTGGACGGGCCAACACATTCCCCCCTTTTTTAGCAGGGGCAAACGTCCCTTCGGCCATTCCTTCGGACCAATCGAGTTCTCCCTCCCGTTGGAGTTTCTCTGCGAGCCGTTCCCAGGCGAGTCGAAATACTCCCGATTCGGTCCACTCTTTGAAACGTCTCCAGCAGGTTGTAAAAGAGGGAAACGATTTTGGTAAATCTTTCCATCGAGCGCCGGTTCGCAGCACCCACAGAATGCCTTCCAAGCATTCCCGAGGTGGTGCCTGCGGCCGCCCCCCCGCTCGAGTGGGCCCCTCCCAGGGAAAGAGGTCTTCGATCAACAGCCATTGCTCATCAGTGAGTTCCGTAACACAGTCCGTCCTGGACGCTGCGAGATACCGTTCGAGTGAGGGGTACAGTTCCAGCGTCATGTCCATTGTTAAGTCTCCTTTCAGGAGACGTGACAATGCAATCAACAGGCCAAACTGTTCAGTATCTCTATGGTTTTGAAACTGCCTCTATAGTTCTCGGAAGACAAACTATATCATCTACGCTCCCGAATGTATCAATAGCTTTTATTATGTCTTGAGTAGAATTTCCTTTCGCGAACCAAAATATGAAGCGAGCTTAAGATGCCGAGTACCTGGTTTATTAAAGAGAATGAAGGCATTTCAGGACCCTTCGCCGGATCCGAGATGAAAAGATTCCTTAAGGAAGGGCGTATAAAACGAGATACATTGCTCTCCAAGGATGCGTCCACCAAGAAATGGATCGCGGCTGGGCGACTGAGCAGCCTCTTTCCTCAACAATCCGCGTCTACACTCAATGAATCTACTGGCGAAAGTTGTTTTAAAACATCCGAGTTTGAATTGAGACTGGAAAACCAACTAGAATCTGTTGAAACGTCTTCATCGGAATCTGGCCCCGTTCCTTCAGTGGATAATCCAGACGAGTTGGATATAGAATCGGACAGCCCTCCACCCTCCCTTCCGTTGGAGCCAGTGATGGGTGATATTCAGGTTGCAGCTTACCCTGCAAATCTCTCACCGGATCAGACGCAGCCCTGGCCTCAGCATTATCCGCAAGGGCCGGTCTATTCTCCCGGAGTGCCTCACCCCCATCAGTTAGCAATAAATAGTCCACACGCAATGCATCCTGTGGCATCCTCGCCTCAGGATTTAGTGACGTCTGGTCCAAGCCTAACTGGGCGTAAGACTAAAACAGTGCTTTGGCTAGGTATCGGAATTCCCACCGCTATTTCTCTGCTGGTGGTATTGGTGTTTGGGGCATGGTACCTAGGTCGTAATCAGGCGACCGACGCACCCACTAGAGCTCATGGTGTTGTTCAGTCAGCACCGGATACTGCCGTGTTCGAATCTCAATTGGAGGATTTACGGAAACGCAGAGAGGCGTTGGAACATGATATTCGAGAGCTGAAGACTGAAAAAGATGATCTGAATTCTGAAAAACGCAAACTGAGCGAAGAGCAAAAAAGACTGACGGAGGAGTTGAAAGATCTCACTTCAAAGTTGGAGTCTATTCACGATTGGCAATCGGTGGAATTCGCTTTCGTCAACCCGACAGCCATGGTGGGAGGAGTGCGAGTTGACGAGGATGGGAAATTCAGACTTGTGAAAAAAGATACAAGTAACTTTGCACCGCAAATAATTCATCTGCTGAGAAAGAGCGATATTCCACGTATTGGAATCGACAAAAAACTGACTCAACGCATACTGCAGGAAACCGAAGAGGGGGAACCACTGTCGGACATACTTCAGTCAGAAGCCGGGAAGTACTGGAAGAAGTACAAGATCGTCCCCTTCGATCGAGTAGGTGTCGACAGTGTGAAGTTCGTCGCCTTTGATGACCTCTCGCAAAAGAAACGTCGGGTGGGATTCTTTCAGGGGATTGAAGGTAATGAATTGAAGTTTTTCGGTATTGGAAACAAAAGCGTCATCAGCATTCCGCGAGATCAGATTCGGATCGGGAGTCTGACGATTGGCAGGAAGAACGACATTATCCCGAAGCTCAATACATCCGACTTTCTAGAATACGCGGCACTCAGCATCGCGCAAGCGATCGAATTACCGAAGGAAGAGAGTTATGTGAATCTCGCAATTCACGTGCAGGTTGATGACTACGCCAGAGATTCTGGTAAACCCGAGATGCCTGATCCGCATTTTAAAACACCGTGGATCGACACATTAGCAAAGTATGGAAAATGGAGCTACGAATATAACGAATGGAAAAAGAAACCACCCACCCTCGAGCGTGCAAAGGCATATTTGGAAGACGAGCTTTATGCTGTATTGAATGGGTTAAACCTGAGTGTACTCGAACGTGAATATAAGATGTCACTGTTTCACGAACTCAATGAATTGCTGAAGTTAGGATTATCAATTATTGATCCTGATGTACTTCATATGGATTCTGTGGAAAACGCTATTCCGTTGAGCAGTTTATTTAATGCGACACACGTCGTTATTGCTGAGTTGAAGCCTGCTCGAGACGGCGGGGAATATCATTTGTCGATTCGTCTGGTCGAGGTGGGGACGCGCCAGGTACTTTGGGCGGGACAATCTGATCGCGTACGAGACAGTGGCATGTTGACGCGGCAATATTACTTGAGCTCCGGGCAAACGGCCTTGCTCACCCCAGTAAATGATGAAAAGGTGCAGAAATCATTCGTCGGTGTTGAAAAAAGAAGAATCATTGATCCGGGACAGGGATTCGAAGAGTCGAATTATCAGAAATCAGGATATATCGTCTATTTGGAATCAGCCCTCAAGGACGACACAGTTATCTACCGCACGCTGTTTGAAAAAACACTTCATCACGTATCTGCGGATAATGTTTCAATTAAATTAATTGACGATTTCAACGAAGTCCCTCCAAATCAGTTTAACAGATACCTGTTGAGCCGAATTGTCAGTGGATTCATGCCCAGTGCCGGACGAATTACTAAAATCGATAACGATGAGGTTACTTTTTCGCTTGGAAAGGGAAAACGAATTCGTCCGGGAGACCGGATGTATGTGTTGAGACCAGTGGGAAATAACACAAGTATTGGGGATCCTGAGGTAGAAAAATCCCAAGAGGAGATGCTGTCGCGGGAGTTGATCGTTACTGAAGTTTATGACAATCACTGCACCGCTGTTGCTAGCGATACCGGGGCGGAAGACTGGTGGCCTGAAAACAGCTTTCTTGATATCGACGACATTGTTATTCATTCCACTAACAAAAGACACGTAGGCGGATTGATCTCCCTCATTTGGGAGCCACCGCCACCTGGATCCCCCAACCACAAACGTCTCCGCAACCGAAATAAAGCGATGCGTTCTTACCTTGAAACTATGGATGCCATAAAGACATTAGATCGCATATTATATGAAGGTCTGATTAAACTGAACGTCCCAATGGTTCGAATTGCAGCCAATGACATCGGCGATGATGAACGTACTTCATTCATCAGTCGCCCGACAGATCGTAAATCTTATGAGGAAAAATGCATTGAGGCGATGCAACGCGCCGGTGCTACTCACGTCGTAGGCGGTTATATTAACCACTGGGACACTAATAAATATCGGATCAAATACGGAATACTGCCTGTCAGCAAATCGGGAGCTTCACGCGAATTCACAGAGGTTAGTGAATTTGAGCTTCTGGAAGCGCACTTGCGATAACTTGACAGCTCGTTATTCTTTTCCACTCACTCATTCTCCAAACTGCAACGGAGACCAGGCGTCCGCCTACGCGAGTCGAACCATAGGGAGCTTAATGCTGAGATTCGGAAGAACTTCCATCCCGAGTTGCTTTTTTCTTCCGACTCTTCTTGTATAGCGAGATCAGTTCGATTCTTCGCAAACAGAACAACTGATGCCTTTGCGAATCACTGTCGGTCGCTTTGGCATAAATCAATCGCTCCGGATCATGGTAAGGAATGATTGAGCAACAGCTCAATCAATTTCACTATAGCATCTGATGCTTAGCCCTTTCAAAGGTTTGGAATCGATACCGAATCATCCGGCGGATTCCCCGTCGGGAAAGAAGTTGTTTGTTGTTTAGAGATGACCAACTTGAATCACGAGTTTGCCGGAATTATTGCCTTCCAGAAGTCCAATAAATGCATCCGGGGCGTTCTCAAGACCTTCCCTGATCTCTTCTCGAACTTTGATTTTGCCTTCGTTAACCCAACTATCCATCGTCTTCGCGAATTCGCCGTAATGTGAACCGTAGTCTTCGAAAATGATAAACCCTTGCATTTTAATTCGCTTGATCAAGAGTGTTTTTGTTAACAGCGAAAGACGATCTGGTCCAGGCGGCAGTTCTGTATCGTTGTAATGGGCGATCAGTCCGCACAGTGGAACACGTGCTTTCGTGTTGAGCAGCGGAAGAACTCCGTCAAAGACCTTGCCTCCAACATTCTCAAAGTAAATATCGATGCCTCGTGGACAGGACGCAGCAAGTTGCTCGGCAAAGTTCTCGGCGTGATGATCGATGCAAGCGTCAAATCCCAATTCATTGACTGCGACACGGCACTTTTGTTCGCCGCCAGCAACTCCAACAACACGGCATCCCTTGAGTTTTGCGATCTGTCCAACGACCGATCCGACCGCTCCAGTTGCCGCGGCCACAACTACAGTCTCCCCAAGCTGAGGCTGACCGATATCCAAGAGCCCCATATATGCGGTGAACCCTGGCATGCCTAATACACCGAGAGCACGCGATGGGTGTTTCAAGCTCGGGTCAAGCCGAACAAGTCCAGTGCCGTCAGAAACGGTGTAGTCCTGCCAGCCGCTGTTGGCCAGAACGAGATCGCCTTCTTCAAACTCAGGGTGATTTGATCGTTCTACGCGGCTAACGGTACCGCCAACCATGACTTCATCCAATGCGACTGGCTCTGCGTAGGAGGGACCTTCACTCATCCGTCCTCGCATGTAAGGATCTAGCGATAAATAGATCGTACGTAAAAGGAATTCACCAGCCGCTGGTTCCGGGACACTTGTTTTCTCCATTCGAAAGTCCGAGGGCTTCGGTGCGCCTTGCGGGCGAGAGTTAAGGACAATCCGTCGGTTTTGGTCTTGGCTTTGAAACATGTTCGGAAATCCTTACTCGTGATTCGATCTATAGGTTCTTGCTTCGTTCACATTTGTCTTTATTAAAGCAATTCTATCGTTGAATTCGGAATAAGGGAAACAGATATAGTTTCTTCCACTACCCGTTCTGATCAGAAGAAATCTAAAAATCGTCGACATCAGCAATACAGAATGGCGGTGACGTCGAAAACAACTTCTCACGGGTGGCTGATTCTGTGGACGTCAAACACTCCTCATTAACTCGATAACATTTAAATCTTGAACAGGTGACAAGAGTAACCCTGGCAGGCAATGGGAACTCCGCTGTTAGCGGGATCGGCAAGAACGCTGGAGATACAGGTCATGTTTTCACACGTCGTCTCTCTTCTGCAGGTGTAATGACAGGTGAGGAAGTGTTGGTGAACTCCGAAACCATTGGTCTACAGGAGAGCCCGTCGGTGGTAGCGACTTTGTCTTCTGGTCTCAACAGAACACGGGGAACGACTACGACTTAAACTTCGCCGTTGCGATGACATTGACACAGCGATCAGTGATTCTGAAGTTATCAACGAGGAACTCCCCGGTCGTCAATGGAATCCAACCGTCGCTCAACGCAGGACGCCGGATGGTGATCAATTCTTGATTATCTGGAGTGGAATCGGTATCGGTGACACGGCCGGAGTCTTTATGCGACAACTCATCTTCGAAGAACCTGTCGAACTACTTGCTCTGTCTGAAATGAGTGATGCCGTCTTCGCGGAAATCCTGGATGAGATATTGGTGTAAGGACCAAAATAGATCTGGATTATTTTGCAAACGATTGCAAAATGAATCATGGTTGAGTACGGTCAACTATAGCTCTCGAAGAAATGGCGATCACTGGTTTTGCACAGAACATCCATGTCAGAGTTCTTGTCAGACTTTAAAAAATTGAACTTCTATCAAAGTCTATAAATAGAGTGTTTACTGGAATCCAAGAGATTTCGCTGCACTAAACCAACCTGGCTGTAAGACCTTGTTAAATAAGCGTTTGGGACAAACTATGGAGAGAGCATGCCATTCGAATCAGGTACGATGTTGCCTGCGATAGCTCTTAAACCAGCCACATCGCGTTAAAGCAGAGATACCACGCTCAGCTATTCAATTAATCATGATTCCAGTCGTAGTCGAGGTAGTTAATGACCGGGGGATTGCCCCGGTTGAGAGACATGATTCCTGGGATTTCTGGTGAGAACTCGATTGTATCGACTTTCAGATAATCGTCGATCTTTAGAAACTGATTGGTCTTCACGTTCCAGATCTTCAAACGATTATCTTCCGCGATCACGACGAGTGATCGTCCATCTGGCGAGAACTTTAATTCCCAGGGATTGGTGTCAAATCCTAGCAGCATCGACAGCTGCTGGTGTGTAGTCATATCCCAGAGCAATACCTTACGGTCTGAGCATGCCGCGACCTTATCGTCAGTCGGTGCAAAGTCAATGCAACGAAAATGTCCCTTAGGTATCTGAAAGGTCGTCGTATTCTGGTTGTCTAGGTGCCGGATCATAAGGCGGCTGTCGATTCCACAGGAAATCCAGTTGTGCTGATTCGCAAATGCAAAACAGTCAACGTCTGTGTCTGGACCAAAAGGAAAACTTTCCTCTCCCGTGCTCAAATTCAAGAGAGACAAGTAACGTCCAGGTTCCCGTCCGGGGGGATCGATCTGTATGATTCCGACGTATTCTCCGTTGAAAGAAACTTGAATATCTTCGATTGTTGCGGACGCAGCCAGCGTCCATGTTTTGACCGTTTTTAATGTTTCAGGATCTCGTGACTGAAGAGAACCGTGCTGTGTTCCAGTAAAGAGCAAGTGGCCATCTGAAGAGAACTTGACGCAAGTGACTTCAGGGGCGTGAATGTTTTTTTCCAATTGAAAGAGGCCTTCGGTGAAACCGTGGACTTCCAAGTGTTGGTCTTCTTTTAAAGCAACCAAACGATTGCCTCCGACGGACATGGTTCTCGTTCCAACATTGGACTCAATCTGATTATGCTTATCATTAAGGATTTGAATCGTCTCACGATTAGATTCGCTCGCGACAGATAATTTCCCATGCTCTCCAACGGACACAATGTTGCCATTCGACTGGGTCACGATATCGATTGACTCTCCACGACGTAATAACCTGGTACTATCCAGTTTGAGAATACGTTCGGATGACTCTTGCTGGGACGCGAACAGGTGCGTTTCATTATTGGGACTGAGGAGCGAGGAAAGATCCCAACAGCAGATTTCTCCTACCCCTTCGTTGAAGGTATATAACCTCTGGTTATCAGTGGAGAAAGTCAAATAGGACGTCGGGACGGGGCGCCGCCAGATAATTTGCTCGCGGTTCAGGTCCCACAGGTAGACTGTCCCGTCGTTATCCTCGGCTGAAGTCGCCAGCCATAGTCCGTTCGGCGAGTATTGGATGCACTTGATGTGATTACTATCATGCTCTAATGCTTGAGTGCTTTCAGCAGAATCGTCTCCTTGTGTATGCCAAAACTCGATCTCGTTCCCACTGGACCGGGCGATTGCGAGAACAGATTCGTCTGGTGAAAAGTCCATGTCTTCGATCCCGTGATTATTTCCAGGCAGATCGCCGATCTTATTTTTTGTGCCTACATCGTAGAGGAGGATGTCGCAATTGTACGAGCCAACTGCAACGAAACTATCTTTATTGGAAACCGCGATAACATCACTTTGCTCCAGATTACGGTAATTCAAATCGTCTGCTTTGAAAGGTTGATCTATGTGTGTCCCCTTCCAACTGTCGGCAAATATGATTCTTCCAGATCCAATTGAGCTTATCAGAGATCGACTGTCGTTAGTATACTCCAATGCGAAACATCTCTTGGCTAGATAGGACATCTTAACGTGATGGGACCATTTTCCGTCTTCAAGATGGAATACCTCCGTCAGGAATGTTAACCATTTTCCATCCGGACTGAAACATAATAGGTCTTCGTCAGGTCCCCGACTATAGTCAGGGTTGAGGAGGTCGGCCGTAGCCGGGAAGTCCAATGTTTGCCGTTCGCGGGTCTGCAAGTTTAAAAAAGAAACCTCACCTTTGTGGTAGATGCAGGCCCATGTACCATTGGGATGAACATCAAAGCCTCCGGGACGGGATGGTTCAGGGGTAGTCCAGCGATCCATTGGGGTTAATGAATCAGCCACTTCTTGTCCCGCATTATTCTGGTCAGAAATACTCCAGATATGCACCAGACCCGAGACGTCTGCAGTGAATAATCTCGACCCCTCAGAATCAAATCGAATCGACGTGATTTCATCCCTGTGACTCGCCACATCCTCGTGTTTTTTAGTCAGTAGGTCTTCGCGGGAGATAAGACCTTGTTTTCTGCCATAATACAGAAAACGACTGTCCGGAGAAAAAGTCAGGGCAGTGACAGAGACCCGGCTATTCTCCTGGGGGATGGATTTCTTCAGGACAAGGCGTTGTTCGACGAGATCGTAAACGAGGAGTTTATGATCTCGACTGATCGAAGCGAGTAGCCTCTCGGAACTATTTATTGTTGAGATAACGATCCTGTCGTCGTGATGTTTGAGTTCGTCTAGATTTTCACCAGTGTCGGAGTGCCAAATGTTGAACTCTTTGTCGCGTGCATGGCTGATGATTCGGCTATCGTCCTTGAAGAAACTCGCAGAATAAACGACCCCATCGTGTGCGGGAATGGTTAATAATTGCTCCCCATTTTGGCAATTCCACACACAGATAGAACCATTGTCTTCCGCCGAAACGAGACGTGAGCCCTCCTTTGAGAAATCCAAGTCGTTTATTTCACTCTGATTAGTGAGTATCGTCTTCTGCACTGAAAAGTCGAGGGCGTTGACAAGATAGATTACGGCCTCCTGTCCGGCGACCGCAAGAAGTCGTCGATCATCGCATTCGGCGATGCAGTACAGGGGTTTATTCGAAAGAGGCATCGATGTCGAATCGCCTTGGATGCGTTGCATCAAAAGGGGCCATTCAAAACCTCGATAATCTTTACTACTCGTTTTGAACTTGTCTGCTTTCAGGATTTCCATCGCAGACGATAGGTCATAATCCTGGTAGGCCCTGAACCCAAGTGCGAATGAAGATGCGTAAGTAGTTTCGATTGCCTGATCCAGAGACTCTTCCGCGACTTTTTGGCTCGCTTCCATTTTGCGAACGGCATCGGAAACCTTAGCAAGTATAACGATACTCATGATGAGCATCAGGGCCATGCCGGCTACAATAGCTGCCGCAGCACTTCGATGACGTGAGATCCATTTAATGATGTGCTCTGAAGGCCCTGGTCTTTTAGCAAGTACGGGTTTATTTTCCAGAAATCTACGAAGGTCGTCTGCGAGCAGGGAGGCAGATACATAGCGATCCTCACTCGATTTTTCGATTGACTTCAGAATAATCGTTTCCAAATCAAGCGGGATCGCCGGATTATATATTCGGCAGGAGAACGGTTGTTCCTGTTCGATGCGGAACATTATTTCTTCTATAGAACCACTCTCAAACGCTGACTTCAAAGTAAGTAACTCGTATAGTGTGATTCCCAGTGAATAGATGTCGGTACGGTGATCGACGAATCGTTTGTTACCTGGGATCTGCTCAGGACTCATGTAACGGGGAGTACCAAGTAGCTGGTGAGTGGCCGTCATTGTGAGGTTATCATCGAGTTTGGCAACACCGAAGTCACCAATTCGCATTTTCCCTTCGCGATCTATCAGTATATTTGAGGGCTTAATGTCACGATGAATGATGCCTCGATCGTGGACGTATTGCAGAGCGTCTGCCAGGCAGATGAATTGCTGCACCACATTCCGAATGAACTCTGGCGACTTGATATCGGTTCCCCCAAAAATGTCTCTGGGATAGTTCTCGCAGTAGTTGTTCATCTTATTGGAGAGATTAACAACAAACGAGCTCTCCTCATCAGGACTGACGTGCAGGGGATGTTCTTTAAAGTCAGTCTCAACCGTGGTCGCACAAACTTCCGTTGTTGATCGGCTTCGTTGATCGACCAAACGCTGGATTAAATTCGCCAGATTGATTCCGTCAATCAGAGGCATCACTAGATAAAACGAGTTACCACAGTGACCACAGGTCAGTACCGGAATGATTTGCGGATGATCCATGCGGCTCAGGGCCATAGCTTCATTCGTAAAACGCTGAAACACTCCGTCGGCTGGCTGCATTCCTGTATTGATCAGCTTAAACGCTACCCTGCGTTTGAGGGATATCTGTTCGGCGGCGTACACTGTACCCATGCCACCTCGTGCGATGACGTGCTCGAGATAAAAGTCACCGAGAATTGTGCCTGGTGATACGGGCTCGAAAACTGGGGCAGACACTTCCTGAAAATAATTCGAGTCCTGTTGATCGAGAAGACGGGAGAGAACTTCCCTGCATTCGGGCTCTTCAGAAAGTCGTGAATTTTCCAGAGCTTCGTGAACCTCAATTTCCAGATTCGAATCGTTCGATGTGGACTGTTCGGACCGAAACACTTCGTAGCAATAATCGCAGCTGGAAACGTGATCAAGGAAATCGTTCAATTCCTGGCTATTGAATTGTTCAGTACGAAGCTCAGGTATCGTTCTGGAATTGGGACAACTCATCAAAAGTTCCGGTGAAAGGATGATTTAGGGAGTAACGGGCAATAGTCTCCCTTCTTTACATCTAACGAACCGTTGTCACGTTACTCTGGTTTTTGTTTGTGTTGAACGTACAAAAGTTCAATTTGCAGGAGCACTCTACGGCGTGCCATACGGACCGCTGCAGCACTGATTCCCAGTCTACGGCCTATCTGATCGGAGGTCTCCACATTGGCTTCCGTCATCTCGAAGGCCTGCCATGTCTTGCCTGACACCGAGTTCTTAACATCCTGAAGAATCTTCACTAACGCCTGCTGACGCTCATCAGGAATTGCCTGGTCAATCTTGTGCTCGGAATCTGCAACGTCTGATTGCTGTTGTGTGGTGATCTCTTCTAACTTGTTGCGTTTACGACAAAAGTCGATCACTTTATTACGAGTGACCGCATTGAGCCACTTACGAAAAGAACCTTTATGTTGCCGCTCGAATGATTGCAGGCTGCGATGCACTTCCAGCAAAACGATCTGCATGATATCTGCTGCATCAGCAGACTGTATGCCCGATCGACGAATAGATTGGTAGATGAATGGCCCGTAAGTCTCCACTAGCTGATTCCATGATTGGTCATTGTTCTGTCCCGCTTCTTTCAAAAGTGCCCGTATCGTAAATTTATTTAGCCGACGTTGAAAACGAGAGATTCCAATTGGTTATGTTCCAGACGAGGGACGGATTTCGAACGAGATTCGTTTAGCGACCTGAGGATTATCATCAGAATCGATCCGAAACTGACCTTGCGAGCGCAGCGGTAGCGCGGATCGTTACAAGAATTGTGGTCTGTGAGCGAAGCGGTTTCACGCAGCGTCGCGATAGTAATACTTGAGCAGACCGCCGAGACGTTTGCGGCATTCGATTTTACCTGCGATGCTTCCGACTTCTTCACCAGGTTCAATCAACTGATTGTCGAGTCCCTGATGATTCCGCCCGGAATGGTAATGTGCAACGTATTCCTTCAGCCGTATCGTAAATTTATTCAGCCGACGTTGAAAACCAGTGATTCCAACTGGTTCCATCGCTTACGAGCGACGGATTTCGAACGAGATTCGTTTAGCGACCTAAACGCTACTATCAGATTTGACGCGAAAATGACCGTCCGAGCGCAGCGGTAACGGAGAATCACTACACGAGGACCGACATCGATTCGAGGCTGATTCAAGCTGCGTCGCGGTAGTAATACTTGAGCAAACCACCGAGACGTTCGCGGCATTCAACTTTACCGGCGAAGCATCCAACGTCTTCATCAGGATCAATCAGCTGATTGTCGAGTCCCTGATGATTCCGCTCGGAATGGTAATGGGCAACGTATTCTTTCAGCGTTCGTTCGAGTGAGTGCTGACCGAAGAAGATCATCTTTCTCAGGCATTCGCTTTTCAGACTTCTCATGAATCGTTCGAGATGTGCATTCATGTTCGGACTCTTCGGCGGAAGCAGCACCGGTTCGATTTCAGTCTGGTTCTTCAGGAAAGAACGCAGCGGCTGGAAACAAGTATCGCGATCAAGAATCAGATGGGAGGCGTTTTCCAGGAAGCCATCGTCGCCGGTGAGGTTACGTCCAACCTGTGTCGCCCATTGTTTGTTGGGGTTTGTCGTAATCCCCGCGATCTCAACGCGTCGTGACTTCAACTCCATCACCACCATGACGTAGAACGTCGTCAGACCGGTCTTCGTCCAGACTTCTACCGTGGTGAAGTCAACGGCGAATATCGCTTCCCAATGAGCTTTCAGGAACGTCTGCCAGGACATTGAAGCGGGACGATCTGGGGCAGGCTCGATACCGTTCGCCTTCAGCACATTCCGCACGGTGGTGTCGGTGATGTGAAAACCAACATTGGACAAAGCACCCTGAATTCGATCAGTTCCCCACGTGGGATTCTCTTTCGCAAACCTCAAGATCAGTTCGACGATCTCCGTTCGAATACGAGGTCGACCAACTTGTTTCTTCTCCGACGAGTAGTCCCATTTCCTGGCAATCAACTCCCGGTGCCAGCGGAGAATGGTATCGGGAGTGAAGATCGCGCCGAGTTCACTTAGCAACTTCCGGCCCAGCATTTTCCCTTTGACCGCCAGGCGACGACGCTCGTTATCGTTCAGCAGGACCCGTTTCTTGCCAACCTTTTCCCGGAGGATGCTATTTTCGGTCTTGAGGTATTCAATCGCCAATTGTTGTTCACGATTCACCCAACTTGCCAGAGCGAATACCAGCAGGTGCCAGGGCTGCATCACAAATTCCATCTAATCAGTTACCAAAGTGAAGGGGAGGGTTACTTTGGAACTATAGCCATTCTCTGAACCCTGGCACTCGCGAAACGTGTATCGCTGACAGTCTTCACGACCGGTGACAACGATTGTACTGAATGCGGCGGCGAGCGTTGCTACCAACTCGTCTGAGAACACATGCCGTCAGAGTTTCACAGCACCCTTGATTTACAGTGTCTTGAGTTCGGCTGAGTTTTTTTACGGTACGGACTTACGTGGAAATCAATAAAGACGCGGAACAGTACCCTTGATATATCGTGACATTACGATACAATGAGGTAAGGAGATTTGAAATGGTAACAAAAACCAATAAGAAGTCTAAACATACTGTTGACATGGATGCGTTTACCAAGGCGGCGGAATGCCTGAAAACACTGGCGCATCCCGTGCGGCTACGATTTGTGCAATTGTTGCTGCATGGTCGGTATACTGTTGGCGAACTGGCAGAGGATTGTGACGTTCCAGACAACGTGGCCTCAGAGCATTTGCGACTGATGCAGCGATGTGGGTTCTTTACGAGCGAAAGGGAAGGACGCCGCGTATATTACCAAGTTGCGGAGCCGCATTTAGCCAATATCATTAAATGTGTAGAAGATCGTTTTTTGGGAGATTAAAATCTCACTTTTTCTCTCGCAAATATATCGTATTATTGCGACACCACGACATTAATAAGGGGTCAGACATGTCAGATAATCCAACAATCACTGTGCAACAGCTTGCCGAGCGCGATCAACAGAATAACGTCGAGATCATCGATGTTCGCACCCCAATGGAATACCGGGAAGTGCGGGCGGCCAAAGCAAAGAATATCCCGCTTGATGTTCTTGATCCGCATTCAGTGATGAAATCACGGAATGGATCGGCGAATGAACCACTTTACATCATCTGTAAAAGTGGGGCACGAGGAGCGAAGGCGCAGCAAAAGTTCATTGATGCAGGTTTCGCTAATACGATCAACATCGAAAACGGAACCGAGGCCTGGGTCTCTGCTGGTTTGCCCGTGGTGCGTGGTAAAAAGGCCATGTCACTGGAGCGGCAGGTACGGATTGCTGCGGGTTTCCTTGTGCTGGTCGGTGCATTGTTGGGCATCTTCGTGCATCCTTACTTCACCGGTCTCTCGGCGTTTGTTGGTGCCGGATTGATGTTCGCTGGCATCACAGATAGTTGTGCAATGGGAATGCTAATCGTCAAGATGCCGTGGAATCAAAGTCAGGACGGATCATGTTCGGTCTAGCCATTCTTTTTGGATGTTTAGTCGGGTTGGCACTTGGCCTTACCGGTGGAGGAGGTGGTGTATTTGCAGTCCCATTATTGGTCTATGGACTTGCAGTCGCACCGCGTGAAGCCGTTGGAATCTCACTGGCCTCAGTTGGGGGCACAGCTCTAGCGGGTGTTGTTCCTCGTTTATGGCGTGGTGAAGTAGAACTCCGGACAGGATTGCTGTTTGCCGTGGCAGGGATGATCGGTGCCCCAATCGGGTCTTACCTCTCGACTCTTTTTCCCGAGAAGATGTTACTGGTGATGTTTGGTTGTTTGATGCTGGTTGTGGCGTGGAGGATGTGGGCCAAGACTCGTAACCCTGAATTAGCGACCGGAGTCTGTGTAACCGAAAGCCTGGACAAGGCCGATCGTTCAGCATGTCAGCGCGATCAAGAGGGAACCCTTCGGCTGACTGCAAAGTGCGCTCGATTGTTGGTCCTGGTTGGTTTATTGACGGGAGTACTTTCGGGAATGTTTGGGGTCGGCGGAGGGTTCGTCATCGTTCCTGCACTGGTTTTATTCAGTGGAATGAAGATTCACCGAGCTGTAGGAACTTCGCTGCTAGTGATCTTTTTAATCAGCGTCAGTGGCGTCACGTCCTACGTCGCAGCGGGTCGCGAGTTATCGCTCGACTTGACAATGCAATTTCTCATCGGAGGAATGTTCGGCATCTGGCTTGGTGGATTAATCTCCAGAAAGCTCAAAGGACCAACATTGCAAAAAGTGTTCGCGACTGCAGTTGTTCTGGTCGCGGTTTTCGTAATCATCAAAACAGCTATTCTTTAAACTGCAGGAGATCGAAAGATGTTACTCAAATACTTTTATGACAAGGCTCTGGCACATGCTTCCTACATGGTTGGCTGCCAGCGAGCCAAGGTAGCAGTTGTTGTTGATCCCGGTCGAGATATTGATCAGTACCTTCATATGGCGGATCGCGAAGGACTCAAGTTGATCGCAGTCGCAGAAACGCATATCCATGCAGACTATGTGTCCGGCGCTCGGGAGTTGGCCGACCGAGTTGGGGCGAAACTGTACGTCTCAGATGAAGGACCTGCAGAATGGAAATATCAGTTTCCTGATCAGTACGATCATCAACTGGTCAATGATGGCGACTCATTCATGATCGGGAATATCAAGTTTGACGTAATGCACACACCGGGGCATACTCCTGAAAGCATCTCGTTCCTACTGACAGATGAAGGCGGAGGGGCTAATAAGCCGATCGGAATCTTTACTGGCGACTTTGTGTTCGTCGGTTCGATCGGCCGCCCGGACTTGCTGGAGGAAGCTGCTGGACTGGCTAACACAGCCGAGCCTGGTGCTCGTGATCTATTTCAATCAGCCCACAAGTTCAAACAACTTCCCGACTACTTGCAAGTCTGGCCTGCTCACGGCGCCGGCAGTGCTTGCGGCAAGGGCCTTGGAGCAATTCCATCATCAACTGTCGGGTATGAAAAGCTCTTCAATCCGGCATTACAGTTCAAGGACGAAGAAAAGTTCGTCCAATATATTCTGTCTGACCAACCAGAAGCCCCAACGTATTTTGCAGTGATGAAACGAGTCAATAAAGAGGGCCCAGCAATTATCGGAGACGCCGGGTTGCCCCATTCGCTCCCTATCGATGACCTCAACTCCACACTGGATTCAGCGACCGTCATTGACCTTTCTCCCTCGGACCAGTTCGCAGATGGGCATGTCCCGCATTCACTTAACATTCCGCTTGGAATGTTGGCCGGATGGGCTGGATGGATTGTCGACTATTCCAAACCAGTTTATCTGATCGCCGATCCAAGCCAGCTTCCTGAAGCGACTCGCGTCCTTCGTAAGATTGGCCTGGATGATGTGCAAGGATACTTCGACGTGACGAAGATTCGCAAAGCTGGACTCGCCACTGAGTGCTATGACAATAAAAAGCCAACCGAATTGGCTCCACGAATTGATTCGGGAGAAGTAAGCCTTATTGATGTTCGAACTGATGAAGAATGGAAGTCCGGCCATATCGAGAACGCCGAACACCGGTTCCTCGGGCGTCTGCTTGACAACTTGGATGCTATAGCGAGCGACAAGCCTATTATTACTCAATGCCAAACGGGCGGACGTTCTGCAATTGCAGCCAGTGCACTTCAGGCTGCAGGATACAAGGTTATCAATATGACAGGGGGCTTTGGAGATTGGCTCAAAGCAGGTCTACCGGTTGACCAGACGGAAGTGGCCGCTATTTGCGATTCAGGATCTTCTTGTTCATAAAAAGAGAGAAATACGAAAGCACGATTATTTCAACATATAGTTTTGACTCTACATGATTCAGCAGTGGACATCGACTCATTAAACATAAACTCTTACCTGGGGGGCCCTAATGACTAGTCGCACTAACTTTGTAACTTCCTTAACTCTGGTACTGGCGGCAATCTTCTTTGTGGGGATCGTCCATGCTCAACCTGGACCTCGCAATGGCCGAGGTGCAGGAGGCGGTTCCGGTGGTGAACGAGGACAAGACGAGAGACACACCGAGGACCACAAGGTTTTTCAGTTCCTGTTGACTAATCACCAGAAGATCAAACGTGATGTGAAAGTGCTCCCAAATGGAGTCGAGACACTCACGGAATCGGATGATCCTGTTATTGCGGCAAAAATCAAAGAGCATGTGAAATGGATGCAATATCGAGTGGAAGAGACCAAGCCGATTAGAAGACGTGACCCGTTATTTGCGGAATTGTTCCGCCATACTGACAAAATCAAGATGCTGCGAGTCGAAACGAATAAAGGTGTGCGAATCACAGAAACTTCTGAGGATGCGTACGTAGTGAAATTGATTCAAGCTCATGCACAGACCGTTTCCAGCTTCGTCGAAAATGGATTCGAAGAAGCCAGGAAGAATCACCCAGTTCCTTTGGGAAAGGCCAGCGACGTCCTAAACGATTCAGAACCAGTGATCGCCAATTACGGTAAAGTCGTCAAGCTGCCAGACGCTTTGCATCAACCACGTGATGGTGGCAAGATTGTGGTGGACGTTACGAAAGGTGGAAAACCGGATGAACTGAATCCGGCGATTGAGAAAGTCGCTCGTTTCGTCAACATTTACCGAGGCGCCGGAAAGAGTCCAGCGAAGGTGGAGATTGCTATTGTATTACACGGTGACGCTACATTGTCCGTCTTGAATACGGACGCCTACGCGAAGCGTTTCGAGACTAAAGATAATCCGAACCTGGATTGCTTGAATGAACTTCACAAAGCTGACGTCAAGATCTTCGTGTGTGGTCAATCGCTCATCGGAAAAGGTGCGACTCGCGAAGAAGTCGTTTCGTATTCGAACGTAGCGGTATCGGCTTTGACGTCTCTTGTAAACTTGCAGGAAGATGGCTTTACCTATATACCACTCGCCAAGTGAAAGATGATTTATTGGAATGACGCATTGTGTGCATTCATTTTATTAAACGACGAGAGAACAACAGAGGATTAATGATGAATACAAAACGTTCGATTGAAAACCTGCAAAATGCTCTCCGCATGGAACTGACCGCAACGCACCAGTATCAACTGCATGCAGGAGTTCTCGATGACTGGGGCTTGAGTTTACTCGCTTCCCAAATGCGGGAAGAAATGACAGAAGAGTTGGGGCACTCGCAAGAATACTTAACACGCTTGCTCTTCCTGAAAGGATCGCCTCAAATGACGATGGCGAAAACGCCTGTTCTTGCTTCGTCACTGCAAGACATGTTCAAGTCAGACCTTGAGGACGAAAAAGAAGCGATAGAGTTTTACACCATTGCATCCATGCAGGCATCGGAAGATGGTGACATAGGAACCCGGACACTCTTCGAGCGAATTACATTAGATGAAGAGCAGCACATGAGTTGGCTGGAACTGCAACTCGATTTGCTCGAACGCATGGGCGAGCCAGCATATATTTCAAAGCACATGCCGTCACCGGGACTGGATTCCTCGCAAGCATGAAGCCCAGCGTAGGTATTTAAGAATGATGTGTAAGAGAGTGCTATTCCCTTCAGTAATTGCTGAAGGGAATAGGCAGGAATGAGTTCTTCATCTCCAGCTATGTGAACTTGTCGATTTTAATATCAAGAGAGCGAATGCGATTACGCAAGGTTACTCTAGAGATACCTAGGATAGCACTGGCTTGGACTTGGTTCCCTTTTGTCTGCTTGAGCACCCGTTGCAGCAGATGACGTTCCGCACAGGCGATCGTTTCGGAGTAGAGTTCAGTGGAACCCAATTCAAGACGCTGCTCGATGAAGGTGTCCAAGTCACTTTCCATAGAGGAATTCTGAGCCTGCTGACCACCTTCTGTCAGGGGAGGAAGGAACTCTGGCAAAAGCACAGTACCTCGGGCCTTTAAGAGCGACTGTTTGATCACACTTTCCAGTTCTCGAACATTTCCTGGCCAGGAATAATCCTGCAGGAGTTTAAGCGATTCCTGTGAAATCTGTGTGATCTTCCGTCCAAAATCCGGGCCGTAATAATGCAGAAAATGTTCGGCCAGCAATCGCAAATCACCTTCCCGCTCTCTTAACGGGGGAAGATGAATTGTGACGACACTCAACCGGTAAAACAGATCTTTGCGAAATTTCACCTCCGCGACAAGGTGCTGCAGATCGTGATTGGTGGCGGCAATAACACGAACATCGGCTTTGATGATTCCGGACCCGCCGACTCGTTCAAATGTGCCATCCTGCAATACTCGCAAGAGCTTCGCTTGAGTCATGGGAGACATGTCTCCGACTTCATCGAGAAACAGTGTCCCACCGTCAGCCTGCTCAAACTTACCTATGCGACGCCGATCAGCACTGGTAAAAGAGCCCTTCTCATGCCCGAACATTTCACTTTCCAGAAGAGACTCTGGTATAGCGGCGCAGTTAATCGTATGAAACGACTTGTTAACCCTGTTGCTATGGTGATAGATAGCTTGTGCGATAACTTCTTTTCCAGTCCCGCTTTCACCCAGTAATAACACGCTCAGGTCTTGTACGGCTACTTGGCCAATTGCCTTGTAAACTTCTTTCATCGCGTCACAGCGACCGACTATCGATTCACGTGTCCCTGCCTCTGAGTCATTTCCGGGAACGACTGGCTGCACTTTAATCATGTGACTCAAGTGGAATGCTTTATCGATCAATGCCTTCAACTGATCGAGTTCCAGTGGTTTGAACAGATAATCGTATGCACCAAGTTTGGTAGCTTCGATTGCCGTCTCGACAGTCCCGTGGCCAGTAATGAAAATGACAGGGGTTCGCGGATCGATTTCGCGTATCTGGTTAAAGCATTCCAGGCCAGACTTATCGGGTAATCTCAAATCGAGGACGACCACGTCCGGGTGTTCTACGGCAACCATTGCTTCACCTTCAGCCGCGGTTTCTGCCGTCAGTAGTTCAATGTCCGGATCATCGAAAGCACGTTTAAACGCATGTAGGATGGATGGTTCATCATCAATCACTAGTAACTTGGGCATGATTCTTCCTTCGTTGGATCCTAAACGACTATCAGCGGAAGGTGTAATTCGAAACAAGCACCATTCTCGATATTGTATCCTGTCAACGTCCCACTGTGATCTTCCGCAATCCGCCGACTGATCCCTAGCCCAAGCCCAATCCCTGACTTCTTATTTGTGACGAAAGGTGTAAATAGTCGGTCAAGAATATCGGGGGCAATGCCTGTCCCTTCGTCTATTACTTTAACGATAGCATCGGTCTCGTCCTGGCTTAATTCAATCCTCAGTGGACCTCCATCGGGCATCGCATCAAACGCATTTAGAATCAGATTCAATAGAAGCTGTTGAATCTGTTCCGGATCAGCAACAACGTACACCGGAATTTCACTCATAACCAACTGAAGTTGGATTCGTTCAGATCGCGCGCGACCTTCTACAAGAGCCCGTGTTCGATCCAGAACGTCCTGAAGGAAGATCGTTTTTCGTTCGGGCCGAGAGGGCCGTGCATATTCGAGCAGACTACTGACAGATCGTTCCATACGACGAATTTCATGTTCGACAAGCTCCAGATCTTCAGATGGCATTCCTTGTTTTTCAAGTCGCTGACGATCTGCTTGAATCAGCATTTTAATAGAAGTCAGAGGATTGCGTATCTCATGTGCGACCCCGGTAGCGATCTCAGCCAGTGTCTTCATCTGTTGAGAACGCATCGCCTCACGTTCTCGCGCGGCATTGGTCCGTTCTTTTTCAAGCCGCTGTGCTTCAGTAAGATCACGAACAATAGCAACGAAGTTCGGCTGATGATCGGGAGGGATCTCCGCCAATGAGAGCGCGATGGGGAACCGTGTCTGATCGCACCGAACGCCCTCCAGTTGCCGAGTTTCATTCGCAGAGGTTGGCTGAAAGACAAAGGCAGGTAACAATTCGGTAACCGAATGCCCGATAAGCTGATGAGGCTGGAATTGAAACAGCTGCCGTCCGGCTCTGTTGATCGACAGGATTACCCCCTGAGAATCAATCGTAATAATCCCATCGCCCGCAAAATTGACTACCGTCTCTGTACGAGCCTGTTCGTCAATCGCAATCTGCCTCAAAGGGCCAATAATAATCAGCCATAGAGCGGGGGCAGATAACACTGTCAGTGAAATAGCGTCTACAAGAGCGTAAGTCTGAGAAGAGAGGTTCTCCGGAAGCAGTACAGGCAGGGCGAGCATGATAAAAGCCTCCGCCAGGAATACGACGACCAGAACCAACGCAATCAAACGGGACGGCGTTTTAAGGATCTTCTGCAATGCAGCGGTCGTGGTGGACATATAGAGAGGGCTTAAGGAAAAAACGGAGGACGGCATCGGAAAATCGAAGGGCGACTTCTCATTGTAATCCATCGACAGGTGCCAGGGGAGATTCAGTTTGTTGTTTTTCATGAACGACTTCATGCTGCTCGATCTCAATTACTCTTCCGGTTCCTGATGAGTAACGTGTTCATATTTGAGACCTCGGGCAAACCAGGGGTAGATACATGGAATTACCAACGAAGTCAGTAGAGTGGAGGTTATCAATCCTCCAATGACGACAGTCGCCAACGGACGCTGCATCTCCGCTCCATCGGAAGTCGATATGGCCATCGGCAAAAAACCAAGACTCGCCACTGTCGCTGTCATTAATACCGGACGTAATCGGGCAAGGGCTGTCTTATAACTTACCTCCCGAATATTGATTCCTGAATGCCTGAGATGCTCGGCCGCGCTGACCCATACCAGTCCGTTCAGCACAGCGACACCGAAGAGTGCGATGAACCCCACTCCGGCTGAGATACTGAACGGCATTTCCCTGTAACAAAGAGCGAGAATCCCACCAGACGCTGCCATGGGAACTGCCAGGAAGATCAATAGCGCCAGACGCAATGAACCGAGACTGGTGTGTAACAGCAGCATAATGATCACCAGCACAATGGGGGTAATGATCATTAGACGAAGACTCGCCGACTGCAGGTTCTCAAAGTCTCCTCCCCAGCGTATTTCATACCCAGGGGGCAGTTCGACCTGATCACCGATAACCTCCTGAGCCTCCTTGACGAAGGATGCCACGTCACGCCCACGTACATTCGCGGAGACAAAAGTTCTTCTGCGGTTGGCCTCGTGTTCGATTGAGGGAGGAGTTTCTTCGATATTAATCTCAGCAAGGTCCCGTAGCGTCACAGGTTTTCCCGCAGCTTCAGCAACAGGAATCTGTTCCAGCAGGGAGATATCCTCTCGCCATTTCTCCGGGACACGAACGATAATTGGATACCGCGCCCGACCTTCGATGATTTGTCCGACCTGGTGGCCACCCAATGATGAGACCACATCCAGTACCGATTGAGCATCAACTCCATACAGAGCGAGTTGCTCCGGATTTGTTTTGATTGTGAGTGTTGCCAGATTCGCCTGATAGTCTGCTTTGACATCGACTGCACCAGGAATGTCCCGTAGTTTACTCTCGATCTCTTTTCCTTTTCGTCCGAGAATTTCCAGATCGTCCCCATACAGCAGGACCGCAACATCCGCCTTGACCCCGGCGACAAGTTCATCGACACGCATTTCGATCGGCTGCGTGAAACCAAACGCGACTCCAGGGACTCGGGATGACAGCTCCAACGACATCTGTTCGATCAGATCATCACGTGTTTTGTATTCGGGCCATTCATCCATAGGATGAAGCAGCACCCAGACGTCTGTCTGATGCACCCCCATGACATCATTCGCTATCTCGGGGCGTCCAGTCTTACAGAAGACCGTCCGGACCTCCGGATACTTGAGAAGTACTTGTTCAATTTGAGTCGACATTTCTATCGACCCTTCCAGGGTGGCACTTGGCAATCGGACTGCTTCGACCAGTAAGTCTCCTTCTTCTAACCTTGGCATGAATTCCGCTCCCAGATCCATACCAACGGGAATACTAACCAGGAACAGCGACAGCGCACTGATGATTGTGATCACGGGATGACGAATAGAGCGTACGACGAGTGGATCGTAAACCTTCTTGATCCACCGGATCAAGAAGACATCTTTCTCTTCCAGCTTCTTAGGCAAGACAAGTGACGCAAGGGCAGGCATTAATGTCATCGAAAGAATCATTGATCCAGCGAGCGCAAACAGTACTGTCAACGCCATTGGGCGAAACAGCTTCCCTTCGGTGCCTTCCATCAGCAGGATCGGTAGAAAAACGACAGAAATAATCAACTCGCCATACATTGTCGGCTTGCGGACTTCAACGGCAGCATCGCGAATCAACTCCAAGTGAGACTTCTTTCCGTCGGAATGAGAAATGCGATGGATGCAGTTTTCAATCATGATCACGGAACTATCAACGATCAGGCCGAAGTCGATCGCACCGAGACTCATCAGACTGGCTGTGATTGCTGTATAAGCCATAATATTAGTGGCGAACAACATAGAAAGAGGAATGGCCATGGCAACAATAATGCCCGCTCGCAGGTTTCCGAGCATCAGTAGCAGCACCACGATTACGAGCACGCCCCCTTCCAATAGGTTGGTCATGACCGTCTTCAAAGTACGGCCAATCAGGGCGGCGCGGTCGTAGGTAATTTCCAGATAGACTCCTTCCGGAAGAGTCGGTTCGATTTCCTTCAACCTCGTCTTGGCTCGCTCGACGACTTCACGCGAATTCTCACCGATCAGCATCATCACAAGACCGGTCACCGCTTCTCCCCGGCCATCCCGGGTAACAGCCCCCTGACGAGTCATTGGGGCGAGTACCACGGTGGCAATATCCTTAACCAGTATTGGTGTGCCGTCATCCTCGCGTCTAATAACTACTTTTTTGATATCGTCGATCGACTTGAGCAACGACTCACCACGAATAAACTGCTGTTCCCCATGATGAACAATGTATCCGCCACCAGCCGTTGCATTATTGTTCTGTATCCGCTGGAATAAAGTTTCCATGGAGATCCCATAACTTGCCATACGATCGGGATCGGGCTGAATTTCGTAGGTCTTGTAAAACCCTCCATGCGTGTTGATTTCGGTCACACCACGAACTTCTCTCAGTCGTGGAGCAATATCCCACTCAAGCATCGTTCGAAGTTCCATCGGAGTGAAACTGTCACTCCGCACTTCGAACTGCAGGATTTCTCCGAGGGCTGTCGTCAGTGGTCCCAGAGCCGGGGTTCCGTATCCAGAGGGAATATTTGCAGCTGCATCGCTCAGGCGTTCCGTAACAAGTTGTCGCGCCCAGTAGATATCGGTACCTTCTTCGAACACTATAGTGACAACTGAGATGCCGAATTTGGAGACACTCCGTAATTCTTCGAGATTCGGCAAGCCGCCCATCGTCGTCTCCACGGGATAGGTAACGTATTGCTCGACTTCTATCGGAGACAGGGAACCTGCATCCGTGACGACTTGCACCTGAACGTTCGTCATATCCGGAACAGCATCGATTGGTAAATGTACCGCGGAATAGACTCCGGAAGCGGCCACAAGAAACGTCAGGATCAGCACGAGTCCGCGGTTATTCAGCGAGAACTCGATCAGGCGGGTTAACATGGTAGAGGCTTCTAATGAGTGAGGGTGATGAGCCAGATCTTGAAGTCAGAGAATGTGCGTTGCGAACTGGGGCTATTCTTCTCCTTCCAGAAGAAGCTCTGACTTGAGTATAAACGCTCCGTTCCGCACCACTTTCTGGCCTGCTTTTAACCCGTCTGTAATTTCAACCCATTCCCGTGATTCTATTCCGGTTTTAATATCCACTCGATTGAAAAGACGCTCTCCCATTTCGACGAAAACGAACTTTTTATTGTCATGTTGCACGATCGATTCTGGGTGTATTGCTAAAGCCTCTCGAGATTTGCCCACTGGTAGACTGACCCGAACGAACATACCCGGACGCAGTTGTCCATCAGAGTTATCGATGGTGGCGATTAACGGTACTGCATTGGCGGTCGTCGAAACCTCTCGCCCAATGTAATGGATCCGGGCCATCATCTGTTCGTCAGGCAGGGCGGACGAGGTTACCTGAATTTCAGTACCGGAGGTCATCTCCACCGCCTGCCAGTCGTTTTCACGGATGTCGGCCGAAACATAGAGTGACGTGGTATCGGCCAGTACACAAATTGAATCCGTGACTGAAAGGCGTTCATTTCGCGCTAAAGCGAGGGATTCAATCGTACCTTCAAACGGAGCTCTAATTTCCAAGCTCGATAGGGAAGCTCTACTGAATTCAGCCTCCAATTCGGAGGCACTCCCCATTAATGTGCGCAGTTCTTCTTGTGCAATCTTAAGCTGCCGCTCCGCTTCCGCCAGATTGGACTCGGCACTTCGTTTCGATTGGGCCGCATCATATCGGGACTGGTCACAGGCAGACCTGAATTCCGATCGTGTTACCTGCACATCCGATTCCCATTCTCTGACCTGTCGAGTGGCAATCGCTCCCGACTGCGCCATGGGTTGAACTTTTTCCATTAACTCGAAAGCCAATAAGTATCGTGAATATCCTGAAAGAATTCTCTGGCGATAATCCCCCAGAGATTTGTCTGAGAATAGCGACTCGATCTGGTCAATTTTCGTTTTCTGCTCGATTACTTTTAACAAGTCTTCGAGATTGACGGAAATCTCTTTCATGCGATCGCGCTCTGCCGTCGCAAGTTCCATATCTGCTTGTCGCCTGAGTATCTCAGAACGGGCCCGTCCAATCTCGGCACTATTCACGACAGCGAGTAAATCTCCTTTGCTTACCTTGTCTCCCGGTTTCACGGGTAGTTCAGCCAAAATCCCGGAGATCGGGGCTTTGATTGCGATGTGGCGGGTTTCGTCATAAAGCAGGCGTCCCGGCACGGTAAGCTCTGGTTGAATGAGATGTCGTTCGACCACCTCCGCCGTCAACTCGCCCGCCAAGAGTTTTTCCGGAGTCAACATGACGAGCCCGGCACGATCCGCAGTCTCATCCGCTAGACTCTCTTCAACATGGGAGATCGCCACTTCCATTGGCTGTGCGCGTTGGAAATACAATGCTCCAGCAATCCCGACAACAATGAGGATCCCAATCGACAATTTAATTATTGAGATCAGAGAAAGACGGACTGGATTTGATAGGGCTTGGCTCATGGTTTAAAAGTTCCTGGAGTGACAGGGAGTAAAAAAGGTCACTCCTCCATTAAATGCATTAACCATGCCAAGCTCGATTCAGAACTAAATCCCAATGAAAGTCGCGAAATCAAGACCATTTGACACCTGTTTCAGATTAGTTTTGATTGGCATTGATAAAAGGCTGGCCATCAACATGGAAAGAATCTATCCAGCGTCCTGAAGAATGATTCAATACCGTGCGCCTTGAATCAGCGAATCCACTATCCAAGAGCATTGTTTGTCTCAATGAGCCTGCCACAGCTGTTATCCACTCGCGTAGCAAGTACAATCTGATCCTCCACCAATGCTGTAAGTATTAGGTATCTCATCATCTACACAAACCGATTCGGGAGAAGTTATGTACTGATCACTAAGACCAATATACTCGTCTATTACGATCTAGAGAGGATTCCGTTCGACTGAAGCAGTATAAGGAATACACTTCAGTTATGATGATCTAAATGGGTGTTGACGCTTTTGTAACTTACCGGTCACAATGGATTCCAAAAAAAGATTTCTGACGACTACATTTCACTTAAGTAGTAAGCACAGTTTGGGCAACGAACATCGTCTTTAATTACGTTCAAGCAACAATGAAAACGGAAAGAGACACGGCCTGCATATTTTACAGTATGAAATGGGAGAGCTTCGTGGCTGTCGTGCGTGATTGAATCAGTCCAGTTTTCACACTTATGTCAGGCATTTTCAGATTCAGGACTTGATCTCAAGCGACACTTCTACAACAGAAAATCTCTCGGTTTTACCGCGAGATTGTCGAGTATGAAAAACGTTACATGATATTGGAAACGTTGATCTCTGAGAGCGTTCGATTAGAGGAAGTCGCAAGATTTTATTTTCAGAAGGTACTGGTTCCCACTCGAAGAATGTTTAAGCGATTCGTCAAGAAAGGTATCGATAAAGGAGAGTTCCGCGATACACCAATTGTCAATGAACCAATCGTTATTGTGGGACCAGCACTGATGGCTGCCGTTTGGAAGTTGAAGTTTGAAAACGCAGAAAAGCTGAATACGATACGCTGGATAGAAGCATACTTCGATTTGGTCATCCAAGGACTCCAAAACACAGATCAGACTTGAGAAAGATGCGAGCTAAACCAGAATGAAGAACATAAGAAAGTTACGACTCGTTCTTAAGCTTATTCTCGTGATAGGGGGGATAGGCGGGGTTATCTATTTCATCAAGTATTCATCTCTACCAGTCACAGCTCACACTGTCCGAAGAGACACAATCGTCATTGAAGTAATGGGAACAGGGACTTTAGAAGCCCGTGTAGAAATGACTATCAGCCCGAAAATATCCGGTCGCCTCGTGGAAATAATTGCTGACCAGGGTAGTCGTGTGACCTCAGGGGAATTGTTAGTTAAGTTGGACGATGAGGAGTTGCAACAGCAGGTTGCTATCGCTCAGGCTAACGTCGATGCCGCGTCAGCTGCAATTGTTCGTTTAAAAACAGACAAAGGTCGATCCCAAGCGGTATATGAACAGGCGAGAAAGAGCCACGATCGTACGCTTCGCCTTTCTGAGCAGAATGCGACAAGTCGCGACGACGTGGACAAATCAATTGAAGCACTGGCTGTCGCTGAGGCAGGAGTCTCACGAGCAGAGGCGGAGATTGCAGAAGGCCAGAAAGGTCTTGTCTCCGCAGAGAAAACCTTGGAGTATCATCGGGCGAGATTACACGACACTAAGATTTCGGCACCATTCGATGGGTTAGTCGTTAAACGAAATCGAGAGCCTGGAGATGTTGTTGTACCTGGAAGCTCGATATTAACTTTAATCTCAACTGACCAGTTATGGATCAATGCGTGGGTGGATGAAACGGAAATGGCGAAAATTACACCAGATCAATCCGCACGAGTTATATTTCGCTCCGAACCTGATAAGGCTTATCCCGGAAAAGTTGTCCGACTCGGAAGAGAAGCTGATCGAGAAACTCGTGAGTTCATCGTCGATGTGAGTGTCCTTGAACTTCCTGCCAATTGGGCGATTGGACAGCGTGCGGAAGCATACATCGAAATCATACAAAAAAAGGATGTCCGCGTGTTGCCTGCCGGACTTATTGTCAATCGAGACGACATTTCAGGAGTATTTATTCATATGAATGGGGTTGCTGAATGGCGACCTCTCAAGCTGGGGGTTCGAAGCCATAATGAAGTTGAAGTACTGGAAGGACTTGCGATTGGTGATGTGGTATTGGACCCTGAAAGCTCCAGACAAGTTCTGACCGACGGTCGTAAGGTGTCAATTTAATGAATCTTGCCCTCAAAGATATTCGACACAGTTCCGGTCGATTCGCCCTTACGGCTGTCGGAATCGGCATGTTGTTAATGGTCGTGATGGGCATGGGGGGAATTTATCGAGGTGTTGTTGAAGATGCCACGCTGCTAATTGATCGTGTTGGTGCTGATCTATGGGTCGTTCAACGAAACACTCGAGGACCGTTTGCCGAACAGTCTCGCGTTTCATCAAACCTGGTTTACCGGGCGGCAGCCGTACCCGGTGTGCAGTCCTCACGAGAATTTGTGTATCACACAATACAACGTCAGCGTAATGGTAAACCTCTTCGAATCGCTGTGCTGGGGCTGAGTTGGCCAACTGACAAGGGAGGATGGTTGTCGTTGACAGCTGGCCGAACGTTGGGACAGGCTCATTATGAGGTGATCGCCGACGAGACACTCGGTTTGAAGATCGGAGAACAGCTAACCCTGGGAAAGGAAAAGTACACCGTTGTGGGAACGACGAACAATATGATCAGTTCAGGTGGCGACGGAATCGCATTTTTTACAGTCACTGATGCACAAGCCATTCAGTTTGATACACCTGGGGAGGCCATGCGATTGGAGCGTGAGGCCAGAGAATCACGGGGAAGTAGATTCGAGCAGGCGATTTTGCAACCGGAAATGCTGGAGAATGCCTGGAGACCCTCTTCCCAACTTCCCGCAGTGGCTCGCCCACAGATTAGTGCCGTCATGGTCACCATCTCACCCGGAGCCGAAGTGAATCAAGTTGCCGAGATCATCTCAGGTTGGGGCGATGTCTCAGTCTACACTGCTGACGGACAACGTGAACTGTTACTCCAAGGCAGTGTGGAGAAAGTGCGACGGCAAATCGGGCTGTTTCGCGTCCTGCTAACGTTCATCGCAGCCATTATTATGGCTCTCATCCTTTACACGTTGACGCTCGATAAAATTCATTCGATCGCTTTACTGAAACTGATCGGTGCTCCTAATAGAGTTATCTTAGGGTTGATCTTGCAACAGGCATTGATTCTTGGGATGGTCGGCTTTGTGATAGGGTACCTCGTAGGAAGCCAGCTGTTTCCGATGTTTCCTCGCCGAGTGATTCTAGCCAATTCAGACTTACTACAATTGGCCGGAATTGTACTGGCAATCTCAATTCTCTCCAGCTTGCTTGGTATCTGGAAAGCAATGAAAGTTTCTCCGAATGAGGCACTTTCATGACGACTGACTTAATCAAAGATAATGCCATCGAGGCGGACGAGCTGACAAAGATCTACGGTAGTGATAACACTAAAGTGGTTGCCATGCGTGATGCCACAATGCACGTCAAACAAGGTGAGGTGGTAGCACTGCTTGGGCCGAGTGGTTCTGGAAAGTCCACCTTTCTGACAGCAGTTGGGCTCATCACTCCACCGACGTCGGGGCGTATCACAATCAAGGGAAAACTCGTCCAGGACGGCGAAACATCTTACGCCAACTTACGTTCGTTTCGGCGAAAGAATATCGGTTTCATTTTTCAGAAATCAAACTTGATCCCGTTTCTTTCGGCAGTAGAGAATATTCAAATCGCGATGGAGTTAAATGGGGAGTCAAAACGTGCAGCACGAAGTCGTGCGATCGAATTGATGGACTATCTGGGTGTTGCCGATAGAGCGGACAACCTCCCCTCGATGCTCTCGGGTGGACAACAGCAACGCATTGCCGTCGCTCGTGCAATTGCAAATCGGCCCAGCGTCATTCTTGCCGATGAACCAACGGCGGCTCTTGACGGCCACCGAGGCCGACAGGTGATGGAATTGTTCGCCAAAGTCGCTCATGAACAAGGAACGGGTGTGATTGTTGTGACGCATGATCATCGAGCTCTTGATGTATTCGACACGATTTACGAAATGGAAGATGGCCTGATGCGTAAACGACCGCTCGAAACTCAAAAAAAGCACTGACGCTCGTTCCCGTATCGTAAATTTATTCAGCCGACGTTGAAAACGAGTGATTTCAAGTAGTTAAGTTGCTGACGAGAGATGTTTTTCGGACGAGATTGGTTTCACTGCTCGAAGCTGATTGTCAGATTCAATGCGAAAATAACCTTCCGAGCGCAACGGTATCGCGGAATCACAACACGAGGACCGACATCTTTTCGAGGCTGATTCAAGCTGCGTCGCGGTAGTAATACTTGAGCAGACCGCCGAGACGTTCGCGGAATTCGACCTTGCCAGCGACGCATCCGACTTCATCACCAGGTTCAATTAGCTGATTGTCGAGTCCCTGGTGATTCCGATCGGAATGATAGTGAGCGACGTATTCTTTCAGCGCTCGTTCGAGTGCGTAATGACCGAAGAAGATCATCTTATTCAAGCATTCGCTTTTCAGACTTCTCATGAATCGTTCGAGATACGCATTCATGTTGGGACTCTTCGGCGGAAGCAGTACCGGATCAATTTCAGTCTGGTCCTTCAGGAAAGAACGCAGCGGCTGGAAACAAGTATCGCGATCAAGAATCAGATGGGAGGCGTTTTCCAGGAAGCCATCGTCGCCGGTGAGGTTCCTTGCGATCTGAGTTATCCATTGTTTCTTCGGGTTGGTAGTAATCCCAGCGATCTCAACGCGTCGTGATTTCAACTCCATCACTACCATGACGTAGAACGTCGTCAGACCGGTCTTCGTCCAGACTTCCACCGTGGTGAAATCGATGGCGAAGATCGCTTCCCAGTGGGCTCTAAGGAATGTCTCCCAGGACATTGAAGCGGGACGGTCGGGGGCAGGCTCAATACCGTTCGACTTGAGCACATTCCTGACAGTCGTGTCGGTGATGTGAAAACCAACGTTGGTCAAAGCACCCTGAATTCGATCAGCTCCCCATGTTGGATTCTCTTTCGCGAACCTCAGAATCTGTTCGACGATCTTCTGTCGAACGCGCGATCTCCCAACTTGTTTCTTCTTCGATGAGTAGTCCCATTTCCGGGCAATCAACTCCCGGTGCCAACGGAGAATGGTATCGGGAGTGAAGATGGCCTCGAGTTCACTTAGTAACTTCCGGCCAAGCTGCTTTCCTTTGACCGCCAGGCGACGACGCTCGTTATCGTTCAGCTGGACCCGTTTCTTGCCAATCTTATTCCGGAGGATGTTATTCTCCGTCTGCAGGTAGTCGATCACGTGTTGTTGTTCACGAGTCATACAACCACCCATGGTGAGCAGGAACAGGTACCAGGACTGCATCTGTAATTCCATCAAATCAGTTACCAAAGTACAGGGGAGGGTGGCTTTGGAACTATAGCCATTCTCTGAGCCCTAGCACTCGCGAAACGTGTATCGCTGCCAGTCTTCACGACCGGAGGCAACGGTTGTACTGAATGTAGCGGCGAGAGTTGTTGCCAACTCGTCTGAAAATCAAGGCTGTTGGTGTCTCGCAGACCCTAGAATTGCAGTGTTTTGAGTTCGGCTGAGTTTTTTTACGGTACGCGAACGAACCATCAGTTGGCTGAAGAGCTTTCGCCGCCTCATTGCTCGCTGGGAATATCACCTGCACTTACACGAAAGCTTCTGGTAGATCGGTGCACTATCCTCAGAAGCTTTCAGAGCCGGTTGAATTTTACGCTCGAAAGAGATGGTCTATATCGCCCCGAGTTTGATGGTGGAATCACCGGGCTACTGGTCGGATCTCAAAACCACTTGAAATCCCTTTTGACGCTTAATAATTACCGATTATTTCCAGGAAAGAAGATTTCTCATGGCAACGCTTATTCAACTTCATAAAACTCATATGGGTGGAGATTTTCGCGATTTTTTTATCAATGGATCAGCTACATATGATTACAGGATCCCAGGTACAAACTGTTCCAAGTGCGGGGAAATGTGGGCCTACCGACAAATCACCACTTTTGAATGCCCTGATGAAATTCGTGAAGAGATGGCTGATATTGTTGAAGCAAAACCAAATAAGCCTTGGGAAGAACTATCTGTTTTTATAAGCAAGTGGGAGCGTAAAGTAATAGAATATTATCCCAAGGCAAGACTTTTACCGGGATTCAGACTTCAGCCTATCAAATGGGATATTCCCTCGTATCCAGAATCGGATGTTTATTTCAAGATGGGGTCCGTCATTGTGCGAGATAATGCAAAGCAAGTTATTGAAAAAAACCGGTTTACGGGGCTTTGTTTTTTTTCCGTCCTGTTACGTCAAGTTGGCGAGCTTAAAGAAAGTGAAATCATCCTTGAAGATGAGATTGACATGGAGGAGGATGTCATAGAGCCTTGTGACTTACTCGCAGCTGCTCCCAAGTTAGATGACTTGAACGATGTTGGTATATTTTTCAATGCAATCACTGAGTTCGACGCTTATCGGGACATAAAAGAAAAAGAATCTCGAGTTACAAAAGCTTGTGATTTCTGTGGGTATGTCCGTTATGATTTACCCCAAGAGCGTCAAGAAGAATATGAATACTATAAGTTGAATAAATTCATTCCCGAGAAGTATGTACCAGATTACGACATCTTCGATTCTCATATTCACAGGGGCTGGTTAATGCGTCCTGAAGTTTATGAAGCCTTGAAAACCGAATGCGATCTCCGCAATTGTGAGGTACATGAGATCAAAGTGGTTAAGAATCCTTGATGGACTAGTGTGCCGTCGCTGACAGATGGGAACTTATTCAGAGGGCCGTAGCCGGTAGAATAAGCGGGGTCTGCTTCATTTCTGCCGGAATGATTAGGTCCTGTTTTTGCAAGACAGTACACTAGGAGCTTCCAAATGAAGTTGTTTCTAGAGGAGAAGGTTTTTTTTAATCGACGAAGATTTCTTATGGGAGCAGCCTCTTTTTGCCTTCTGACAATCGTCATTGTATTCGCCGCTCGATCAGCAACACCTGAAGATGCTTTCGAAATGTTTTTAACAACGACGGAATTTTCTGAAGGTGAGCTTATCGACCCTCTCATATTACAAGGCGATGATGTTGTTCCGATCGTTCTCGAGAACGTAAAGAACAAAGAACTTCCCAGAAGGCACTATGCGATAATATTCTTAGGCAATGGACGATACAAAGAGTCACTTCCAACTTTACGAAGTATTTTATTTGATTCTTCGGAATCAAACACCATTCGTGCACAAACATTAGAGGCAATTACTCAGATCGATTTTTCACTAGGGCTAACGTTTGCCAAACAACATTTAGATGCTGAAGGTCAATTGGGATTATTTTCTAATCACATAGTCGCTAAACTACAACCTGTCTACGAACAGAGGACATTGAAAGACGTACTGCGTCCTCATTAACTATCTTTTCGATCGCGACTTTTCAGAATCGCAACCATCAGTCTTGACTTGTCTAACAACCCGTTGAATTTCTCCCTACGCGCCGGAAAGCCGAGAACGTCTCGGCGAGCTGCTCAAGTATTACTATCGAGACGCAGCTTGAATCAGCCTCGATTAGATGCCGATCCTCGTGTTGTGATTCTCCGCTACCGTTGCACTCGAACGGTCATTCTCGCGTCAAATCTGATAGTAGCGTTTAGGTCGCGAAACGAATCTCGTTCGAAAACCGTCGCTCGTCAGCAACCCAATCACTTGGAATCACTCGTTTTCAACGTCGGCTGAATATGTTTACGATACGCGGTCCTGGCCCAAAGAATCCCGTACGAAATTCAC
The DNA here is from genome assembly GCF_007750395.1 of Polystyrenella longa. Lineage (GTDB taxonomy): Bacteria > Planctomycetota > Planctomycetia > Planctomycetales > Planctomycetaceae > Polystyrenella > Polystyrenella longa. Next base: position 5,703,010 of record NZ_CP036281.1, on the reverse strand, counting down.
CGCCATGCTCCGTTTCGCAGGGCTCAGAAGTTTCCAGGGGCAACTTCCTTCAAGATCGCTTTGTCGAGCTCTGATTCAGCCAACAGTTTCTTGAGGCGTGAATTCTCTTTCTCCAGTTCTTTCAAACGCTTCGCTTGATCCATTCGCAGTCCGCCCTATTCCCGACGCCATTTGTAGTACGTCTGCTGGTGAATGCCGAGCTTTTTGCACATCAGCGGGATAGTCATCCCCTGAGAGAGATGGACCTCCGCTTCCCGGAGCTTGGTGATGATCTGTTCGGATGAATGTCGTTTTGCGGGCATGAGGGCCTCCTTTTCTGATCCAGAACCCTGAATTGTATATCAGGATCTGGACTCGGTTAAGGGGGGCAGGTCATCATCACTAATGCCTGAACTGCTCCAAAAGACTTGAAAATCGCCTAGTTCATTCGCAGTTCAGTAAGCGTGCTAACGATTTATTCTTCTCCATTTCTACATAAAGATTGGAAATTTCTTAACGAAAAACGATAGACTGGTAGACTGGCTCTTCTCTATTCAGCTTATTGATGAAAAATAAAACATGTTTTTCGGCGATATGACCACTTCCTCAATGCCATTTCCATCAGGTTCTACCGATGCGGCACTTTTGAAAGAAGCGGGACAGAACAATGACCAATCATGGAATCAGCTAGTGGAGACTTACGGGCCATTCATCTACCAATCTATTCGTCGATCGGGCATACAGTCTGCTGATGCAGCAGATATCATGCAGATCGTTTTGCTGGAAGTGCATCGCAGCCTGCAATCATTCGAGCGGCAACATAAAGGTTCTTTTCGTAAGTGGCTCAATGCGGTCACTCGTAATAAAGTGATCGACTTTTGTCGTAAACGCAACAAGTTAGAAGAGATCACCACACAACAGCAATCAGACGTTGCAGATTCCGAGCACAAGATTGACCAGGCAATTCCTGATGAGCGTCAGCAGGCGTTAGTGAAGATTCTTCAGGATGTTAAGAACTCGGTGTCAGGCAAGACATGGCAGGCCTTCGAGATGACGGAAGCCAATGTGGAGACCTCCGATCAGATAGGCCGTAGACTGGGAATCAGTGCTGCAGCGGTCCGTATGGCACGCCGTAGAGTGCTCCTGCAAATTGAACTTTTGTACGTTCAACACAAACAAAAACCAGAGTAACGTGACAACGGTTCGTTAGATGTAAAGAAGGGAGACTATTGCCCGTTACTCCCTAAATCATCCTTTCACCGGAACTTTTGATGAGTTGTCCCAATTCCAGAACGATACCTGAGCTTCGTACTGAACAATTCAATAGCCAGGAATTGAACGATTTCCTTGATCACGTTTCCAGCTGCGATTATTGCTACGAAGTGTTTCGGTCCGAACAGTCCACATCGAACGATTCGAATCTGGAAATTGAGGTTCACGAAGCTCTGGAAAATTCACGACTTTCTGAAGAGCCCGAATGCAGGGAAGTTCTCTCCCGTCTTCTCGATCAACAGGACTCGAATTATTTTCAGGAAGGGTCTGCCCCAGTTCTCGAGCCCGTATCACCAGGCACAATTCTCGGTGACTTTTATCTCGAGCACGTCATCGCACGAGGTGGCATGGGTACAGTGTACGCCGCCGAACAGATATCCCTCAAACGCAGGGTAGCGTTTAAGCTGATCAATACAGGAATGCAGCCAGCCGACGGAGTGTTTCAGCGTTTTACGAATGAAGCTATGGCCCTGAGCCGCATGGATCATCCGCAAATCATTCCGGTACTGACCTGTGGTCACTGTGGTAACTCGTTTTATCTAGTGATGCCTCTGATTGACGGAATCAATCTGGCGAATTTAATCCAGCGTTTGGTCGATCAACGAAGCCGATCAACAACGGAAGTTTGTGCGACCACGGTTGAGACTGACTTTAAAGAACATCCCCTGCACGTCAGTCCTGATGAGGAGAGCTCGTTTGTTGTTAATCTCTCCAATAAGATGAACAACTACTGCGAGAACTATCCCAGAGACATTTTTGGGGGAACCGATATCAAGTCGCCAGAGTTCATTCGGAATGTGGTGCAGCAATTCATCTGCCTGGCAGACGCTCTGCAATACGTCCACGATCGAGGCATCATTCATCGTGACATTAAGCCCTCAAATATACTGATAGATCGCGAAGGGAAAATGCGAATTGGTGACTTCGGTGTTGCCAAACTCGATGATAACCTCACAATGACGGCCACTCACCAGCTACTTGGTACTCCCCGTTACATGAGTCCTGAGCAGATCCCAGGTAACAAACGATTCGTCGATCACCGTACCGACATCTATTCACTGGGAATCACACTATACGAGTTACTTACTTTGAAGTCAGCGTTTGAGAGTGGTTCTATAGAAGAAATAATGTTCCGCATCGAACAGGAACAACCGTTCTCCTGCCGAATATATAATCCGGCGATCCCGCTTGATTTGGAAACGATTATTCTGAAGTCAATCGAAAAATCGAGTGAGGATCGCTATGTATCTGCCTCCCTGCTCGCAAACGACCTTCGTAGATTTCTGGAAAATAAACCCGTACTTGCTAAAAGACCAGGGCCTTCAGAGCACATCATTAAATGGATCTCACGTCATCGAAGTGCTGCGGCAGCTATTGTAGCCGGCATGGCCCTGATGCTCATCATGAGTATCGTTATACTTGCTAAGGTTTCTGATGCCGTACATAGAATGGAAGCGAGCCAAAAGGTCGCGGAAGAGTCTCTGGATCAGGCAATCGAAACTACTTACGCATCTTCATTCGCGCTGGGGTTCAAAACTTATCAGGATGACGATATTTCCTCTGCAGCAGGGATTCTTGACGCGGAGAAATTCGTTACAGAAAAAAAGGACTATAGAGGATTTGAATGGCCACTATTAATGCAACGCATTCGAGGGGGCACGACATCGATTCAACTTTCTGGTAGTCCGCTCTACCGTATCGCTGAATCCCATGATCGAAAGACCCTGGCCGTTGCGGGTCAGGAAGCTTTGATCTTCCTGGTTAACGCTTCCGATTACAGCGTTCTGTCCACGATCCACACCAAACAGAAAGAGATCAACGACTTAGATTTCTCAATGGACGACTCTCGTATCATTTCAGCGGGGGACGATGGAACAATTTGCATTTGGGATTGCCAGAGTGGAAAACTGCTTATGAATATTCCAGCTCATGACAGTGTCGTGTATTTCTCACGTTTCTGTCAAAACGACAATGGCATCATCAGTCATTCTCGCGGAGAAACCCATGTAATTTGGGATCCAGAAACAGGTAATAAAACTGGGGAATTTAGACATTTGGATTCTCGCATCAGCATATCCTGTCTCAACAAATCAAAGCGACTCCTGGCCACAATCAACCAAGATCAAATACTCATTATTTATGATCTTAAAGAGAGTCGAATTATCTTTCAGAATTTAATTCCAGATGGAATTGAACAATACACGGCAATGACGTTTTCTCCAGACAGCCAATATCTCTATTTCGGCAGAAAAAATGGACTCCTGGCTCGCGAGAATCTCCTCACGAAAGAATATAGACACCTCACGCATCATCGGGATGAAATCACCGCAATAGAAATCAATCAGGACGGATCGACTTTATACACAGCAGATATAAAAGGTCTCGTCAAGACTTTCCGTATCCCTGATCCACACGATCATCGCGAGGACATTGAGGACTTGTTGACGCCCGAGAGACATTGGAAAATGCCTGAACTGACCCGTCCAGGTGGTTTCGATCTATCTAGTGACGGGAAATGGGCTTGCGTTTACAACGAAGGAAACGTATTTTTTTTAAGCCTGCAAACCGGTAAACTGCAATCGCTCGACTTTCCGGCAAAAGAGAGCCTCCGGTCTCCTGAGTACAGGCGTATCGAAGATGAGGATCTTTGCTGCTTCAGCCCAGATGGAAAATGGCTTACATTTCTAACAGAAGTTTACCAGCTTCAAGACGGACAATGGGGCCATTATGGAAAAATGCAGTACGAGTCCAATAGTTGTTTTGCCTTGGATTACCTCGACAAAAATCGAATGATTATCGTCTCTACAGACTCAGGGTTACTGAAGATCGCAGACACATGGAAGGGGACGATTAATGAAGACCCTCTTTCCGTAACGAAGTTTAAATCTGATGCTCAATACCAAAGTGATGTGATCGCTGTTTCAAGGAGAAATAACTTCGTCGCGGTGAATACTGTAAACAACGATATTCTATTGTATGACATGCGGGCCCAAAAACAGGTCGGAGTATTTCAGAATAATATTCTCGGTTTGACTGATATGAATTTCTCACCGGACGAGTCTACCCTTGCTGTTTCCCGTTACGATACGGACAAAGTTGAATTCTGGAGCACCGCATTCGATGGCGTTCCGCAGTGGCACCATGATTTGGATTATGAATTAAGTCAAATCGAATGTATCGAATATTCTCCAGACGGAAAATGGCTTGCTACTGCTACAAGTGGCAATAGCAGCAAAGTACTTCTTTGGAACTTACGAAACAAGCAAGTCATCTGGTTCCGACCAGTACAGTCCTCATTCCTCAAGTTCTCCCCGGATAACCAGAAGTTATATACTTTCGATGATACCCACGGGGAGCTAATTAGTTGGGACTTATCCAGAGTAGATAATAACGGGGAATTCTATGGGGTCCTGATAGATCAAGATCAAGCCTTTGGCCAATTGCTCGAAATCTCTAACGCCGACCTCGTCCGAGAGGGAGAAACCTTCGACGTCCACCTTCGAACGAACGACCACTTTGTTTCAGTCGGAGAAAAAGGGCGTTTGTCAATTACATCAATAAATCAACATAAGACAATCAAAACTCTCGACGAAGGGAGAGCATCTGACGAAGGTGCCGTAGGGACTCAAGCAATCACGGTAGGTGGAAAACGCGTAGTTACTTTGCGGGAAGACCTTCATCTAGAATCCCATCTCTTCGCAAATGAGTGCTTTCAAATCACGAAAGTAACCGATACTCCGGAGGTAGTGGCAATCGCGTTATCTCCCCAAGGCAATCATCTCATTACCGGCACAAATCAAGGAACCCTTCAGTCTCGCGATCCGGATACGCTACACGTTTTAAAGACGTGGCCGCTTGATATTTCGGCGCGAATTGAACGAATTGAATGCTCCAACGCGGGTGATTTAGCAGCGATCCAGCTCGTCGACCCTCTGGGAAAGGAGCGTGGAAAGTATCTTTCGCTTCTAAACCTGAATACTGGAGCCCACAGTTTTCCGTTTGGAGCCGATAAAAAAATAGATTGTTTTTCATTCGCCAAGCAGCATGACTGGTTAGCGTGTGGCATCGCCACCCAGTTGTTGATACGACGATTCGAGGACAACAGCACGACTTCGATACAGATCCCCAAAGGAGACTTTGGTTTTATCGATTTTTCTCCTTCTGATGACCTTATTGCCGCCGCATGTTCGGAACGGAAGGTGCTCTTGGGAGAGACAGCGACAGGAGAGTGGAAGTCGACCTTACTTGGCTTTGATGACAAGCCGAAGGAAGTGAGGTTTACACCGGATGGACAATCACTAGTCGCAGTTATGAATGGCAATCAACTCAAGATTTGGAACGTAAATACCAAGCTTTACCTGATGACTGACGACTACTTGGAAATTGACACGATCAGATTTTCGGATCAGATTCCTGGATTTGTTGGCCTTCAATATCAAAACATACCCGTTTTTAATTACCTCGACTATGACTGGAACCAAGATTAAATCTCAGCTGCATCGTAACTTAACTCAGCCACACTGCGTTGAGGTTCATGCTAATTCATGTATTGGTTGTGAAATTTCTGAAGTTTATTCCCATCTGCTGCGATCCAATGCCATGCCAGAATCTACTCACCTTATTTCGAATCACCTTCCCGGAGTTCCGTGTGTCCTCAGAATCGAGTCCTATCCAGTCGGTAAGTAAATCGATTGAAGAATTAACTCTCCGCCAGATACAACAGTATTCGAAACTAATGAGTGATACCACATCTTACGACATCATTATAGTCGGAGGTGGTGGCAGTGGATTGGCAGCAGCCGTTAGTGCGGCGGAATCAGGAGCGCAAGTTCTTCTTCTCGAAAAACAAGAAGAGCTAGGAGGTACGACAGGGATTGCTGTCGGTTCTTTTACCGGTTGCGAAACATCACTGCAAAAATCTGAGGGAATCAATGACTCCTTCACTGATCACGTGATCGACGCGGGTCTATTTGCGAAACCTGAAATCGAATCGAAGAATAATGGCGATCTCAGGAATTATTTTCTGAGTCAGACATCTGAAACCTTTGACTGGCTAATAAGTCTGGGACTTCATTTTTACGGTCCCAGCCCTGAACCCCCCAACCGGGTTCCACGGATGCATAATGTGGTTCCCGGGGCAAAAGCATACATCGCGACATTGCAATCTCGCTTCCAGAAACTAGGAGGTGAGATTATTTGTTCGACGCCAGTCGTCGAATTGATTCAGGAGAACGAAGAAATTATAGGTGTTGTTACCGAGCGGGAAGAAAAACGTAAAAGCTATTATGCGAAAGTGGGAGTCGTCTTGGCTGCCGGTGATTACGCAAACTCGAGCGAGATCCTCAAACGCTTTAAAGGATCGGAATTCGCCGCGATTGACGGGATCAATCCTCGTGCGACTGGGGATGGTCATCTCCTGGCGGAAGCGGTCGGTGCGAAACTGCTCAACATGGAAATCACCTACGGGCCTGAACTCAGGTTCATTCCACCTCCCGGTAAGACTTTTCAGCAGTTGTTACCTGTATCTGGGTTTTTCTCCAAGGTGATGGGAAGAATGCTGCCGTTAATTCCCAGGTTCGTGGTGAATCATATGGTGAAACGGCTGCTTGTTACTTGGCAACATCCGGAGGATTCACTTTTTGAGAGGGGAGCGATTCTGATTAACCAGAACGGACAGCGATTCTGTGATGAAACCAAATGTCCCGATCGAGAAATCGCCGTCGCTCAGCAGCCGGGCAAGCAATGTTATTTGCTGCTCGACGAACGTTTGATTGGGGAATTTAGCAAATGGCCAAATTTCATTTCGACAGCCCCCGAAATTGCATATACATATATAAAAGACTACGAACACTTACGATCAGACATTACGGTTCGCAGGACTAGCATAGAAGAGATCGCTCAGCAACGTAGCATTCCAATTGAAGAACTCACAAACACGGTCAAGTCTTACAATCAAAGAGCAGTAGAGGCGGGACGCCCACTTCTCAATGGAAACGACTGGGTACTGCTCGGTCCGGCCTGTGCTTACTTTACGACGACGGAAGGAGGCGTCGCCATTAATGAACGATTTGCGGCAATCAATGCAGAAGGGGAACCGATTTCCGGTTTATTCGCTATCGGTCAAAATGGTCTCGGCGGGCAGATCCTCTGGGGACATGGCTTGCACATTGCCTGGGCTCTCACAAGTGGTCGTCTTGTTGGAAAACAACTTGCGGAAAAAGTGAAGGATTCATGACATGCTTGAATCGAGTAATTAATCGAATCGCGTACCCTATATAATAACACTACAAATTACGGTGGCTGTGAGAGACTGACTCCCATACCGTAAAAAACTCAGCCCAACGTGAAAACACTGCAATATACAGTGTCTGTCAGACATGAACTGCTCCTAATCTTGGACGAACTGAAACTGACCTCGTATCGTAAAAAAACTCAACCGAACTTCAAACACTATAAATTAAGGCGTCTGCGAGACACCAACGGCCTTGATTCTCAGACGAGTTGGCAACAACTCTCGCCGCTACATTCAGTGCAATCGTTGTCTCCGGTCGTGGAGACTGGCAGCGATATTCGTTTCGGGAGTGCTAAGACTCAGAGAATGGCTATAGTTCCAAAGTAACCCTCCCCTGCACTTTGGTAACTGATTAGATGGAAATGGTGATGCAGCCCTGGCACCTGCTCGTCTACGCTCTGGCAAGTTGGATGAATCGCGAGCAGCAACTGGCGATTGAGTACCTCAAGACCGAAAATAGTATCCTCCGCGAAAAAATCGGTAAGAAACGCATCCTGCTCACTGACGAGCAGCGTCGCCGCTTGGCAGTCAAAGGAAAGCAGCTTGGTCGAAAGTTGCTAAGTGAACTCAGCGCGATCTTCACCCCCGTACCGTAAAAAAACTCATCCGAACTTAAGACTCTACAAATTAAGGTATCTGAGAGAGACTGGCTACCCCTGCTCTCGGACGAGCTTCTGACGTTGGACGTCAGTGCAATCAGCACAACCATTGCATCCGGTCGTGGAGACTGACAGCGATATGCGATTCTTTAGAGCTACGGCTCAGAGAGTGGCTATAGTTCCAATATGACCTCCCTTTCTCGTATGGAACTGTTCCCATGAATTCCCTCATGCAGCCCTGGCACATTCTTTTCTTTGCTCTGGCAAGTTGGGTGAATCGTGAACAGCAATTGGCGATTGAATACCTCAAGACTGAAAATAGCATCCTACGGGAAAAGGTCGGCAAGAAACGGGTCCAGCTGAACGATAACGAGCGTCGTCGCCTGGCGGTCAAAGGAAAGCAGCTTGGTAGGAAGTTACTGAGTGAACTCGGCGCGATCTTCACTCCCGATACCATTTTGCGTTGGCACCGGGAGTTGATTGCCCGTAAATGGGATTACTCGTCGGAGAAGAAACAAGTTGGTCGACCTCGTATTCGACAGGAGATCGTCGAACAGATTCTGAGGTTCGCGCAAGAGAATCCCACATGGGGAGCCGATCGAATTCAGGGTGCGTTGTCCAACGTTGGTTTTCACGTCACCGATACCACCGTGCGGAATGTGCTGAAGGCCAATGGGATCGAGCCTGCCCCAGACCGTCCCGCTTCAATGTCCTGGCAGACGTTTCTGAAAGCTCATTAGGAAGCGATATTCGCCGTTGATTTCACCACGGTAGAAGTCTGGACGAAGACCGGTCTGACCACGTTCTACGTCATGGTAGTGATGGAATTGAAATCACGACGCGTAGAGATCGCGGGGATTACGACGAATCCAAACAGACAATGGATAACTCAAGTTGCACGCAACCTGACTGGCGACGATGGTTTCCTCGAATGCGCGTCTCATCTGATCCTTGATCGCGATACTTGTTTCCAGCCGCTGCGTTCTTTCCTGAAGAACCAGACTGAAATCGAACCGGTGCTGCTTCCGCCGAAGAGTCCGAACATGAATGCGTATCTCGAACGATTCATGAGAAGTCTGAAAACGGAATGCCTGAACAAGATGATCTTCTTCGGTCATCCTTCACTCGAACGGTCACTCAAGGATTACGTTGTACATTACCATTCCGAGCGGAACCATCAGGGACTCGACAATCAGTTGATTGAACCTGATGAAGAAGTCGGATGCGTCGCCGGTAAGGTTGAATGCCGCGAACGTCTCGGTGGTCTGCTCAAGTATTACTACCGCGACGCTGCGTGACACGACGTCGCTCGCAGGCCGCAATTCTCGTGCGTTATTCTCCGCTACCGCTGCGCTCGGAAGTCCCTTTTCACGCCAATTCCGATCACAATTCTCAGGTCATGAAACGAAACTCGTTCGAGATCCGTCGCTGGTAAGCAACACAACCACTTGAAATCACTCGGTTTCAACATCGGCTGAATAAATTTACGATACGGGTATAAGCCGAGGATGCAAAGCCGTTAGATATTGAATATCTCAATCAGCGAAGGCGGTTGAAATAGTCGCCTAAGTAATTTCGCTTGGTGCGGTGGGCTGCTCAAGTATTACTATCGCGACGCTGTTTGAAACTGCATCGCTCGCAGGACACAATTCTCACGCGTTATTCCCGTATCGTAAAAGTATTCAGCCGACGTTGAAACCGAGTGATTCCAAGCGGTTGTGTTGCTGAAGAGCGAAGGATCTCGAACGAGATTCATTTCGCGACCTGAGGATTGTGATCGGAATCGATGCGAAAATGACCTTCCGAGCGCAGCGGTAGTAATACTTGAGGAGCCCACCGAGGCGTTCGCGGCATTTGATCTTGCCAGCGACACATCCGACGCCATCACCAGGTTTAATCAACGGATTGTCGAGTCCCTGATGGTGCCGCTCGGAATGGTAGTGAGCGACGTATTCTTTCAGGGCTCGTTCAAGTGAGTGCTGACCGAAAAAGATTATCTTGTTCAGGTACTCCGATTTCAGACTTCTCATGAATCGTTCGAGATACGCATTCATGTTCGGACTTTTCGGCGGTAGCAGTACCGGTTCAACGTCGCTCTGATTGTTTAGAAAACCTCGTAGTGGTTTGAAAGCTGGTATCACAATCAAGAATCAAATGCGTCGCGCTCTCCAGGAAACCGTCACTACCCGTCAGATTGCGTCCAACTTGTGTCACCCATTGTTTATTCGGGTTGGTAGTAATGCCTGCGATCTCAACGCGTCGTGACTTCAACTCCATCACCACCATGACGTAGAACGTCGTCAGACCCGTTTTAGTCCACACTTCTACCGTGGTGAAATCGACGGCGAAGATCGCTTCCCAGTGGGCTTTAAGGAACGTCTCCCAGGACATTGAAGTGGGACGGTCGGGGGCAGGCTCAATACCGTTCGACTTGAGCACATTCCTGACAGTCGTGTCGGTGATGTGAAACCCAACATTGGACAAAGCCCCCTGAATTCGATCGGCTCCCCACGTGGGGTTCTCTTTCGCGAACCGCTGGATCTGTTCAACGATCACCTGTCGAATACGAGGTCGACCAACACGAGGTTTATTTGAAGTGTAATTCCATTTTCGGGAAATCAACTCCCGGTGCCAGCGGAGAATGGTATCGGGAGTGAAGATCGCGCCGAGTTCACTCAGTAACTTCCGACCAAGCTGTTTTCCTTTGACTGCCAAGCGGCGACGTTCATTGTCATTCAGCAGGACCCGTTTCTTACCAAGTTTATCGCGGAGGATACTATTTTCGGTCTTGAGGTATTCAATCGCCAATTGCTGTTCGCGATTCCCCCAACTTGTCAGAGCGTAGACGAGCAGGTGCCAGGGCTGCATCACCATTTCCATCTAATCAGTTACCAAAGTGCAGGGGAGGGTTACTTTGGAACTATAGCCATTCTCTGAGTCTTAGCACTCCCGAAACGAATATCGCTGCCAGTCTCCACGACCGGAGACAACGATTGCACTGAATGTAGCGGCGAGAGTTGTTGCCAACTCGTCTGAGAATCAAGGCCGTTGGTGTTTCGCAGACGCCTTAACTTATAGTGTTTGAAGTTCGGTTGAGTTTTTTTACGATACGGGGGTGAAGATCGCGCTGAGTTCACTTAGCAACTTTCGACCAAGCTGCTTTCCTTTGACTGCCAAGCGGCGACGCTGCTCGTCAGTGAGCAGGATGCGTTTCTTGCCGACCATTTCCCGGAAGATGCTATTTCCGGTCTTAAGGTATTCAATCGTCAGTTGTTGTTCGCGATTCACCCAACTTACCAACGCGAATACCAGCAGGTGCCAAGGCTGCATCACTAATTCCATCTAATCAGTTACCAAAGTGCAGGGGAGGGTTACTTTGGAACTATAGCCATTCTCTGAGCCGTAGCACTCGCGAAAAGTGTATCGCTGACAGTCTTCACGACTGAAGACAACGATTGTACCGAATGTAGCGGCGAGCGTTGTTGCCAACTCGTCTGAGAAGTCATGGCGGTGGTGTCTCGCAGATGCCTTAATTTGTAGTGTTTGAAGTTCGGCTGAGTTTTTTTACGGTACGGGGTCGATGGCAGTCGTCTTCATCTCACCGACGTGTCAATGACACAACAACCGAAGCTTGCCAACGCTCCTTGAATTCGACCAGCTCCCCGCGTCTAGTTCTCTTTCGCAAACCTCAAGATTTATTCAACGATTTCCTGTGGAATGCGTAGTCGACCGACGCGTCTTTTTTAGACAAATAGTCCCATTTCCGGTCAAGCTGTTCGCGGTGACAACGGAGAATGCTATCGGCGGTAAGGATGCTTCTGCTGGGTTTCGCCCCTTTCTATGAAGCATTTCCATATCAAGAAGTTGGAGCCGGCGATGCGGAATGGCAACGGTATAGACTATTGGCTGGAATGAACGTCACTGACTGCCTTGCCTCTCCATTTCATGGCTGATGTATTGAATGGAATTGAATGGGATCCCTTCTAATGAGACTTTCGTCATCCAATAGCCAATGGGAATGGTAGTGATGCCAACGACCTCGAACAAGTTGTTCTTGGTTTGGTTTGATGTGTCAATCTGTTTTGGAGAACTAATTCTTTGTGGGTATAAGACCCACATGCTGGCCAGATATCGAAAACAAGTTCTCAGTTCACTCATCTGCTGCGGCCCGCTCCATATGCATCGAAACCAAGCGAGAGATTAAGATCGCAAGGTAAAATACAGAAACCATTGACTCTAACAGTGACAGCATTTTTGCGAAGTTTGAGGCGGGGGCAACGTCATTCATACCCAGTCCGCTGAGTGTTCCCAGACTGAAGTAGATCGCTACGAAACCAGTCAACTGATGAGTCGGGTGCAGATTCGCTTCGATTGAAAAAGAGTTGGGATAGATGTTATCCAGAAGCAGGTAGCAGAACCCCCAGAGGAGGCCTATCAATAAGAACGTCGATATACCGGCACTCAGGACGTGAGTATCTACCTCTCGTGCCCGAAGGACAAACTTGAGGTGGTGGATAACAATAAACGTAGCGAATATGATCCCCGAAAGCAGGAACGGGATCATAGGTACTGTATCTGGGAAGAGGTGATGTAACCACTTGCCGACAAGTACAGGAGTTGCTAGAAGACTGGCAGTCATCAAAGTGCGACTGTCACCACCAATAGCTGGGATCGCTGAAATCAGTACGAGCGTTAATAGCACCGTTTCGATCAGGTGTCCCTGGGGAAAGCTGTCAAATACTGGTGAAACACATAGAAACAACACGAAGCAGATCAAAAACTGAAACGCCGAATAACGTGATGGGTTAGTGGACGACGTTGTCGTCATTGTTGCTGAATCCTTTTTTCGAATACCTGTCTGAGAATGAAGCTCTCCCCTTAAAGGGCCCCGCCATGCGGTAATTACCAACGTCGTTGGCATCTCGCATGGCGAGGACGAGTTATAATGGACTTCGTTAGCGTGTACTATTGGCCCTTCGTGTTGGCGAATTCTCGCTACTACGGAGGGCGACACCTTCACGCCTATTCGCTCGATTTGTTATTACGCTGAGCGTCTTCCAATTTCTTGATGTCCGCTTCACTCAGTTGCGGTCGGTCAATATTGATGGTCAACTTGTTGAGCTGGGCCGTGAGAGGGAAGGGGGGCTTGTAATCGGCGTCATTGACACCCGTGAGTGTATCCGAGCCGATGTCAAAGCTTTCATCCCATTGCAGAATCATGGGGAGCGTTTTCTCCATCGTAATCACGGTCATCACTTTTCCGTCGACTTTGAATGTTCCCGTTCCACCCCGTCCCAAGCCACTCATATTATTATAAGCGAGCGTGCCATCTCCCAATCCATCATATTTGAAGTCGAACTCAATCGTATGCTGACCCGGTTCGAGCTCCTTGTCGCCTTCCCATTTAATTCGTTTTAGATCAAGAAGATTCCACAGAAATACAGGTTTCCCCTTGAGAAGATATAAACCATAACCGGCGAAACGGCCTCCTGAAGTCAGGATCATTCCCTCGGCTCCTCCTTCAGGAACTGTGATATCGGCCTTGATATTGTAAGAACTGTTCAGGATGAAGGGGGAGTCGCCCTGGGGAAGTCCAGTCATGGGGAGCGTATAAACAAACTCAGATCGCCCGGCTGTGATATTAGGACGAGGGGCAACAATACGTGCAGCGACTGAGGCATCCAACGGGAAGACCTGATACTTCTGGGCTTCTTCGATGAACAAGGCTTTCATCTCTTTGAGTTTGTCAGGATGCTGGTCTGCAATATTCTTGGACTGACTGAAATCAGTCGTCAGGTTATAAAGCTCCAGTACCTGGTTATTCAGTGGATCCGGGTTCGCAACTCCAAAGGCTTCCCATGGTGCGCGGTTGACTTTGGTGCTGAGCAGCCAGCCATCATTATAAAGAGCCCACTGACCGAACATTTCAAAATATTGAATCTTGTGCTGTGACGGTGCATCGGCGCCCTCTTTGCTAAAGGTGTACGCCAGGCTGGTTCCTTCGATTGGTGACTGTGGAATGCCATCAACCGTCTCGGGGGCCGTAATTCCAGCAGCTTCAAGTATCGTGGGGACGATATCGATCACATGACAGAATTGTTCTCGCAGGCCACCTTTATCTTTAATCTTTGCAGGCCACGAAATCGCCATGTTCTGACGAATGCCACCCAGCTTGGAAGCATTCTGTTTGAACCAGGAAAATGGGGTGTCGAAGGCCCAGGACCATCCTGCAGACATATGATTATAAGTCTCTTCAGTTCCCCATACGTCATACCACTTCATTTGCTCTTCGACCGGCATCATGTTGATACCATTAAAGAAGGCGACTTCGTTGGGTGTTCCCAGAGGTCCACCTTCCGCACTCGTGCCGTTATCGCCGTTAATGTAAATGATGAGGGTGTCATCAAGTTTTCCCATGTCTTCGACGGTTTGAATCACGCGACCAATTTCATGGTCGTTATAGGCGGCAAAGGCAGCAAATACTTCAGCCTGTTTGATGAATAGCTTTTGTTCCTCAGGCGTACAATCATCCCAGTTCTTGAGGACGTCTGTCGGCCAGGGTTCCATCTCGGTGTCTTGCGGAATGACCCCGAGTTTCTTCTGATTCTGAAAAATCTGCTCGCGGACCTTGTTCCAACCTTTGTCGAACAAGTGCATGTCTGAAATCTTTTTCACCCATTCCTTCGTGGGATGGTGAGGCGCGTGTGTGGCTCCCGGTGCATATTTCACAAAGAAAGGCTTATCAGGACTGACTTGATTGAGCATATTCATATGTTTGATGGCGTCATCCGCCATTCCGGTTACCAGATTCCATTCAGGTTTGCCTTCGAATGGGTAAATCTGAGTCGTGTTCCGGAACAGATTCGGTTCCCATTGGTTCGCATCCCCACCCACGAATCCATAAAAGTATTCAAAACCCATCCCCGTCGGCCATTGGTCGAACGGACCAACCTGACTGGCGGCAAAGGCGGGTGTATTATGATCCTTGCCAAACCACGAAGTGGCATAGCCGTTGTCGAGTAGAATTCGTCCAATGGTCGCTTTGTCTTCCGGTATCAGGCTGTTATAGCCAGGGAAACCGGTTGACTGTTCTGAAATGACACCAAATCCCACGGAATGATGGTTTCGCCCCGTAATGAGAGCGGCACGCGTAGGGGAGCAAAGTGCTGTTGAATGAATGTTGTTATATCGCAGACCCTCGTTTGCGATACGATCCATTGCTGGTGTTGGAATCACACCGCCAAAGGTACTGGGTACGCCGAATCCGGCATCATCCGTGATGATCAATAACACATTAGGAGCATCTTTCGGCGGAACAATTTCTGGCGCCCACCACGCTTTAGAACTCAAAGCGTCATTCTTAATCGTGCCACCAAATTTAAGATCGGGAGCGGGTAACTGTTTACCGTCGATGGAACGCGTTGCTCCTGGTGAGCCAGCAGGTGGGGGAGAGGATGTCTGAGCCTGACTTGAGAGACCGCTCAGTAACAGGACCGCGATCGACAACAGCGATACACGGGCCTTATTCGCATTGGGTCGGAAGCCGCTTTTCATTGTAAACTCCTGATTCAAAGTGCTTAAAAAAGAGAGGAGGATTCTGGTGACTGTTTCATTCAAATGTATTAGAGAACAGGGCTCATAGTTGCCCAGATGTTGTTCCAAAGGCGTGTCGTCAGTGACCATGCCTGAACGCTTTCGAGTGAGACTAATTGAGAACTGGAAATATATGCTTGCTGTCGAGATCGTATTTGGGATGTGAGATCGTGATCATAAAACAGGATGTTGTTTTCGAAGTTCAGATCGAAACTGCGCCGATCCATGTTAGCAGATCCAATTAACCCTACTTCGCCGTCCATGGTTAAGGTTTTCGCGTGCAATAAACCGCCTTGGAATTCATGGATGTGGACCCCTGCTTTCAAGAGATCGGCGTAATAGCTGCGACTTGCTGCGGCAACAATCCAGGAGTCGTTCCGGGCCGGCACGATGAGAGTCGTGTTAACCCCTCGCCAAGCTGCCGCACATAGGGCGCTGAGCATGGACTCGTCTGGCACAAAATAAGGAGTGGAGATGATTAATTCCTGGCGAGCGGCGTGAAATAACGATTCAAACATTTCAGGCATGGCTGAAAACCTGACCGTTGGGCCCGTTCCTATCACTTGAGCGGGAAAACCTTCTTGCGGTGCAGGCAAATCCTGTTTGATAAGATGTCCAATATCGTCACTCGTTGAACTCATCCAGTCGCTAATAAATAAGTATTGATTCTGCTGAACGACTGGACCTTCCAGTCGAATCATAATATCCACCCAGGGGGCATACTTTGCCTTCACAAGGAATTCCGGGTCCGCGCAGTTTTGGCTTCCACAGTAGGTAACTCGCCCGTCGATGATCAGAATCTTGCGATGATTTCGAAGATCGATTCGACCATGTAAAGGACGCGTGAGCGGATTCCCAATCGGCAATGCCCGAGCCAATTTCACTCCCGCTGCTTCCAAATCTTTCCAAAGTGGAGAGTGAATCATTTTGCGAGATCCCAGGTCGTCGGCGATAGCTCGACAAATCACACCACGACTGGCGGCTCGTTTCAATGCTTCGACCATTCTGGTTCCATTGTGATCCCCCAGCCAGATGTAGAACAATAAATGGACATGGTCCTGTGCCTCATCGATATCGGCAATCATCGCGTCGATCGTCGAGTTCGAATCTGCCATCAGGCTAGCAGTGTTACCCCCAATGTTTTCAAACCCACTTATAGAGCGGCCCGTGCTGAACAAGTGCCGATACTGTTCCGGCACCGACTTGTGGTGCTGTTCCGTTGAACTTAAACGCAGACTCGCTGTTTCTGGTAGTTCTTTGAAAACCTGTTGAAGTCTTTTTATACGACTCCGTCCGATGCTGGTTTCACCAAACAAGAGATAGAGCAGTATTCCCAAAACGGGAAGAGATGCGATTACTGCGATCCAGGCGATTCGTGAAGAAGGATCACGATGAGGACGAGTCAAAACACGCAGAATTACGAAGACTTGAATCATCAAGTGAATGAGGACGCCGCTAATTGCATGGCTCATGAATGTCTCGGCTTTCAAGGAATGAAGCGCATATTGTCTAACAATATCAGTTAGTACGGTCGCGACATGCCCGGATCAACGACAGAAATAAGGAACAAATACCACTCCTCGCTCATGGCGAAGCCAGTCCTCATGTGAAGAGGACTGGCATGGCCAGAGATCAGATTGCGTACGAATTCCCCTTTAGAAAAGGCGAGCATTGCTCATTCTAAGCTCCTCCGAGAAGGTCGATGCCCGCATATCGACTTCCTGAAGGAGGGTTTATCTATTTAAGTTGGGAATTCGGTTTCGAAAGTGGTTTAGTAGCGATAAATGCTTCTTCTGACGCCTCGTCGGGCTGCACCTGCATAAGAGAACGGAGTCCGGGGCATTCCGATGATATCAATGAACAACGAGCATTCTTCCCCTTCGATCGTTTTGTCCCCTTCGAGGACTTTCACGTCGTATACCAGGTTTTCCCCTTCGAAACGTGGGGCCATTAAGACGACGACCAGCAAAGTCGGTTCTTTCTCTCCAGCAATGGACAGTGTCGCATTGGGAGGATCTGCTTCGAAGTTGTCATTTCCCACCCCCCAGTGATCGATAACTTTGGCTGTAGGAGCTTGTCCCACAATTCGATCTGGGCGATCGCTGAAGAAAAGTGTAGACGGGTCGACTTTGCCAAGCGTAAGGACATCGTCTTTCAGCGAAACTGTTTCTGATTTCTGAACAAACAGGTATTCGACCGCTTTCTTCTTGTCGTCGTTCTCTTGAGCAGCTAGTCCTCCTGCTAATAGAACAGACGCACCGATTCCAGCAAGCATTTCACGACGTTTCATCTTAAGAACTCCTTAAAGTGCTAGCCTCAAACATGCCCGTAATTGGCTTTTCTCGTTTGTGGCGTTATTAATAGAGTCGAAATCCTGAATTATAAATCTCCATTGGAGATCAGCGTGGAATGGAGGTCCCAATTCGATTCTGTTAGGCAATGGGGATCTAAGAGGACTTCGACTAGTAGAGGGTAGTGTGGATAGTCAGGAATTTCAGTCTCAACAAAAACACAACTAGTTCAGAAGTCCATTTCACCGGCGATGATTGAAATCAGATTTAGAATCGATGCCGACAGTCGCCCCGAAATCCTGTCATGAATCACAGTAAAGAACACTGTATAAAATCAGTGTGATTCATGTATTCCAGGGACCAAAACGGCTGCAGCCCAAGTGAATTCAGAAGAAAAATCCAGCCGCTTCAGTGTGTGTCTTTTTATTATTGATCTCGAAATCTGAATATGCAAGCAACAACAAATAGACTACTTACCGTTTTTCGGGATACGAACATCGGAATAGATTCTGTTGATGTTCGATCACAGGAAATCGTCTGTGAATTGTTCAAATATGAGACGTTTTCTCGATGTGTTGTTTAAAAACAACACGATGACTTCCTGATGAAATGTAAAGTAAGATTGAGTATTCTTATTCGATCTGATCACGCCTGCCTCCCGCATCAATCCGGTGACGTAGGCATTCCAGTCTTCGCCCTAGTCCTTGCGGACGATCGACTTCATCGCGGCGTTCGCTTCGAGCGTGGTTGAATCAACACCAACCGTCTGGCCGGAGAGCAGGTCGTGCTGACCGATGATCTCGAGGAGGAACTGAAAAACCTGTTCGTATAATCGTGTTGGAAACCGGTAGCGGATGCGGGTCAGGCTGCTGTGATCGGGCGGCTGTTGCTCGAGCGGAAGGCCCAGAAACTACCGCAAAGAAAGCGAATCGGCACACTGCCAGGCGATGCCGCGTTGGGAGTCGATCCCTTCGAAGTACCCACCATCAGCATGCGGAAGTAAACGCCGGGAGGAATCGACTTGCGTCCCCGTTCGTGATAGTAGGGATCGTGATAGTAGGGAGCGCATAACTCTTCGAGAAATGCATCAAACCCGGCTTAAGCAGCAACTTGTTGAGCCGGATATAGAAATGATGCCCGGGCGTCGTCAGCTTGCGTGTCTCAACCCAGAGTGATTCCTGTCGTTCGTGCTCGCGTTTGCCAAGTGACATGTCGTTCCTCCGTTAACCATTGCGATTGAATTCGATGAGAGAGAAGATATCAATTGAGAATTCCGGCCCGTAGGGAGAAATTCAACGGGCTGCTAAGAGTATTCGATCATTTAACGAGCCTTTAGCTGGAAGGCCTTTGGTAAATGAACCACCGCCAAGCGAACCACCGGTAGTTGAAACCATACATCGACTGACAGTTTTAGAATGGATAAATCAAAACACTCGCCCCGGACGACCGACGAATGGTAGAACAACACAACGACTCAGAAATGACGGGCGTGGAATGAATCAAGGAAAGGCTGACTTCGACTCTTTTGCGCCAGAGGGAGTGCAAGAGGTAGTGCTTGATAAAGGTTATCTTAGTACAGGCACCTTACCTTCAGGTGAAATGATAACTATAAGAAGTTTCAGCAGCGACAAGCGTGTTACTCTTGAGATCCGGCGTCCAAACGGTCGAGGATTTGAAGTGAGGTATGATGACTAACAACTCTATTGATTGAATTCGGAGAATTAAAAAGTAAGTGCGACCGATTTCGGATTTCGAGATAATTCTTTACGGAGGACGCACATTTTTAATATGCATATCGACAAAAGGAACTGACTATGGATACTAAACACGAAGACCCTAATGACGCCCGTCTTTACAACGAACTTTTCGACGACTTCTTAGAGATATCACCAAATGCACTTGAGTTCAGGGATTATAAGGCTCTAGTAATCCCAAACCTGCTTAACCCGCTCGAAGCAGAGTGGTTGGCAGAATCTTTTGGGATTGGGAAAAAGATTGATGTATTGATAACTGATGGAAATAAGAAGCGTATTGGTTATCAGACCAGAATCTCTAAAAGAGACGTCTTTATTCAAACAATATTTGAGAATCCTATTTACAATCTTCTAGTTGGTAAATTTGATATGGGATTTTTCTTCAAACCAGATTCAAATCGCTTTACTATTATCTTTGGCAAGGAATCATTTGTTAGAGATTCATGGCGAGGTACCGTCGATACTGCAAGAATATTGTACTTCGATTATTGGGCAGATGATTATGGTATAGATTCTGCAGAGTATAAAGATTTATTGAGAGTATGGAAAAAGTACGAACCTTATTTTCCTAAGTCGTAATAATTGCAGTCGAAGAATGACTCACATAGGCGGTATGAGATAAGCGAAAGTGGATTTTAGAACTCCGTAACGTAAAAATATTCCACCGACGTTGAAAACCACTGATTTCAAGTGGTTATGTTGCTGACGAGCGTCGGATTTCGAACGAGATTGGTTTTACAGCTCGTAGCTGATTGTCGGATTTGAGGCAAAATCGTACTTCAGAGCGCAACGGTAGCGCGGAATTATAACACGAGGACCGACATCTATTCGAGCCTGTTTCAAGCCGCGTCGCGATAGTAATACTTGAGCAACCCACCGAGACGTTCGCAGCATTCAAGCTTACCGGCGACACATCCAACGTCTTCATCAGGATCAATCAACTGATTGCCGAGTCCCTGGTGATTCCGTTCGGAATGGTAATGGGCAACGTATTCCCGCAATGCTCGCTCGAGGGAATGTTTGCCGAAGAAGATCATCTTATTCAGGCATTCCGATTTCAGACTTCTCATGAATCGTTCGAGATGTGCATTCATGTTGGGACTCTTTGGCGGAAGCAGCAACGGTTCAACATCGCTCTGTTCCTTCAGAAACGAACGCAGTGGTTGAAAGCTGGTACCACGATCAAGAATCAGGTGAGACGCGTTTTCGAGGAAACCATCGTCGCCGGTGAGGTCCCTTGCGATCTGAGTTATCCATTGTCTGTTGGGGTTCGTTGTAATCCACGCGATCTCGACTTGCCTTGATTTCAATTTCATCAACACCATGACATAGAACGTCGTCAGACCGGACCTCGTCCAGACTTCTACCGTGGTGAAATCAACGTCGAAGATCGCTTCCAAAGGGCTTTCAGAAACGTCTGACAGGACATTGAAGCGGGACGGTCTGGGGCACGCTGACAATCGGATCAAGAACGGAGCCTTCTGAATTGGATAGCGGCCCTTTCTTTCCACATACGATAGGATTTTGCAATGTACGTTGCCGACCAATGAATAACGAACGGTCGGCCTCATAAGAAGTGGGTTCCGTTATCTCTCCCCGGACCGTAACCATATGCATCAGCCAGGGAGGTTGCTCCTCTCGGGAACGTGGTCGCCGCGTGCAATAGATGGCCTGATGGTTTGGGACAAGCTCCGTTTGTACAAAGAGATTACTGAATTCCGGATGGGCTTCATCCTGTGCCTACGCTTCCAGCACAACCTCGGCGTAACTTGTTAACTCCAGATGGCGCGGTTCTTCGGATCGATTCGTCAGTGCGATTCTGCGTAGTTCGATATCGTCTTCCGGAGAAACACTGATCTGCGTGTAGGTCTCGATCTGGTTATCAATCCGCCGATACTCGGCCCGTGATTGCGTGAAAATGGCTTCATAGCCACTTCCTATTGTCTTCTTCGGTTGGAATGTGTTTGACCACACCACATCGTTTTCAAGATCGCGTATGTAGCAGAAGATTCCATGATTATCGCGAGTGACATCTTCCCGCCACCGAGTAATGGCTACGCCTCCCCAGCGGCTGAAGCCTCCTCCGGCGCTGCTGACGACGACATGATAATGATCGTTGGAAAGCAGATGCGTTTCGATCTCGCCACTACTGGGGTTGGTAATCACACGCATGCCCCCAGTCTCCTCGGCGGTGGCAATTGGAGTCGCCCGCGCTTCGCTGGCGTGTGGCAGAACGGGCGCCGCTTCCTGGGGAACTCTTTCCTGAAGCAATAGGCTGCAAGACCATAGAAGTGGATCAGATCGAAGCGGTTTTTCATCAGCAGGGCCACGCCAAGGGAAACTTGGCTTCGAAAGCAACCTACTCGATAAAAACCGACTCACCCTTTGCCAGATAACCGACTCACCCTTTGCCAGATAATAGGTGAATGCATCGCATCACCCTCTAGCCGTTCCCTGATTAAAGAGAATAGGCGAATTAGCTTATTATAGAGGGCAGGGTTACGTTAAGCAATCTGCAAGAAGAAAACGGTTCACCTGAAGGAAGCATTGCACGAATTGAGGAGTCAACTAAGCTGGTACATATAGATTCTCGTCCTACTTGACGGAGTAGCTGTGACCTAATCTCATTGATCGCAATCATCTCAGGCCCGCAAGTCGTAGCGTAGAATTCAGGGATGGGACTAGATTATACTGTGTTCAACTTTTTTCACGGATTGAACCCGATCAATTGATTTTTGCCTGACTTCTTTTTAGCTCTAAACGAACATCATTTTCATGAAAATCTACTTCACAACCTGTCTGCTTTTGGCCGCCATAATTATAGGATTTGCGAATACACTCACCGCAGAAGACTCTTCTGCCAAGGTAGATGAGCGATTCTTGCAGGCTAACGACCGTACCTTCAGGTTCTTTGATACTCAGGAAGAACAGAGCTGGCAGGAACCGTTCTTCTTTATGCAGATGGCCGATACGCAGTACGGTATGTTTACTGGTAATAAAGGGTTCGAGCAGGAGGAGGCTCTCGTACAGCAGGCGGTCGAGCATATCAATCGGCTTCGGCCTCGATTTGTGATCGTCTGTGGCGACCTGACTAATGCCACTCCCGATCAAGACCGTTACCAGGCTCAGGTTGCTCAGTATCATCAGGATTTCTCTAAGGTAGACCCAGAGATTCCACTCGTTTGTGTTTGCGGGAATCACGATCTTGGAAATCGACCGACGCCCAAAAGCATCGCTACCTACAAGGAAAACTTTGGCGATGACTATTTTTCGTTCTGGGTGGGAGGCGTCTACAACATCGTTTTGAATTCCAGCGTGCTTAAAGATCCAACGGGTGCCCCGGAAGTGCTTGCGGCTCAACAAACCTGGCTGGGCCAGCAACTCGAGCGGGCGAATGAGGGCAAGGCACAACATATCTTTGTATTTCAGCATCACCCCCTTTTCCTTAAGCGGGAAGATGAACCGGATCAGTACTTCAATATTCCACTCGAGCGAAGAACGCCGTTGGTGAATCAATTGAAGCAGGCAAGGGTCCGTGCTGTCTTTGCTGGTCATTACCATCGTAATTCTTATGGCGTGGCGGGGGAGATGGAAATGATCACGACGGGGCCGGTTGGTCGACCGCTGGGTAAAGACCCTTCCGGTTTTCGCATCGTGAAGGTGCACCAATCTAAAATTGAGCACCAGTATTGGGGAATGGACGACGTTCCTGAACATATTGAACTGACGGAAGAAACTGCCGCACCCTGATTTGCCTACTCGATAAGAAATCCCGCCTGATGCCCCACAAGCTGAGTTGGAAAAAGCTGCTGTCCCCCGAACGAGTGCCTCGACCCGATTCCTCCCCATCGAAGATCGCGAAACCGTACGTCGCGAAAGAAGATGAACGGACGCCGTTCGAACAGGATTATGACCGGATCGTATTTTCGTCTCCGTTTCGTCGGTTGGCGCGGAAAACGCAAGTTCACCCGATGGCCAGCAACGATCACATTCATAATCGTCTGACGCATTCCATTGAGGTTTCGAGCGTGGGACGATCGTTCGCATCGCGGGTAGCCAACCTTGCTGCCAAACGAAGTGACCTCAGTGAATCGGACATTTCCAATTTACCCTGGATCCTACAGTCGGCATGCCTCATTCATGACTTGGGGAATCCCCCGTTTGGGCATGCGGGCGAAGAAGTCATCAGAGACTGGGCCAAAGATCATCTGGAGTTTCTAATCCCCGAGGGGCGGTTCTCAAATCCGCAAATACGTGAAGACTGCAAACTGGACTGGCTGAACTTTGAAGGGAACGCTCAAGGTTTTCGGCTCGCCTCCCGGCGCGATAATCCGATGCCCG
This sequence comes from Polystyrenella longa, assembly GCF_007750395.1. Lineage (GTDB taxonomy): Bacteria > Planctomycetota > Planctomycetia > Planctomycetales > Planctomycetaceae > Polystyrenella > Polystyrenella longa. The sequence continues at coordinate 5,678,889 of NZ_CP036281.1, read as the reverse complement.
GTTACCTGCGTCTGACTTATGCGTCTTTAAGTGCGGCGGTTAAATACCCCTGGGCCTCTTCCGATCCCAGAGCAGTACGCAAGCGGAAACATAATGTTTACAGCACCGAGTTCGATATCTTCCATAGAATGTCGGACGAGCTGGGTTTAGTCACGGAAGAGAACCAATGGTGTCGCCATCCACTCTCGTTTTTAACGGAAGCAGCAGATGACATTTGTTATCGCATCATCGATCCGGAAGACGCAGTGGAAATGGGCATCTGCAAATACGATCAAGTCCATGAGTTGTTTCTACGTATCGCCCGAAATCCGGAAATAAAATGGATGTCTCTCCCCCAGTTGCGTGGGCAGGCGATCAAGAGTCTCATGGACCAATTTTGGGAAGTGTTTGAAAATGATTTCGATGCGATCATGAATGGTGAGCGGGTCGATGATCTTAAGTCATCACTGGGCTCGGAGTGCACAGAGCAGTTAAACGAAGTGAGCACAATCTACAATTCGATTTTCGCCCATCGCAAAAAGATCACAACCGAGCTGGGCGCGTACCATGTCCTGGACCGAATACTAACAGCGATGGTGAAAACGATTCAGTCCATCGCGGATTCTGACACCTACGCTGATGTTCATTTTCTCTCTAAACGAACACTCGAATTGACTTGGGGACAGAAGTACGTCGAAGAGAACCTGCAACAGCCTTATAGCTGGTGGTTATCACAAGTCATGGATTACGTCAGTGGGATGACGGACGATTATGCCACAAGGCTGTCACGAGAAATCTGGGGATTGGCTGGGGACGGGAATTAAGATTGGCCTGTTTCACCGTCAATTAAATTTTTACTGACGAACAAAAAAGCGGACTCGGTCGCATTGGCAACCGGTCCGCTCTTTTTAATTATCGCAACCTACCTGGGTATTAAACCAGTCCTGTCAGGGCTCCGCCGCCGCAGAAGTCCGGGTTGCCGAAGGACTCGACGGGATGTCCCATCGCTTCGCAGAAGCTCATGAGCAGCCGGTTGTGAGAGACTTTCTTGAAGTCGTGAGCCAAGCCCGTTTTCCAACCCAAACCACCACCCACCATCACAAAGGGGATGTTATTACGGGTATGATTGTTCCCTTTGCCTAGTTCATTCGTCCAGACAATCGTAGTGTTGTCCAGCATGGAACCATCGGCACCCGGTTCCGGTGTTTCGGAAAGACGTTTCGCCAGATAGGCGACCTGCTCGCAGTACCAAGTGTTGATCTTGATCAGCTTCTCGTAAGAGTCTTCGTTCTCATCAGGATCGTGAGACAGGGTGTGGTGACCTTCTTCGATATCCAACCACTTCATTCGCGGTTGTCCCACACTGTTTGTGATCTGGAACGTGGAGACACGAGCGAAGTCAGCAGCAAAACTGTTTACCAAAAGGTCGATTTGCATTTTGGTGATCAGTGGCATGTTGTCGTTCTGTTCTTCCACATTCGCGGGCAATGTGGGAACGGCGTGGCCGACGTTATCGGCTGACTCGGAACCATTCTGCTTTCCAGCATTCAGTTCCACCTTCAGATCCTTCTCCAATTGACGAGTTAACTCGAGATGTTCTTCAAGCATCTGGCGATCTTCCGTGCTAACCATCGTCGACAACCGACGGTAGTCATCCTGCAGACCGTCCAGAACACTGGAGAGCATCTGTCGGTTTTTCTGTTGCCCATACAACTTGTCGAACATCTGGTAAGGATTATCGATCGGAGCCATGGGCTGGTTCGGTCCGCCATAGGAGAGACGAGTCCAGGTATCGGCCCGCTCGGGAACCATGACACCAAATTCGAGTGAACCAAACCGTGTCTGGGTTTCCGGTGATGCCTGCAATTTCCCTTTCAGGTACTGATCGACAGAAACACCCATCGACCAACCTGCGGGGGTGTCGGAACCACCTTGAATGTCACCTGGGAATAATTCAATTCCCGTAAGCAGGCAACCAATGCCGCGCATGTGGCCGTCGCCATCGCCTCGGATCTGATTACAGACACCGTGCATGGTGATGGTCTGATCTCTGAACGGTTTGAGCGGCTCGAGGATTCGTTTTAATTCGAATTCGCTACCCAACGTATCGGGCCAGAAATGATCCGGAATGACTCCATTAGGGCTGAAGACATAGATCAGGCGTTGTTTACGATTCGCGGGGGCAGTCGCGGCGGATGCCAGGCTTGGCAGTCCCATTGCGAGATGAATCCCGAGCGCACTGAGTCCCGTGTTCTTGAGAAAATCTCTTCGTGAAAGATATTGAGACATTGATGGTGCTCCTGTACTTGGTGGGCTGTTCAGGCAGGCTGATTTGAGGGTAAGCTAATTGGGGGCGGAATTGGGCGAGCTGGTCGAGGACGTTTGTTCTCGCGAGGCGGGTGTATTTGAGGTCGTAGGCTGGGCGGCGATCACGGCGATTTCGACGAGCAGTTTTCGAAGGTCGTAATTCTCGCTGCGGAATTTCTCCATCAATTCATCGAGCCGGTTTGGGCCATAGGCGGCGATTGGCTGTTTGACGAAATGCTGAAAAGTTCGGTGAACGAATGCGCGGTGGGCGTCTTCGCTCCCTGATAGATATTGTGCCAGATCGTCGGCTCCGTTGAAAGTCGTATTTTCACCATTTCGGTCAATATAACTTCCTGTGGAATCGACCAGGTTTTCCCCTTCCTTTTCTCGGAATCGACCAACGGCATCAAACCCCTCCAGTGTAAAACCGAGGGGATTGATCTTTGCGTGGCAAACTTGGCAGGTTTCCGAACCAGTCTGAAGATTCACACGTTCGCGGGTCGTCAAGTTGGGGTGCAAATCTGGACTGAGGGGGGTAAACGCCGCATTGGGCGGTTTCAGAGTGCGTCCCAGCATATACCGGATCAGAAAAACGCCCCGGTGAATGGGAGAAGTCGTCTCCGAATAGGCCAAACCGCTCATCAGGTAGGGATGAGACAGGATGCCATGATTGTAGGGGGCAGATGCCTCCGTTTTCACGAAGTCACTGACAGGAATCAAACCGAAATAATCTTCGGCCGATTTCGCAGGTGGTCGTTCGGCCCGTGCGGGCTTGTTCGGATCTGATAACGCATTCGCCTTGACCGCTTCAGCATCTTCAATCGCAAACTGTGGCGAAGCCCATGCATCTCCATAAAACTCGGCCAGGCGTCTATTCGTGTAAACAGAGTCAGCATCGAACAACTGTCGGAAATCGCTATCGGAGTCAATGACAGCATCTTCCAAGGTCACCTTCAGTGACGCCCTCAGATCTGCCACGAGCGCCTGATCGAAGTTCGGGAACTTTTCACTGTCTTTGGCGATATCACCGAGATGACTCAGGTTCAGCCACTCGAACAGCATCTCAAGCATTTTTCCTTCACAGCGATAGTCGTTCACCATCTGCTGCGCCATCGTACGAATCTGTTCTTCCGTCTCCAATTCGTTCTTGGTAACTGCCTCTCTTAAAGCTGTGTCGGAGGGAAGCGAATCGAACAACGTTAATGCCAGACGGTTGGCCGCCTGCTGACTGACAGAGCGATCGCGATCAAGATCGGGATACAGAAAGCGAGGAGACTTCAATATGGTTAACAGACAACGTTGAATCGCGAGGGCGTCGTCTTCGGTCGCGGCAATTTGTTCGTCAATATAAAACTGCCGTTCTTCATCGCTCAACGGACCGCGAAAGGCGACTTCTGCAAGTTCGGTGATAAAGGCTCGCAACCGGGCGCGATTTACATTGGGCTCCTCTTTATGTCGATTCTGGTAATCGGGCCAGAGCTCATCAACCACAATGGACGCAAATTCGGCGGCGGCCAAGGTCGTGGATTCATCCCAGGATCGATCAACGGCCAGGCCACGGTCGTAACCGTAACTGCGATCATCAGGGGGGAGGTTGGTTTGTAATGCAAACGTCGCCGGTGGCATCACCGGTACCAGATTCCGGTTGGGGATGACCTCTTCAGTACCATGCGGAGGAGTCCAGGATAGGCTGACCTTCACCGGTGGTTGTTCTGTTTTTCGTTTTCGCTGATATAGATCAATCTGCAGTGGATAAACTCGACCAGCCAGCAACGTCATTGTTTTACGAAACTCGGTTTTGTCGCCCGACTGCACATGGTTGTCGATAAACAGCCTGCCGAACCGGCCGAAGTACATCTTGAACGCCGCGGTGGAACGCACGACAATCTCGTACTTGCCCGTTTCTTCGACTTTCAATCCCGCACGCCAATGGACGAAGAACGCTTCTGATTGAATATCGTCACCGGGGCTATCGTTTTCCCAGTCGAAATTAATCACAGGATCAAAGCGTTTTACTTTGAGCTTATCTTTATTTCTGTTGGAGCCATCAAAGTACTCGGCCAGAACTCCCCGCTTATCGTCCTTCGGTATGTTCCCACCGAACTGACCGTACAGATCTGCCAGACTTTGCCGAAGCTGATTCGCAGTTAGGTGGACGAGTTTGATTTGTGCTGGCCGGTTGCGCAGACGGGCCGCCTCACTGTAAAACGAATGATGAATCCAAGCCGCCACTGCTTCCGCATCTTCTCCGACGCAATCTTCGGCAGCGTCTTTGGGCATTGTTCCTTCGATGACTTCCGTCAATTGTCCGACGGTATCATCACCAACCAATGCCATTTCGTAAATCAGTTCGACCCCTTCCCCATTTTCGCCATGACATTCGACGCAACTTTTCTTCCAGATCGCTTCCCCTCTGGCGAGGAGCTGATCGTATTCAGACGGCTTGCTTTGGGGCTCCGGAGTGGCTGCGTCGTCTCCATAAACGAGGGTCGACAGCATGAGGAACATGACGAGCAACTGCGCAGCGATACCGGTCAGTTTCAGCCTGGGAGGAACAGGTTTATTCGAGCCAAGACGAGGCATGAGGAAACAGACTCCTATCACCGATAGTGCTTCTACGTTGCAACTACGTATCAATGAGTAGTCGCAGGGTCGCGAGACACAGTCGGCGAATCAAATTGGCGGGAACCACGTGTATTCGTGGTTGGGGGAGGGAATGGGGCGAGGCGGGTGAAATCAAATCGTTCTACATTGATTCTGAATTATCAATTATTCCTTTAACTGCATGACAGTCAAGGTGTTTCGTCGGATTCAATCGATTCAAATCAATGGTATATCTCACTCAATTATACCACATTCCTAGCCAATTGTACGCCATGAATGACACTAATGAGCTTTTCCCCTTGATGTTAAATGGGGTTTGAAAATCGCAACACTTTCCCACCTGAATTATTTTTTAGCACATAAAAACAGTCGAACATCTTGTATTGAAAGCATTTACATAAATTGTCTCCCAGGTAAGGGAGCTTCGGGAGGCTGATATCGACCTTGTAAACCACGCTGGATTTCCTACAGTCTTGATTCAGATCGAAGTGCAATCCTTCTGTTGATTCTCTCTCATTTTTTCCAATCACCTCTCTGATTCCAGTTGGTGCTGATTCTTTGTTAATTAATTCAGAATCGCACCTCAGGCTCTTTTCATACTGATCCCATCTTCATACTGAATTACCACGCCATGCCTATAACGAAATTCCTCACATCGCTGCTGCGCGCGAAGCGCCGTCAAACCGCCTCCATTCCTCACTCTCGTCGAGGGCAACAAAGCACGCCCGCGTGGAGCCAATTGGAACGTCTGGAAGACAGGACGCTGCTGACGATCTCCTTTAATTTCATTTACGCAGGGGCAATTGGATCGGGTATTGGTTTTGAAGATGCGACCCACGGTCAGGACCGTCGTGACGCACTCGAAGCAACGGCAACAACATTGGGTGGATTTTTTGACGAGACTGGAACCGTTGATGTGTCAGTTAGTTCTATCAACGTTACGGGGACTTCCACGCTCGCTTCCGCAGGGAGCTCTTTCTTCCCAGGCGGCTCAGGCGAATTCACCCAATTGATTGCCGCCACCAAAATTCTAACAGGGCATGACCTTAACGGAGCCGGTTCCGATGCCAGCCTGACGGTGAACTGGGGAAATTCATTTGAACTTGAAGATGACTTCCAGTCGGGTGAGTTCGACTTCACCTCAGTTATCATGCACGAGTTGTCCCACGTCCTCGGATTTAACTCCATGATTAACCAGGATGGCTCCAGCAAAATGAATAGCGCCACGCTGGGCAATCCCGGTCGATGGTCAGTGCTGGATTCTTATATCAGCGACAGCACCGGCATCAGTCTGATTGACCCCGACTCGTATATTCTCGACCCCAGCTGGGCCACCCACAGCGTCGGCGGATCCTCACCGACGAGTGGTCTGTTCTTCAACGGCTACAATGCCATGACGGCCAATGGCGGAGTTCTCGTGGGACTTTATTCTCCAACGACTTGGAGAAACGGTTCCAGCGCCAGCCATTTAGATACAGACAATCCAACCTATACTTCTCTAATGATGAGCCACAGTACGCCTCCTGGCTTGGGGGCACGCACATTCGACTCTATCGAAGTCGGTGTCTGGATGGACCTGGGTTACAACATGGTCGGCGCCGCCAATTCAAATCCCGTCGGAGTCCCCGATATCGGTGCCAGTTTTGAAACGGATGAAGATACATCCTTCACCCCCGGTGACTTTTTAGCCAACGATTTCGATCCTGATCCTAATGAAACGGAAACAATTCGTATATCCTCTCTCGATACGAGTTCAACCAACGGATTGGTCACTTTAGTCGGATCTGGTATTCAAACAAATTTCAGCTCCACCGGTCCTTTCAATATTACAGACTTCGATACGACGCTTTACCCCATCAATGTTTCAGGGTTAGACGGAATGCTGCGGGACGTCAACGTCACCCTCAATATCGATCACCCTTGGGATTCCAACCTTGACGTCTTCCTGATCAGTCCGAACGGAACACGTGTCGAACTGTTCTCTGATCGAGGATTCAATGGGGATGACTTTACCAACTCGAATTTCAGCGATCAGGCATTGGTTAGCATCAACGCCACCACATCAAGCTCGTTGACGCTCGTTCCATTCACGGGAAGTTTCCGCCCAGCAGGAGAATTGTCCGACTTCAACGGAGAGTTGGCCAACGGAACCTGGCAACTTGAAATTACCGACGATTCTCCGGGGCAGACGGGATCGCTGCTCGATTGGTCGATTGATCTGGTTGCCCAGCATTTGGAATACGACCCCAATGGACAATTCGAATTCCTCAACGACGGTCAATCTCAGGAAGACGATTTCGAATACACGCTAAGCGACGAAAACGGCAATTCAACCGTGGTTATGGCTTCGATACTCGTCAACGGTGTGGTCGATCCCAACCAACCTCCGACGATCATCAGTTCCGACACGGTCGATGCTGCCGAGAATCAAACGGCCGTCATTGATGTCCAGTCGACCGATCTGGATGGAGAGACTGAAGGAGCAGGATTAAGCTATACAATCTCGGGAGGCGTTGATCAGTTATTCTTCAATATTGATGCGAACACGGGAGTCCTGACATTCCAGTCCGCTCCCGATTTCGAAAACGCACTGGATGACGATTCAGACAATGTTTACGAAGTCGAAGTGACCGTAACCGATTCCGGTTTACTGACTGATGTTCAACTTATCTCTGTGACGGTCACCGATGTGGCAGAAGGAAACGGCGACCTGGTCCCTCAGACTTCGGAAGTCCTCTTGAGTGCTTCTACCTTGGGGAATCAGCGAACTGGCTCTGCCGGACAGCGTTCGGTCTCCGCCGCTAATGATGGTCGGTATGTCGTCACCTGGTACAGCGATGAAGGAGACGGCGATGGTTCCGCCGTGTTCGCCCAACTCTACCGGGCGGACGGTTCTAAAGTCGGTTCCGAATTCGTTGTCAGTACCACGACCGCCAACGATCAACAACATCCTTCCGTCGCGATGCGGTTCAACGGTCAGTTTGTCATCATGTGGCAAAGTGATTCTGACAACGGACCCGGAGTGAACTGGGAAATCCATGCCCAGCGTTATCTCGCTAGCGGTCTGCCCGATGGCGGTGAGTTTGTTATCAATCAAACGACGGCCGGTTCTCAGCAGTTGGGAGATATCACCTACCTGGATAACGGCAACATTGTTGTTACCTGGACCGGTGGTGGAACGGGTGATGGTAACGGTGTCTTCGCCCGCATCTTCGACACCAGTGGAAACCCCGTTGGAAATGAGTTTCTGGTCAGCACAACCACTGCCGGTGCGCAGCAGAATCCTTCCCTCGTCACCGACAGTGCTGGCGGCTTTGCCGCCGTATGGCATGGAGCAGGTACAGGTGATGGCGCCGGGGTATTCTTCCGTCGCTTCGATAACACAGGTACGGCATTAACGAGTGAAGTCCTCGTAAACCAGACGACCAGTGGGACCCAGGAGACGGCTTCTGTAACCCAAACCACGGATGGTAACTTCGTTGTCGTCTGGAGTGGTGAAGGCACGGGCGATGCGAACGGTATCTTTGCTCGACGCGTTACAGCAGCCGGCGCCACACCGGGTAATGAAATCTTGATAAACAGCGTTACAGCGAATGCGCAGATCTCGCCGACCGTTCTTGCAGGGGAGAGCAACAGCTTCCTCGCAGCCTGGTCGACACAAGTTGCAGGCGCTGACTATGACATCTCGATTCGTAAGTTCGATGGTAGCAACAATCCGGAGACGAGCGAGCAAACCGTCAATCTGGAACTCGCCAATCGTCAATGGAATCCCAGCCTGGCAAAACGCGGTAGCAATTACATCATCGCCTGGAGCGGACGCGGACTGGAAGATACCTTCGGGGTATTTACTAGAGAGTACGACGCCAGTCTGACAGCTCAGACGTCGGAGGTTCTCTTGAGTGCTTCAACCTTGGGGAACCAGCGAACTGGCTCTGCCGGACAGCGTTCGGTCTCCGCCGCTAATGATGGTCGGTATGTCGTCACCTGGTACAGCGATGAAGGAGACGGCGATGGTTCCGCCGTGTTCGCCCAACTCTACCGGGCGGACGGTTCTAAAGTCGGTTCCGAATTCGTTGTCAGTACCACGACCGCCAACGATCAACAACATCCTTCCGTCGCGATGCGGTTCAACGGTCAGTTTGTCATCATGTGGCAAAGTGATTCTGACAACGGACCCGGAGTGAACTGGGAAATCCATGCCCAGCGTTATCTCGCTAGCGGTCTGCCCGATGGCGGTGAGTTTGTTATCAATCAAACGACGGCCGGTTCTCAGCAGTTGGGAGATATCACCTACCTGGATAACGGCAACATTGTTGTTACCTGGACCGGTGGTGGAACGGGTGATGGTAACGGTGTCTTCGCCCGCATCTTCGACACCAGTGGAAACCCCGTTGGAAATGAGTTTCTGGTCAGCACAACCACTGCCGGTGCGCAGCAGAATCCTTCCCTCGTCACCGACAGTGCTGGCGGCTTTGCCGCCGTATGGCATGGAGCAGGTACAGGTGATGGCGCCGGGGTATTCTTCCGTCGCTTCGATAACACAGGTACGGCATTAACGAGTGAAGTCCTCGTAAACCAGACGACCAGTGGGACCCAGGAGACGGCTTCTGTAACCCAAACCACGGATGGTAACTTCGTTGTCGTCTGGAGTGGTGAAGGCACGGGCGATGCGAACGGTATCTTTGCTCGACGCGTTACAGCAGCCGGCGCCACACCGGGTAATGAAATCTTGATAAACAGCGTTACAGCGAATGCGCAGATCTCGCCGACCGTTCTTGCAGGGGAGAGCAACAGCTTCCTCGCAGCCTGGTCGACACAAGTTGCAGGCGCTGACTATGACATCTCGATTCGTAAGTTCGATGGTAGCAACAATCCGGAGACGAGCGAACAAACCGTCAATCTGGAACTCGCCAATCGTCAATGGAATCCCAGCCTGGCAAAACGCGGTAGCAATTACATCATCGCCTGGAGCGGACGCGGACTGGAAGATACCTTTGGGGTATTTACTAGAGAGTACGCGAATCCGGTTCCCATTCCCCTTGCAAGCCCGGAGGCCTCGTTCATCGAGGATGAATCCAACTTGGAGAGTACAACAGAAGTCAGTTTGTCATCTCAAGCAAACTTTGGCGCCGACGATGAAGCGCCTCCCTCATTCACTATTGACGAATCCCCTCTGGAGACTGAAATCGAGTTTGTCGAATTATCGGTCAGCGCGTCGGGATCAGATTCAGAGGTTACCAACGATGAACTCTTTGTTGAGTGGGACGGCTTGCTGGTTGAATAATTTGTAAACGCTGTTATTTGGCCTCGCCAAGATGTCTAAAACCGTTCACTCTATGTCTTCTTCGGCAATGAGCAACTTGATTTCAACGGGAAGATCAAGACCGAATTCACGTTTTTTTATTTTGAGAAAAAGGCCTCGGGAAAACGTGAATGTCGGTGTTGATCCGCCAGTGAGGTCATCATACTAAATAGAGCCAAATCAAATCAATTTGAAGTTCGCGGGCCGGCAACTTCGTCCACGCCAGCTTATCCAAGCTGGAAGTCCCCTCTTTGTTCCTGTTCTGGTTTACGGAAGACAAATATGACTTTGTCACGGCTTTTCGCGCGCTTTGCCTCTCCCTTCACCTCTGTAACGCATCTTCGAAAAAGAAAACTTCGACTGAAGCAACGTCCCAATGGGATCGCTGAAATTCTCGAAGCCAGAGTCATGCTTTCGGCCTCCGGTATTTCTATTGACGGAGATTTCAGTGACTGGGCAAGCATCCCTAGTTACACCGATCCTGCAGATGACCAGCACGACACCGACCATGATCAGCAGGGCGACACGCCCAGCTACGTCGATCATCCTGATGTCGACCTGTTGGAGTATAAAGTCACTCATGACGAAGAGAATTTCTACTTCTACGCCAGAGCAACAGGAGAAATTGGAGCGACGCAACAGCAAAGCTCGTCACCGAATTTAAGAGCTGGAAGATATTACGTCATCGTCACGATTGACTTGGATAACGACGATAGCACCGGCTATTGGTTGCATGAAGGGGGGTATTTCCCCACGACTGATGGCTATGACATGAATGCCGAACTGGAGTTTTATGATGGCTCCATCAATACGGGGCATTACCTGTTGCACGCCGCGCTGAATGATACGGAACTGCAACAGGACTTCGCCGATCAGTCGAACAACGGTTATGTCTGGAATGGCCCGCAAACACAGGGACCATTTGACCCCGGTTTTGTCGGGCTGAAATCGGGCGACTATGACCATTACACCCAGTGGGTCTATAAAGACAACGATCCTGCAAACGGCGGGCAGGATTCTGTCACGTTCGTGCAGGACAAAGGGCCTGTCGTCAGTGGGATTATTAACTTTGCTCAATCCGCTAATGGCTCCGAACTGGAAATGATCGTTCCGTTTAAAGGATTCCTGAAAGATCAGTTGGGGAATCCCATTGTGAGCTTAGGCAACACGGTTGACCTCTCCTTTTCGCTGGAAGCGAGCGGCGAATTAAGCAATGAAGTTGGGCCAGGAAATCAGAATGGAACCTGGGCTTCAGACACAGGGGATCCCATCAATGGCTACGTCTTAACGACTCCCAAGGACTATGGTGACGCACCCGATTCTTATTCAACTCTGATAGCAAGCGGAGGTGCGAGTCATCTGGGCTCCAGTCTTTATCTGGGGGCAGGAGTCGATACCGAATTTGATGGTAAGCCAGACAGTAATGCGGCACTCGATACACTGGACGATGGCATCACCTCGCTTTCTGCACTGATAGCAGGGGAGGCAGTAACAGGCACATTTACCGCTTCCGGTGCCGGTTATCTCAATGCATGGATGGACTACAATCAAGACGGTGATTTCGACGATATCGGTGAACAATTCGCCGTCGACCAGGCCGTCGTTGCTGGCTCAAATAATCTGAATTTCAATATTCCTTTAGCGGCGACAACCGGCCAGACCTATGCCCGGTTACGGCTCAGTTCTCAATCTGGAATCTCCTTTAATGGGGAAGCGTCTGACGGAGAGGTAGAAGATTACTACGTCACTATCAGTTCTGCGGAAGCGGACTTGGTGATCACCAAGTCATCCTCACCTGAATCGGTCGCGCAGGGAGAAACCACCAGCTATAGCATTACCGTTTCTAACAATGGCCCGTCAAACGTCACGGGCGCGAATGTCGTAGATACATTCAATGCTGAACTGGAAAACGTTACCTGGACCGCCGCTTTTTCAGCGGGAGCCAGCGGGAACGCGAATGGATCGGGAAATATCAATGAACTGGTCGACCTCGCGAATGGAGCAACCATTACCTATACCGTCACCGGTAAAGTAAAAGCGGATGCGACACCATTTGTGCTGAACAGGGCGACCGTGACCGCTCCCGCTTTGGTAACCGACTCTGATCTGTCTAACAATAGCGATTACGACATTGATGTGATCACGATCACCACCACACCCAGTCTGGGAGAATTCGTCGAAGGGGTCATTGCCCCGGGAGTCAATGACGGTGACTTTGTAAAAGAAGTAGTCTTTGGCGATCTGGATGGTGATGGTGATGACGATGCGGTCTTCGCTTTCGTCGACGGCGGACATCAGATCTGGTTCTTCGATCAAACCGCGGGAGTCCTGGTTGACTCCGGCCAAGCATTGGCAATCGAATCCACCCCCGCGTCGGCCCACCACGCTCTGGGAACGGGAATCGCTGATTTTAACAATGATGGATATCTCGACATTCTCGTACTCGTCAAATCAACACAGGCAGTCTACCTGAATGACGGGGCCGGAAACTTTAATACTCCGGGGTTGGATATTACCGGAATCAGCAGTCTGGAATCTTATGAGATCGAATTGGAAGACCTGGACGGTGATGGCGACATGGATGTGGTCGTAGCGGACGACGACGGACTCGCTTTTGGAGGAACGGGCAACAACCTGTTGCTGTTTAATGATGGAACGGGGCATTTCCCACAAATCACTTCGTTGCCCATGACAACCTCTGATGACGACACTCGTGGCACGACGGCTGGGGACTTTAACGGAGACGGATTCGTCGACATCGTCTTTGCGAACTTCAATGCGGGCCAGTCGAGTGAGATCTGGTTCAACGATGGTTCGGGAAGCTTTACCAAAGGGAGTGAAGATTTCGGAGGTAACCGGCACTGGAATGTTGAAAAAGGGGACTTCGATAATGACGGTGACCTCGACCTGATGTGGGTCGTTAATTCGGGCGATCCCGATTATGTCGAACTCTGGAACAACGATGGTGCAGGCAACTTTACCTATAGCGGACAACGGACTCTGACGAATGAAAACGGCCAGGGTGGCATTGAGGGCATTCAAGTCGGTGACCTGGACGGCGATGGTGACTTGGACGCTTTCTTCTCAACCTTTGGTGTCGTGGGGACTATTCAAACCTGGGAAAACGACGGAGCGGGAAACTTCTCAACCGGGTTTGTTGCGACCTTCCTGACTCCCACTCCTCCTGACACGGCGGGAGGATGGCGTGCTCGTCTGGGCGATGTTGATGGAGACGGTGATCTCGACGCATTTGTTTTTGAAGGTTTGAACGAAGAAGTCCATTACTTCGAAAACAAAAACAATGTTTCATCGCCGGTAACATTCGACACTCCGGAAAGGCTCATCAGCTTTTCCACGAAAGGACAACAACGCACAGGCGTGGGAGGACAGCATTCGATCGCCTCCGCTGCTGACGGTCGATACGTCACAACCTGGTGGAGTGATGAAGGAGACGGTAGCGGCACAGGCGTCTTTGCCCAACTTTATCGGGCCGATGGAAGTAAAGTCGGTGGCCCGTTCATCGTGAGCACAACGACTTCTCAGGATCAGTTCAACCCGTCCGTCACGATGCAGGACAACGGACAGTTCACCATTGTCTGGCAAACGGATGCGGATGCGGGCCCGGGTGTCAACTGGGAGATTCATGCACAGCGGTATCTTGCCAGTGGTTTACTGGATGGTGGCGAGATGACCATCAACTCCGAAACCTTGTCCCATCAGACGATGGCCGATGTCGTCTACCTGGCCAATGGTAGTTTTGCCGTCACCTGGACCGGTAAAGGGCCGGGAGATGCGAATGGTGTGTTCGCCCGCATCTTTAACGCAGCGGGAGTTCCGCAGGGCGCTGAATTCTTAGTAAATCAAACGACCGCCGGGGCGCAACTCAATCCCTCACTTACTGCGGATTCCGCAGGGGGATTCGCAGTGGTCTGGCAAGGCAATGGGACGGGAGATAGTGAGGGTGTCTTTTACCGGAGATTCAATAATCTCGGTTCACCGTTGACGAGTGAAGTCCGCGTGAATGCGACCACCGCTGGGACGCAAGATTCTGCTCGCGTAACACAGGCGGCCAATGGTGACTTTATTGTCGTCTGGAGTGGAGCAGGGCCGGGCGATACTGTGGGAGTCTTCGCACGACGCCTCACTTCAGCGGGTGCCCTGACTGGATCCGAAGTATTAATAAACACACAAACCAGCGGCCAGCAGGTCACTCCGTCCGTCGTAGCTGACTATACCGGTGGTGGATTCCTCGTTGTCTGGTCGCACCAGCTTTCAGGCAATGACTACGACATTAAACTCCGCCACGTTAACGGTTCCGACACACCCACTGGTAGTTCACAAACCGTGAATCAGGTTCTGGACAATCGACAATGGAACCCGACGGTGATCCAGCGTCCGACAGCGGGCGGTGATCAATTCGTCGTTGCCTGGAGTGGTTATGGCGATGGCGATACCGCAGGTGTCTTCACCCGGGCTGTGGATACCAGCCTCGTTCCAGTCACCGACGAAACTCTTGTAAGCTCGTCAACCACCGGTCAACAGCGCACAGGAGTGGGTGGACAGCACGCAAGTGCCGCCGCAGCCGATGGCCGGTATATCACGACCTGGTGGAGTGATGAAGGAGACGGCGACGGAGCAGGCGTGTTCGGTTTATTATACCGGGCCGATGGAAGCAAAGTGGGTGGCCCCTTTATCGTCAGTACGACGACTGCTCAGGATCAGATCAACCCATCAGTCACGATGCAGGACAACGGTAAGTTTATGATCGTCTGGCAATCTGATTCCGATCCAGGAGCTGGAGTCAATTGGGAGATTCATGCGCAGCGATATCTTGCCAGTGGATTACTCGATGGTGGCGAGATCGTCGTTAACAGTGAAACCATTTCCAATCAGTCTCTGGCTGATGTCGTCTATCTGGCGAATGGAAGCTTTGTGGTCACTTGGACCGGTAAAGGTCCTACAGATGCAAACGGCGTGTTCGCTCGACTCTTCAACGCTGCCGGTGTTCCACAAGGAACAGAATTTCAGGTGAATGCCACGGACTCCGGGGCGCAGACGAACCCCTCGCTAACGACCGACTCGGCCGGTGGGTTCGCCGTGGTCTGGCATGGAAACGGGACTGGCGACAGTGCTGGTGTCTACTTCCGTCGGTTTAGCAATACAGGGACTCCGCTCACAGGCGAAGTCCGGGTGAATGCAACTACTACCGGCACTCAGGAAACAGCCCGTGTCACTCAGGTGGCGAATGGTGATTTCATTGTAACCTGGAGTGGTGAAGGAACGGGCGACGCGGCAGGCGTCTTCACCCGTCGGCTTTCTCCAGCGGGCGCACTGACCGGCTCGGAAGTGCTCGTGAATTCCCAAACAAGTGGCCAGCAAGTGACGCCCTCGGTTGTGGCAGACTATACCGGTGACGGCTTTGTCATCGTTTGGTCGGACCAGATTTCGGGGAACGACTACGACATTAAACTCCGCCGTTTCGATGGCTCGGACACGGCGATCAGCGATTCGATCATCGTCAATCAGGAGTTACCAGGACGGCAGTGGAACCCCTCAGTGATCCAGCGTAGTACGACTTCGGGGGATCGGTTTCTGGTCATCTGGAGTGGTAATGGCATCGGCGACAGCGCCGGAGTCTTCACTCGCCAATTGCACTTTGAAGAACCGGTCGCCCTGCTGGCCCTTTCTGAAATGAGCGACCAGGTATTCGCAGATAGCCCGGAAGAGCTATTAACCTAAACATGGCAGAGGCAGCTTGCCACTCCGGGATCAACAAGCTGCGCTTTGCTCGGGCTCAGGTATTGAGAAATCTTTTTGGTCGTTCGAAAACGCTTTTTTGGCGCGGTTCCGAACGACCATGAGGTTCTCCACCCCTTCAGGCAGCCGGCTCGAACTCTGTACTATCCTAAGCTCTGTTGCATTTGAGCAACATTCCTGTTGCATAAAGACAACATGTCGCAACTACCGGTATACCACTCGTGAGAGTTGTGCGATATCTCTCTCCCAAGCAACTTCGACACAGCGTTCGAAGTTGTGTAAGGAATGATTGAGAACGATTACATCTCACCGCCAGACCCGGGACCAGATCGGAATCAAAACAGTTCTTCTATTTAAAAGACTGTTTTACCTCCTGAAATGTTTCGTCATTTGAACTTTTCAAAACATTCCGGTGGCCCCCTATCTTAAGTGGTATGCTCAGGCGTTCAAGACAATTTCACCGTCTTCGCTTGAAGCGACTCGAAAGAAGAGCATCCATTGACAGCTTCGCCCTATCAAATGCCCATTGCCATCGTCGGAATGGCGTGTCGATTCCCTAATTCTGATAACCTGGAAAGCTACTGGGATTTGCTGATCAACGGTCGTTCAGCAATTCAAGAAGTTCCGGCTGAACGTGCCGATCTCTCCCTTTATTATGACTCTCATTCCAAAATCGCGGGCAAGACATCTTCCAGATTGGGAGCATTCATAAACCATCGACATTGGAGCGATGCTGGAGCACTTCTTCCGGACGAATTACGAGAGTTGGCTGATCCTACTCATCTGCAATTCTGTGACGTCGTGGCAGAAGCGATTCAGAATTCGGGATACGATCCGTTTCAATTGCCAGACCCCAAGGTCGCTGTCTACGTCGGGCACGATAGTCCAAGCACTAACTTTGGCGATGATGCGTTAATCAATTACGCCGACGAACTCGGACAGGAGCTGCAAGATCTTCTCCGTGCGGATGTCTCAAACGCTTATCCCGCTGCGGACATTGCCCAGGAACTAAAAAACCGACTCTTCAATCGATTTGCACGGACCGGTCTGGCGACTTCAGCTGGAAGAACTTCTGAAATTGCGGGTCTGACAAGCCGGGCGTTCAACCTGAGTGGACCGTCCCAAGGTATTAATTCCGCTTGCGCAGCTTCCCTTCACTCAGTTGGGCTTGCTGTGCGGTCACTGCAAAGTGGCGACGTCAGTATGGCCATTGCAGGTGGTGCGTCGATCTGGCAACCGGACACGGCCACCGAATTCTCTAAAGCAGGCGCTCATAGTGCCACGGGCTCCCGACCTTTTGATGATGGAGCAGACGGCGTCATCTGTACTGAAGGGTATGGTGCCGTGATTTTGAAACCACTAAACAAAGCCATTGCGGATGGCAATCGTATCTGGGGTGTGATAAGCGGAGTAGGAGCTGCTTCCGATGGTCGAGGAAAGGGAATCTGGGCTCCTCAGACAACGGGCCAGAAACTGGCCATTCGCCGGGCTTATGCATCACCAGAGAAATTAGCCTCTGTTCAACTTGTAGAAGCGCATGCGACATCAACTCCACTTGGCGATGCCACTGAACTCAAAGCACTCTCCGAAGTATTCGGCGAGGCTTTTCCATCTGGAAAGAAAATACCCGTAACGAGCGTGAAAGCGAACATCGGACACACACTCGAAGCAGCGGGAATCGCAGGTCTGATCAAGACAGTCCTGTCCATTCAGAAAACAGAAATTCCAGAGCAGATCAACATTCAGACTCCTAACAGCAGACTTGATTGGGATGAATCGCCTTTGTATATCCCCACTCGGCGAACGCCGTGGCCTTCCCCCGGGAATGGCCATGCGAGAGTTGCAGGTGTCAATGCGTTTGGTTTCGGTGGATACAATATGCATGTCGCCGTCGAAGAATACATCGGCAGTCCGGTGACACAGATTCCTGTCGGCGTCGATGTCGGTTCTATGCAAGAATCATTGCCTAATCCAAGTAAAAAAGAAATCGCCGTTGTCGGTCGCGGCTGCCTATTACCAAGCGCAGAAAATATGGAACAACTGTTGCGAGACAGAAACCAAAATGAAGGACCGAACTGGCCGAATGAAGTCGCTCCCGGAAATTTAGATCATTTCCAATATGATTGGCGACGACACAAAATTCCGCCTAAGCAACTGGAGCAGGAAGACCCTTTGCACTATTTTTTACTGGAAGCGGTCGATCAGGCTCTCGCTGATTCTGGATTGATGGAATCGGGAATCGATCTTGAGCGGGTCGGTACCCTTGTTGCTTCGGAAATGGGGGGAGATTTCACGGATCAGCTTCAGATAGGTCTACGTCTCCCTGAAATATCACGCGAACTAGCATCTATTCTGCAGTCTCACGGCATCTCTGCTGCTGATGGGGAAACCATCTGTAATGAATATCAGGAAAAATGTCTGCATCGATGGCCGCAGGTCGCCGATTCAACAGGGAGCTTTCATCACAGTTCGCTCGCTTCTCGGATTGTCCGTAGCCTGGATTTAAACGGCCCCATGTGCGTTATCGACAATGCATCCTGCTCCACTTCTTCACTAGTAGAGTCCGCATGTGAGTTACTGTGGTCGGGAGACTGTGATGTCGTCATATGCGTAGCCGGATGGCGGCACCGCGGGGCAGAGTCGTTAGCGTCCTCTACTTCAGAACAACGATTTAGCCAACCTCTGTTGGAAGGTGCTACCGCACTGGTATTGAAACGACACGCCGATGTCGTACTGGGCGATCAGAAGGTTCACCATGTGATTACGAAATCGAGTCTGAAGGACACTTCAACTTCCACAATGCCTCCTTCTCTGGAAGGCAAGTTTGAAGTGAGTCCCAACTCCGTTTTCCATTCCATCATGAGATATCTTAAAGACGTACCAGTGCCTACCACGAAAACGCTTTAACCATTCTCTATAGTCTGAAATGCTTTCGACAATGTAACATTGCATCAATACTATATTCACAAACCCTCCGTCTTGTGTTCCTCCCCTGTCACATTGTCTTGCCCGAGCCTATTGATCCTCTCAAGCACCCGACTGCGAATCGTTTCAACAACTTTAGCTGGCACAGTATTCGGTCGCAATTTCGAGCCAACAGGGTAATAGGATTCGACAAAAGCAGCGGCTTTCTCGGCAGTTAACTCGCCGTCAATTACCTGATCTTCCGTCAGATATAATATATAGACGAAGTCTTGTACGAATGCGTTCTCGACGGAGAGGATTGTCACTTGCCACATGAGCCGAATACATACCACTATCAGGAAAACAATAACGAGCGAAAACAAGATACCGGTTTTGTATTTTTGCATTACTAAGACCTTCGAATATCTATTATCAATCTCTAGCAGCAGTTTTGCCTTGTTGAAAACAAAACACAAGTATTTTCATTGATGGCTAACGCCGCAGGACGTACGCCAGGACTCGGAGTCCGGCTTCCACGAAGAGCGCTTTTTCTGATCTGGCTGACAGAGCCGAGCCCGTCGTTCGTTTCAATACACTCATGAAGGACTCCACAATCCAGCGTTTTCCATAACCTTTTTCCTGCAACTTATCCTGTTTTATCTGGGAGCGATACCGGCCGTTGATCTGGCTATCTTTACGATGCACTGTCAGAGGTATCCAACTTTCCACGTTCCAGTCTTCACGACAGAATTCATGGGCTCACTCCGCGTCGTAACCTTTGTCGGCGAACAACCGTTGTGGTTGAGTAATAGATTTTGTTTTAGTGAGGAGCGGTCGTGCTTCGCGTTTGTCATTGCCGGTCTGAAGCTGTTTCGCTCTAAAGCAAATTGCGTCCGTTGTCATCAGGAACCTTTATAGACCGACCATGCTTTTCATCAACTGAATGTTCCCGAAGATAATTCCTGGTTGAACGATCCTGAGCGAGAGATCACATTTCGTCGTTTTTTCCGCGTATTAGGGATACCCAATTATCGCAAGCTTCACAGCGATCCAGGTCACGGAGCAATTACATTAAAAACGGCCGATGTCGGTCGTTTTTGTCCCCCCCTGCTTCGTGAAGTGTCGCGGACAGCACCCTATATGCATAGTGGAAGTCTGCAAACACTCGAAGAAGTTATTCGTTTATATAACGAGGGTGGAGGCCACAATCAAACAGCCGATTTACAACCGCTGCATCTGACGGATTCCGAAATCAAACAGCTCGTCACGTTTCTACAAAGCATCTGTAGCCCAGAGGTAGATAGCGAAGCACCGGACTTGCCGAATTACGAAGTGGTTGCTTTGGGAAAGGAATCCGCGGAGGCTGAGAACAACGACCAGCCTGTCACCGATAAGAACAATTCATTTCGGGAGTCGCGAGCACTTTCGCCCTTACCTGCTCCATTCGATACCCCCTTTACGGAAGCCAAGGCCGAACTTGGTAAACATCTATTCTTCGATCCTCGTCTGTCTGCGGACGGCTCGACCAGCTGTCACAGTTGCCATTCTTTTCGAACAGGAGGGTCTATCCAGACACCGATCTCGATGGGTGGCCCGGGAACAAGTCATTGGCGGAATTCTCAGACCATTCTCAATGTCGCCTATTATGGGAAATTGAACGAGGACGGAGCCAAGAATAGTATCGAAAGCCAAAACTCGGGTGCGTGGACAGGTGCTGTTGCAGGTAATCTCGATCCAACATTGGGGGAAGAACGACTCGCGCAGATCTCCGACTATGTTGAGCGATTTGAAGATGTGTTCGGAGCCGATCTTCCTCGTTGGAACGACGCCCTACAGGCTGTCGCAACATACCAGCGAACACTAAACAGTATTGATACACCACTGGATCGTTACCTGCAGGGAGAAACATCTGCCATCTCGGAATCAGCCATACGTGGCTTCGAGTTGTTCCCAGGCAAGGCGAATTGTATCGCGTGCCACCATGGACCAGCGGCCAGTGACGATAGCTATCATGCTCTGGGTGTTCCCCAATATCCCGATTTCCTTAACAGCCCTATCAAACAAATCACATTCCGTTACGAACTAACCTCTAAAGGTGTTCCCCGAGACGTTTATAAAAATGCGACTACGGATGATGGTTTGCATTACGTCACGAAGCGAATTGAAGACCGGGGTAAATTTCGCACACCTAGTTTGCGAGCATTGGTCCATACCACTCCTTATATGCACAACAGGAATTCAGACTCCCATTCGCTACGAGCAGGGAGAACTGGTCGGGACGCGGAGACTGCATGGACCAAACTGGAGCTTGGTCCTCCTGAAGGCCTCACCGTACACGGCAAGTGGTTGACACTTTAACACGCAATCAGGAAAAGCACTGCTGATCAAAAGCCTTTGAAAGCTCTTCGCCGATTTTTACGATCGGATTAAACCTCAGGAAGATCAGGGAGAGTTCTGGTTTACCGTAGGTCGCGTTAATGAGACTTGGCAGTCTGGCGTCGACACACTACGAAAGCCCTACTTAAAAGCTCGCTGGCCGGATACGTTCATGGAAGTTCACCCGCAGGACGCCGAACCATTGGGGATTGAAAGCGGAGACTACGTTCGTCTGTGGAGTGATGACATTCTGATTCAGACCGGCGGATTTCAGCACATTGAACCTGGCAGTTTCTCGTTTACCCGTCTGATGGACGACGGCCATATTCGTGTAGGAAGTGGCGAGGTGGAAGCCATCGCCATCATCACGGACGCCGTCAAACCCCGTTTGCTCTTCGCCAACTTTCTGTACGGAACACGAACCGCGAACAGTCTCATTCATCGTGTTCCGGATCCAGTCACCAACCGATACCGGTTTAAAATCGGCAAAGCAAAAGTGGAACGGCTCCGCGAATCACCTTACAGAAAGGACATTCTCCTACTGACATTCAAATCGCGAACGTATGCCGGCCCCGAGAAATGATTCTCCCAACAGGTAGTGTCAGGCATCGATAGTCCGCGTTTAACAACGTTTTGTCGAACCCTTCCCTGGCTAGGCCCGCATGCTCAAAACAGCCGGGGGTTCAGTTGCCAAACGTAACTTCGATACCTGACTCCCCAACCAGACATCTGGAAGAACATAGAACGCCTAGGAATATCGCCTGCCGAGATAGGTAATGCTTCCTGAACAACGTCACAACCTGGCTGTTAAAGGAAAGGTATTCGGACGTAAGTTACTCTGTTATTACTTTGAATTTTAAATAACGAGTCGGACGATTAATCCAGCACTTCTTCTAGCCCCTCCGCGAATACCTCGTCGCTCACAAAAGAAAGCGAGAGGACTTCAATTGGTTCCTCAAACGTGAACTGGCGGGTGAAGACTCCGGCGGTATCGCCGTCACCGTTACCGCTCCAGATAATGAGGAAGTCGTTCCCCTCCGAAGTCGGCCTCTGAATGATCGTTGGGTTCCATTGCCTGTTTTTCGTCACCTGATTCACAAGCTGCGATGCGGTGACCGGAGAATCTGATTCGTCAAATTTACGGAATTTGATATCGTAATCAATTCCCGTATTCTGATGTGACCAGACGATGAGGAAACCGCCGCCGGTGGAGTTCGCCACAACTGCGGGAGTTACCTGGTTACCATCCGTCTCTTCATTCACGAGGATCTCCAGCCCGCTTAAAGCACCCGAAGGATCCAGACGCCGGGCGTAGATGCCGGCGGAGTCGTCCACTCCTTCACCACTCCAGGTCACGATAAAATCGCCAGTAGCAGTTTGAGTTACGCGGGCTGAATCTTGAAGACCAGAAGAGGTGCTGTTGATTAGGATCTCATTTGTTAACGGCAAACCGGAGTTGTCGAACCGACGAAAGAAAATGCCGTTGTCGTCCCCCGTTCCTTCTCCGTGCCAGACGACCGCAAAGCCGCCAGCGCTATCCTCAGTCAAAGATGGATTGAGTTGAGCCCCGGCAGTGGTTTCGTTGACTTGAAACTCGGTTCCGAGGGGGGTACCACCTGCATCAAAGATCCGGGCAAAGACACCATTGGCATCGCCCGGCCCTTTTCCTGTCCAGGTAACGACAAAGCTGCCGTTGTCGAGATAGACGACATCTGCGAGTGTCTGGTTAGATACCGTTTCACTGTTGATCAGGAACTCGCTACCGTCGAGCAAGCCACTGGCGAGGAAGCGTTGACCGTGGATTTCCCAGTTTACTCCTGCGCCGGAATCGGCGTCGGTCTGCCAGACGATGACAAACTGACCCGTCTCCTGCATCGCGACTGAAGGGTTAATCTGGTCTTCGTCTGTTGTTGTGCTGACGATAAACGGTCCGCCCACTTTACTACCATCAGCCCGATACAATAGACCAAAGACTCCGGCTCCGTCGCCATCTCCTTCGTCGCTCCACCAGGTCGTGACGTAGCGACCGTCAGCAGCGGTAGCCGCTGCATGCTGTCCACCCACTCCCGTCCGTTGTTGCCCTTTGGTGGAAGAACTAACGAGGGTTTCCGGAGTGATGGGATTGAGACTGGAGTCTAATGCTCGTGTAAAGACACCGGCTGTGTCGCCATCTCCGTATCCGCCCCACGCGAGGACGTATTGATCACCGCTGGACGTTGAACGTTGAATGATCGTGGGATTCCATTGGCGGTTCTCAAGCACCTGATTGATCGTCTGCTCGTCCTCCGTTGCCACATCACTTCCATTGAACGGACGCAGTTTGATGTCATAGTCGTTTCCTGAATTCTGATGCGACCAGGTAACGAGGTAACCATTGGTGGTAAGATCAGGTGTGATGGAGGGAGTGACCTGATTTCCTCCGGTTGTCTGATTCACAAGAATCTCATTGCCTGTAACGTCTCCCAGGGGAGTTAACCGGCGAGTGAAGATACCATTGGAATCTCCCGTTCCTTCGCCACTCCAGGCGACGATGAAGTCATCGTTGTTGGTTTGCGTAACCGAAGCGGTCTGTTGCACTCCTGCAACCGTCTGATTTACCCGAACTTCGCTTGAGAGTGCGGTACCCAACTGATCAAATCGACGGAAGAAGACACCATTGCTATCGCCAGTACCGTCACCATGCCACACGGCAGCAAACCCACCGGCACGATCAGCAGTGAGTGACGGATTGACCTGGGCACCGGCTGTCGTTCCATTAACGAGGAACTCAGGTCCCTGCGGGTTACCACTCGCATCGAAGATGCGGGCGAAAATACCGTTGGCATCTCCTGGTCCCTTTCCGGTCCAGGTGACCACGAAATGACCATTCGCCAAATATACAACATCAGCTAATGACTGATTCGAAGCCAGTTCGCTGTTAATCGCGATCTCGCCACCATCGAGCAGACCACTGGCAAGGTATCGCTGAGCGTGGATCTCCCAGTTGACTCCGGCTCCGGGATCGCTATCCGATTGCCAGGCGATCATAAACGACCCGTCGGCTTGCATTGCAGCCGAAGGATTGATTTGGTCTTCATCAGTCGTTGTGCTGACGATAAACGGTCCACCGACTTTGCTACCGTCGGCTCGATAAAGCTGAGCGAAGACCCCCGCACCATCTCCGTCTCCCTCATCACTCCACCAGGTGGTCACATACCGACCATCCGCCGCTGCAGCCACCGACCGCTGGCCAGCAACACCGGTCCGCTGCTGCCCCCGAGTTGAATAGCTAATGAGAGTTTCGGGAGTTTTGTAAGTAGGTTCTTCTTGGACAATTTCATTCTGGATCAGTTTTGAGATAAAGATATCCGAGTCTGGCTCATAAATACCGGGATCGGAAGATAGAGTAAATGTGCCGTGCCCAGGATCAAAATCGACATCGCCAAGAAACATTCCCGTCATTGAAATGTTGTCGAAGGGATCAATCGCAATTGACTGTATTCGATTCGAATAGGTTCCTTCAAAATCGAGAGCCCAAACGTAGTTTCCTTCCGGATCCATTTTTACCAAAAGAGAGTTGGCACCAGTTGGTGATGTTAACGTAGTGGTTACAGGACCGTTTTCAAAACTGATGGAATGTTCGTACTCACCTGCGAGATAGATGTTTCCCTCGGAGTCTTGCTCAATGTCTCGCAATACTTCATACGTTGTGCCTGCGATACTTTGCGCCCAGACTAAAGAACCAGCCTGAGTATATCGGGCGATAAATATGTCGCGAAAACTATCGGCGATGATTCCTACCAATCCTGGGCCCGGATCAAAATCAACTCCGTTTGAGAACACTCCAGTCACATAAAGATCACCATTATCATGAACGAGAATTCCCAGACCGCTATCCCCTAAATTGTTACCGAATCTTTCTGCCCAGACATAGTCCCCAGTGCTGGTCAATTTCGCCAGAAAAATGTCCGACGATCCGAAACTGGTGAGGTTTTCGGTACCGGCCCCCGGGTCAAAGTCGACAGTAGCCTCGAACTCACCCGTCAAATAGATATTCCCTGTCGCATCGAAATCGACATCTGTGATGTACTCGGAGTTACTGCCACCGAACTGATTTCCCCATAGAAAAGAACCTGTCGAAGAGTAAGCGGCCAGAAATGCATCGGAATTGCCGTTTGAGTTCAGAATGAAAGTGGAACCTGAAGGGTCGAGGTCGATCGAATTACCGAATATGCCATAGGTGATGATATTTCCGCTTGAGTCATAGGTGATCCCTGTGGTGGTCTCTGCGCCCGGCCCGCCGAAGGATGTCGCCCAGAGGAAATCTCCGTTTTCATCAAGTTTCAATAGAAACACATCTAAAGAATCGCTACTTGTCATTTCAAATACGCCAGCACCGGGATCGAAATCGACCGTGCTGTCGAACGTTCCCGTTAGTAATATCTCGTCCGACTCATCGATCACGATGCCCCGGAAGGTTTCGTCCTGCGAGCTTTCTACAGTCTTAATCCACACGAGGTTTCCCTGAGAGTCGTGCTTCGTCAGATAAGCATCCTGCCCTCCTGAACTAATCAGATCGGGACTGGCGGCTAACGGATCGATCGTCATCGAGTCTTCGTAGTAACCGATCGAATAGGTATTCCCCGTACTGTCCGTGGCGACACCGGTTGATCTAGCAGTTTCGGTTGTGTTTCCGATGTATGCAAAGCCCAGATCTGGAATCACCTTTTCGACAGTAATCTCGGCGCTATCTATTCCCGTAGCCCCGTCAGAATCGATCACTCTCAGAGATACAGAAATTACTTCCGACTCCAGGAATGCATTCGTATCAAATACTGGGTTGCGCCCGAGTTCGTCGCCATGCTCCGCTGCAGGACCGGTTTCTCCGAAGATATTGTCACCATCAAAGTCCCAGAGATATTCCAGTGTTTCGTCATTCTGATTGAGGTCGAATGTGGCCGTTGCATCCAATGTGAGTACACTACCGATGGGGACCTGGTAGGGTCCACCTGCATCCGCAGTTGGGGGCGTGTTGGCGCCGGTCACGACCACGAAGGCATCATAACTCCCATTGCTGGTGAGGTTATATGTTCCCCCTGTCGGATCAAAATCAGCAGTACCTAGGTAGCGTCCCGTCAGAGCAAAACCATTTGCTCCCCCGACTGCGAAATCGGAAATCACCTCTCGATCAGTCCCCCCAACTTGTTGCCCCGATTGAAAATTACCATCAATGTCATATTGAGCTATAAAGATATCATCACTGCCGACTCCGGTTAAGTAATACGTTGAAGGGCCAGGATCGAGATCAATAGAACTGCCGAATAGTCCAGCTACATAAATGCGATCTTCGTTGTCAATAGCGATTGAATATGCCCAATCGTCATCATCACCGATGATGGGCTTTACCCATTGAAAAACACCGCTGTTGCTGATCTTCATGAAGTATCCATCATCGGAAGGATACGGATCACCCGGTTCGTAAAATCGAAAAGTTCCCGGACTAAAATCAAAATCAGACTCGGAACTGAAATACCCACTGACATAGAGATTGTCGGAGCTATCAACCGCAATCGTGGTTCCTTCAGAGTAGGAATCTCCATCGCCCAATACAGAGTAGGCCCAGTTGAAGTCTCCAGATTGGTCCAGACTGACCAAGTACATGTTGTAAGAGAGACCGCCGAAGCCACTGGTAAGCGTGAAGCTGCCGATGCCAGGATCGAAATCAGCGGTTCCTTCGAACAGTCCAGTAATAAAGACATTGTCCTGGCTGTCGACTTCGATGTCATAAGCGCTTATCTCGCTGTCTGCCCCAATTGATTTCGCCCAGACAAAATCACCGGTGCCGCTTAAGCGGGTAATAAAAGCTGCGGGACTCGCGGAGACTGCAGTAAGAGTGAAAGTCCCCGGACCGGGATTGAAATCGACACTACCTTCAAATAAACCCGTGAGATAGACATCTCCGTTCGAACCTAAAGTGATCTTTTCACCTTCGTCGGTGTCGGTGCCGCCCATGGAACGGGCCCAGACAAAGGAACCAGCACTGTCGAGCTTAAGCACGAATACGTCGTCGGCCCCGTTGCTGGTCAGATTATGGACGTTTGCTCCGGGATCAAAGTCGACGGTTCCTTCAAAGTAACCCGTGATGTAAATCGCACCAGACTGATCAACGACGACTCCATTCGCTCGATCATTATTGGCACCTCCCAGATTTTTCGCCCAAAGCTGGTTTCCAGCTGGATCCTGCTTGAAGATGAACGCATCAGAAGCTCCATTGCTGGACAGAAGTGTGCTTCCCGCGCCTGGGTCAAAATCGACAACGTCCGAAAATCGCCCGACAGTGATCGTGTTCCCTTCGCTGTCAAAGCTCACACCATACCCAGCGTCTGATGAACCATTACCAAAGTTGGCAGAAAACGCAAAATCGACATTCAGCGACGTAACATTAACAGTTGTACTTACCGAGTCGGACAGTTCAGAATTGTCGGTGACTTGCAGCAGAATTGAGAGGGATGAACCAGCGGGAATATCGGCTGTTGAAAAAACAGGTTTGATACCAACTTCATCGCCGTACAGGGCGGCGGACCCTGTCTCCCCCAAAATCCCGTCTCCATCGAGATCCCACTGGTAGTCGAGCGTGGAGTTATCTTGATCCGCATCGAAGGTGGCGGACGCGTCTAACTGAAAAGCGGCACCTGACTCGAAAGTATAGGATCCACCCGCATCGGCCACGGGGGCCGATAGCAAAGTGCGGTCTTCGCATCGCTCTAGCTGACTCCAACAGGGATTCGTAGATGAATGAAGGATATTTTGTTTTTGACGAGCTTGGCGTTTACGGGCACGGAGAAATGACGTGAGACGCGATGTAAAATACATATGAAGACAACCTGTGTTAGGAACAAACTTCAGCTGAGACAACTCAATTGGGATGCAAGTTTGAAGGCTGACTAGCCGGAGACAAAAAAGAATGGATGCCACGATTACAGCAGCTTTATGCTGGTAAGTCAACAATCTACCAAGGAAGTCGTGGAGACTATTGATGTGAAATATAATGAAGTCGATTGACTTGGGATCCAGACACCGTTGACGCTCTCAACGGACGACGATTGGGGACGCTCCGAATACGCGGTCACCAATGCTCTGGACTTCATTCGAGGTCATCGGTGGACAGGTCACACTCCTTACAATTCAGCTTACAATTCACAGCTGCAACGATTACGTCGAGGGGACGAAGTCTTTGTCAGATACCCATCGAAAGATCGCCATGCGGCAGTGGCGATTCCAGTAACCTACGAAATTGCTCCTGCATATCGCGGGCTTTCGCATGGGTTTCTTCCGCAGGTGCTGCAAGGAGATCCGTCAGCAGCTCTCGGCGTTCTGGAACGTCTCAGTGACCTGTTTATCAGACGTGGGGTGCCTGATCCTATTCGGAGTGACAACGGACCGGAATTCACCGCCGAACGAGTTCGTGAGTGGTTTCAGAAAGTGGAAGTAAACACCTTGTTCATCGAGCCCGGGAGCCCCTGGGAGAACGGTTACATTGAATCGTTCAACGGCAAGCTTCGAGACGAATTGCTTGATGGCGAGATCTTCGATACGTTATTGGAAGCGAAAGTGTTGATCGAGCGTTGGCGAAATAATACAACACGATCCGACCACACAGTTCCCTGGGCTACCGAGCTCCGGTACCGGAAACAAAACAGCTCTATCCGCCTGCATCGCTACGCTCACGCAGGCGGATAGAGCAGTCCCCTGATACAGTCGAACACTAAGTCATGTGACTGGTGTCATTCATGGGGGCAGGTCACTTTCCAGTTCGCGTCTGTCACCGAAACGGTTTCATCGGCTGCGTTCATGACGACGGCAACCAATCCAGCATCTCCTTGATGAAAGGGAGCACTGCGGAACTTTTCAAAACCCAAACCAAGTCGTTCTTCCCAATCAACTCCCATCACGCCAATTGTAAATGGTCGCTGTGCCTTGAACCGAATTACGTTGCTGTTAAATGGAGTCATCGGAACCGGATCGACCGCCAGCAGTTTTCCATTTACATAAAACTCGAAGTAGTTGTCCCCGAATACATAGGCCGTGAAAATTTCGTCTCCGCCAGCGTCGATCACAGGAACCTTCTCCAGATCGACGTCCGCCAAACCGGCGGGTTTAACCTCGTTGGCTTCGTTGTAAAGGTCTTTTGCTTTCGGGCCGGACTGGAAATGAGTTTTCGCGGGCACGGTCCATTGCCGACCATCGGACAATTTAATTGTTCCAACTTTTGATGTCCGCGGGTTCGATCCTTTCCAATCAAAGAGAGTCTTCACGGCTGTTTGGGCTTCTCCCTGGGTGAAGGAAGGAAGGGATGATTCAGTGTTAGTTTTCGAATCGTCACTAGAGTTCGGAGCCGCAGAAACCACAGTCGGCAGTTGCACAAACAGGACTGCCGAGCAGAAGGTCAGGAAGAGGCTTGTCACTATTTTGAACATTGAATAAATACCTTGATTGATCATGGGTTAGCGGAGTATGAGGAACAAACTCGCTCGTCGATGAAGTCAGTTATCTCTCAGCTTCAATTGAGGGTTTCATTCAATTGGCTACAGGAAACTTCTTCGCTAATCGGTTTTCGATCGACTTCTTATTCCATCAACAGTCCAAATGTCCCATTTGCGTAGCATCCAAAGGGCGACACACGCTGCGAGCATCGGAAACGCGGCAAAAAAGAGCAGGTTCGGCTTCTCCCAGGGATTGAGATATTGCGGGTAACAACTCACAGTTGATACTGTATGCAGCAATGTGATCAGTGCGTAGGAATAAGTCCGAAAGGTCCCCGTCGCGAATGCCACCACCAACGCCATCTGAACAACACCAATCCCCACCATCAGCGCTGTCCCAAACCCGGACAATTGATAATAACGTTCGAAGATTCCGGCAGCATGCTCCGGATTTAACAGCTTGTCCAAGGTCCACATGAAGAAGACGAGAGCGACCCCCATGCGAAGCAGCAAAAGCGATATTGCCAATGGTCTGACTATTTCGGTCGAGTCCGAATCAGTCATTTTGAGTTGATCATTCATTTTTTGTTTCCTATGTCTGTCTCACCTAATGGTTCAAACACTTCTCAGGCAATGAAGCACGCCAGAGATTCTTACCTTACGAGGTACTGAATCTCCAGAGAAAGGTCAGATGTGGTGTCGAGACTGTAACTTGGAAAAAGGATGCAAAAGCAAATAGGATGAAATCATTGAATCATCAAATTAAAGACAAGGATGCTCTTAGCAAAATAAATTTTCTCTTGGAACAGGACGAAGATGGTTGGCCCCCTGTTACAGCGGAGTCACTTTGGGCAATTGAACGTGAAGAAGGAATGTATGAAATCGCCAACATACCATTTTTTGTAAGAGGGATAGCTTATGGCGACATTGTTAAAGCGAGTACAGAAACTGGCGAACTGATATTTGAAGAAAAGGTTGAGTATCTTGGTCATATTACCCTGAGAATTATTTTATACGACTTATCATGCATGAAACGAGTTTGTGAGGAGCTCGAAAAGTTAGGGTGTGATTGGGAAGGTAGCCATCTCAACAATTTAATATCGGTCGATGTCCCGCCCCAATCAGAGTATGAGAATGTTTTGGAATTCTTGAGAATATATATTGAATCAGAACAACTAGAATACGAAGAGGGAGCAATTCCAGAATGATTGTTCTTTCTCTGAATCTTCCAACCTTTCTTTGTGAAATGAAGTTTTCAATAGTCACTTAGCTTTTACGCCGAGCCTCCATGAATAACACCAGTTACACGACTTAGAGTTTGACTGTATCAGGGCTGGGGCTCGATTGACTAATAAATTGTGCGGTCTGATTGTTGATTGTATTGTATCTAATACATCAGCGTTCGACCAACACGTTTGTTTCCAATAATAGAGTTCACTAACAATCAATTCGTTTCGCTGCCAATCCAAACATGCTCAGGCACACCACGTCTAAAAACAGATCGCTGAGAATTTCCAGGACGAGTTCGTTGTTGAGTTGATGGCAATGAAACCCGAAAGATTCTGGCTCTCACTTCCAAGGCCGTAAGTAATCCCAGCCGTTTCCGTTTCCGGAACCAATACTTTTCAAGGAGTCATACGTGTCATCAATACCTTCCAGTGCGAGGACTCCCCCCGTAATAGCCCCAGGCGGGCCTCCCAAAGTAGAGGCGGCGATCAAGGGGCACGGCTTCGTCCAATTCGCTTGTCTGATCACTAAACTTAAACGGTTTCGAAACTGCCTCTAAACTTCCGAGTGGAATTGGAACCAGGTTGTGGTTGTTTTCGATTTTACAATTCAGATTCTATCTGAACTCATCAGAGAGGTCTCAGGATTATTGATACCGCGAGCCCACAGGGTAGCCGGAAGTAGCCTCAAAACCGATTCGAAACGGTGAACACGCAGTCGAGTTCGACGACGTACAGGTAGAGGTGAACATGACATACCCGGAAGTCGTATTTCAGTGATGGATGTTCAGACCTCGTTGAACTTCATCTTTATTTGAGCCGTCCCATTGACCGAAAACCAAAGCATAGTATTGCCGCCCATTAAGTGCTCCTTTTCGTGATTTCTAACGAATGGTTTTTCTCTTAAATGGAAATGCACAAGCTTAGAGTCTTGAATGAGATGGGACTGATGAGGGAGCGTGAGCAAAGATTCTTCAGGTTACACAGCTTGACATTACTCAGGCAAACCAGCTAGGTTGAATCCTTGACAAGACTGAAATCCGTCCATAAGTTAAGCGTTCAGGCTTTTCCTTGTCGGGTGCCAGTGCTCCTCAGTGGCAATGATATTCTTTCTAGCCCACGGTAATTCATTTCGACCAGCGGTATTAATGTCAAACGAACAAAAACGTAATTCTACTTAAATGAGAATACGGGCTGTAATAATCAGCGTTTCGCCAAGCCTATCGCTCCTTCTGATATGCCGTATCGACTCTATGTGAACGCGAGGCAAGACCATGACGTTGATCTCTTCAATTGCCAATCACAAGAGCGCGCCTTCGTCGTTTCGAATTGCTAAAAGACACAACTCCGAAATTGGCACCTTCGTCCGACTATCGTCGATTTTATGCGGGACAGCAGCCGCGTTGTTTGTATTGTTAGTGGGCAACTCAGCATTGGCTGTCGATTCCAGTCGAGTCAGCGATGACTTGCAGGTGTTGTATACGTTTGAGGCGGGGCAGGGTTCTATCGTTAAAGATCGCAGTGGTCATGGGGCAGCGGTGGACTTAACGATCAAGAATCCCTCTGCTGTTCGTTGGGGAGATCATTCATTAGCGATACTTTCTGCGACAAAAATTCAGTCCGAAGGGCCTGCCCAAAAGTTAACCGATTCGTTGCGGCATACGGGTGAAGCAACTATCGAGGCTTGGGTCACTCCCCAGAATACAAAGCAACAGGGGCCCGCACGAATCGTGTCGCTTTCACAAGATTCTGGAAAACGGAATTTCACTCTCGGGCAAGAGAAAGAACATTTCCAGGTTCGGTTTAGAACTACAGCGACCACTGGAAACGGCATTCCGGAAACGAACAGCGGGGCACATACGGCCAATACTCGATTAACGCATGTCATTTATACACGCAACGCATCCGGAAATATCCAGTTTTACATTGATGGCATACCACAGTCGGACCACAAGATTAAAGGATCGCTGGAGAACTGGGATACGGGATTCCCACTGGTCTTAGCTAATGAACAGACTCAGGATCGCCCTTGGCTGGGTGAACTTCATCTGGTTGCGATCTACGATCGTGCCCTGAATGCCAAAGAGGTCGAACAGAATTATCATGCTGGCCCCACGGCCGGAGTGGATCCACAGGCAGCCCAACGAATTGCTCATGCACACGCCGAACAAACATTTGCGACCGAAGTTGCGCCACTGCTGGCCCGAAAATGTCTGGAGTGTCATGATACTGCCGTGAAGAAAGGAGGGCTGGACCTCTCACGAAAGCTCTCCGCATTTGAGGGAGGCGAGAGTGGTTCTGTCATCGTTGCCGGAAAACCAGTTGAAAGCATGCTCTGGGACCAGGTTTCTTCCGGCGATATGCCTCCTCAAGGCCCACCCCTTTCGAGCGAAGAAAAGGAACTACTCGAGCAGTGGATTGAAAAAGGTGCAGTATGGTCGGTCGAATTCATTGATCCCGCAGTATACGCCAGTAATGACGGGGTGAGCGAATCCTGGGTGCAACGTCTGACCATTGACGAGTACATCGAAACCGTTCGCAGTGCCGTAGGAATCGATATCTCTCAGGAAGCTCAGCAAATGTTACCGTCCGATCTGCGGGCGGACGGATTCAGCAACACGGCTTATAACCTGAATGTAGATCTGCAACATATTGAGGCCTACGCCCAATTGGCT
Organism: Polystyrenella longa; assembly: GCF_007750395.1. Classification (GTDB taxonomy): domain Bacteria; phylum Planctomycetota; class Planctomycetia; order Planctomycetales; family Planctomycetaceae; genus Polystyrenella; species Polystyrenella longa. The sequence continues at coordinate 5,645,297 of NZ_CP036281.1, read as the reverse complement.
CAGATTATTGTCCAGCGAATGGACGTGTTAAAGTTTGCCGGACAGTTTTCAAAGTCGCGCAGCCTGAATACGGATGCGACTGCCAGAAAGTTCGTCAATTCCGTCGGCGAGTGGCTACTACGTGGACCGCTTGATAATCGAGAAGTGACTAACTACAGCGGGATCCTGACTGCGGTCGCCAGTGCGGGAGGAAACTTCGAAGAGGGCGTCGCCTTGATGACCGAAGCGATGTTGCAATCTCCACGGTTCATTTATCGCATCGAACAACAACGGGGTGACGGACGCGCCCGACACGTTGGCCCATACGAGTTAGCATCCAGACTCAGTTACATTATCTGGGGCGGTCCACCCGATGCTGAATTGCTGAAGGCGGCTCGTGACGGTCAATTGTCCAATCGCGAACATTGCCGTGAGCAGGTCCAACGAATGTTGAAAGATCCGCGAGCGATCGAACGATCAAAACAGTTTATCTCTGACTGGCTGGACCTCAATCGTCTGAAGCACATGCAACCCAACCAGGAGCGTTTTCCAAAGTGGGAGCCCGCGCTGGGATTGGACATGCGAGATGAAACTTTGGCATTCTTTGAAGAGATTGTATGGAAAGAAAACCGTCCACTCACCGATCTGTTCAACGCGCAGTTCACCTTTGCGACCCCGCGATTAGCTGAGCATTACGGACTGGAGCCAAAGGGGGGTGGACTACAAAGATATGATCTCTCGGAAGTCGCTTTCCGGGGAGGGCTACTGACTCAAGGTAGTGTTCTCACAAAAGGTGGAGATGATGCCTCCATGGTGACTCGCGGTTTGTTCCTGTTGAAGGATGTATTGCGCGGAGTCATCTCCTCTCCACCACCGGGAGTCGACACCACTCCTGTCCCCGCCAAGCCGGGGTTAACATTACGCACGATTGCTGAACAGCGAATCAACAATGTCTCCTGTGGTGGATGCCATCAGAGATTCGAACCTCTGGCTTTCGGGCTTGAACCATTTGATGGTATGGGTGCATTTAATAAAAAGGACGAATTCGGAAATGTCCTGCGAGAGGATGGGGAGATTCAACTTCCGGGTACGGCGAAACCATTGCCCTACCAGACATCTGCCGAATTGATGAACCTGCTGGCCAGCAGTGATCGGGTTCGAGAAACGATCACCTGGAAAGTAGCCCAATTTGCGCTCGGCCGTCCCTTAGGGGCTCGGGATGCCACTGTGATACAGAATATCCACAAAGCTGCTCAAGCGGACGGAGGAACTTACTCCTCCTTGATCACCGCAATATTGATGAGTGATCTTGTTCAAATGACATACACTCAGACAGATAAATGATTCCAATTCGTGCTTACAGAATCGATAGATGTCTCTATTTACCAGCACGTTAGTGACTCCAAATCGAGGATAAACCTGGACAGCCCACAGGTATAAGGATCAATCATGCCATTGAAACGAATCGACCGCCGTACGATGCTCCAGAGTATGGGAGCAGCTACGATTGGGTTACCGTTGATCGAGGAGATGCTCTCATCGAATGCCTTGGGTGCCAGTAAGCCAGATATTCCCACTCGAGCATTCAATGTTTTCTTTGGTCTCGGTATTCCTGCTCCATTGCAACAGGAAGGATTCGATGGCGTCCTGGAACCATTACAGTCGCTGAGTAGTAAGCTACTCATTATGCGAAATGTCGATCAGATTCGTTGCGACGAAAAAGGAATCAACGCTCATTACGATGGTTCTTCAGGCGCTTTCACTGCGGAGCCTCCTGACGGGGAAGCGAAATCTGGTGGGCCGTCCATTGACCAGGTGATTCGGAAATCGCAATATCCCGATGGGCTTCCTGAGGGCTTGGTGCCGACTTTGGTAGGCGGAACCTTCTTCAGGCGTTCCCGAGTCGGGCGTTATGTTCACAGTTACAATATGGACGGCACCGTAGCGGCGACGATTCAGGAAAAGCCTCGCGACCTCTTTGATCGTGTGTTTGGCGGAGTTGCTTTTTCTGGTAGCGACGCAAAACGTAGATTGCGCCGTAGTGTCCTGGATACGGTTGTTGAAGACTATCGTTATTACACCGGGCCGAATTCGCCACTGGGTTCTTCATCCAAAGCGCGTGTCTCTGATCACTTGGACCGAATTCGAGAATTTGAACAACGCGCGTTTGCAATGAAGCACACAAACAAATCGGGCCCTCAACTGCCACCGCGTTCGATCATCCCGCACGGAGGTCCGGCCGACCCGGGTGGTCAAGGGATCGATATCACTCTGGAGGAACTCTCCACCGAGTGGCGGTTGATGGCAGATATTTATGCTCTCGCAATTCAAATGGACCGGGCCCGTTTCGGATCTTTGACATTCCTGGCTGCCGGTGAAAGAATTCGGCTCACTGGTGATTACACCTACAATGGCGAGAAGAGATTCGAATTCGACGATTCCAAACAACATAATGCGTCCGGCGATCAGGGATGCAGTCATGAATGGTGGCATAAGTTTAACGAAAAGAAAAAGAACGAAGCCTTGCGTGCTCATGCACATATGAAAATGAGAGAGGTCGCATACTTACTTCAGGCTCTGGATAATGAGGACTCGCGAGAAGCCAACGGCCAGACAATTCTGGAGAACTCACTGATCACAATTTCCACAGAGTCCGGCGACGGTCGCCACAATGATGTGAAACGGGAACTTTCGGGTGTCTTTCATTGTATCACCGGAGCGAATGGGCGATTCAAAACGGGGCAGATCATGGATGTTGGAGCCGAAGGTATCGACGTCTACAACACGATGCTCAAAGCATTCGACAGCAAGGACCAGATGGGACCCGCTCAACGCGAATCTCGCGAGATTGACGCTATACGTGTCTGAAAGAGATGTAATAGATAGCCCCGAAGAGGTTGAGGGCAATTCGAAATAGAACCTCTGGGACGTCAATCGATTCGGAAACAGACTTGTAATTACGGACAGTTGCAGAAGATCATGATAGTTCGCACTTTCGAATCGCCATTTAATTTTCATATGCCTCAAGGGGGAAAAACCAAATTCAACGAATGGGCGTTATCTGTTTCTCATCGTTTGCCTGAAGTACCTGTCGTGATTGACAGTCCGATATTTACTTATGGTGCAACGTTTGATCAAGGCAAGATGCGGTTAGAGGGTCTGACCGATACGCTTCCCACGCTGATATATCTTTCGAATATTGTTATGCATTCGTCCATTCTCGTTATTGGTGAATTCGATGTTCCAGAACTAAAGAGTTGTTGCACGTACAATTCGCTGGATCATTTTTTGAGTCGACCCTATGTGACCGGTTACTACGAACCATCGGACGAGATACTAAAAACCAGTTTCAATGATAGCACATTTGTAATCAGTTATTGGATGTCGGAGTACCTTTGCATAGAAGAAAATCCCGTCGCAGGTTGCTGGCATCCTTCTCCCAAGCTGAAGTCGTCATCAACTTTCTTCGGCCACATATTCGATTACGCATCTTATTTCCAACATCAGGATGATATAGCCTATTTCTTTCGTGAACCGATCTCCGAATATCAACTCAAACAGTGCGTTCGAATTATCAATCGCAAGTTTTTTATAAATTCGATTAAAGACTACCTTATAAAGAATTCCATTCCCTTTGCCAGCATCGGTGATCAACATGAGGATGACGCTTACGTCGTTTCCTACGGTTGGGATTGCTGGGACTTGGGCGACGATCAAATGAAGTTCATTCGCTGAATGCAGATCAGATTGCTTCTGAGGTCTGACGGCCCACTGGTCTCCCTCATCCAAGCTGGATAAGGCGGAATTTCCAGTGTGCTCAATTCCGCCCGGTTTTCGTGCAGTTTCCGCTCGATAATCCCTTGTCGAATGCGTGGTCGACCGACGCGTTTCTTCCTAGACGCATAGTCTTATTACCGGCCATTCCTCTTTCGGTTGTAACCCTCGTACCGGGGTTGTTCAGAAACATCCGTCCGATCAGATTCCTCTTTGCCCACGTACGGCCCAAAACTGGACATTGACATCCAGGTTCTAATTATATACCTTTAGGTGAATAATTCAGTCGCCACACTTGGACCGAAGTCATCAGTCGCAGATTCAGCGAAGAGATGACATGTTCACCGAACCGTTTTCTCCTTCACTCAAAAAGAGACTACAAATGACAACAACCTTGAAGCCTTCCGATTCCGTCGGTGCCTGGGTGACGAAACATCCGGCCACATCACGCGTGTTCGAGCAACACAATATCGACTATTGTTGCGGCGGTGATCGATCTTTAGAAGAAGCGTGCTCGGCGAAGCAGGTGGATGCTCACCGTGTGCTTGAGGAACTCGTTGACATGATTTCTCGCAGCGCGACAAATGGAACGGTCGAAGACGATTTCACGTCGAAACGGCTGGCCGACATGTGCGACGAAATCGAAGCGACTCATCATGCGTATCTAAAACGGGAACTGCCGCGCCTGACTCAGCTTGTCGAAAAAGTCGTACGGGTGCACGGCGAACAGTATGCGTGGTTGGTCCAATTGGAAAAGTCCTTTTATCAGCTTCGAGACGAGCTGAATCCTCACATGTCGAAAGAAGAGCAGGTCCTGTTTCCAGCGATTCGCACGATAGAACAGTCAGGAGTGGTGCCATCCTTCCCATTCGGATCGGTCGACAACCCCATCCGCATGATGGAACACGAACATGACGTGGCCGGTCAGGCATTACGTGATATTCGCGAGGCATCGTCAGACTTCGATTTGCCGGAGGGCGGCTGTAACACGTTTCGGGCCATGTTGGATGGGTTGCAAGAACTCGAAAGTGATCTGCATCGCCACATCCACAAGGAAAACAACATCCTGTTTCCGCGAGCGTCAAAGTTGGCAGCTGAATTGAGTGCGTGATCACAATCATGCGGCAGGTTTCCAGGCAGAGGTGACTGGCCAAAAGCCAGTCCTACTGAAAGACAATACACGATGAGAAGACTTTGGCTACTGTTTACGGCAGTGATGTTTTTTTCGTTTCTGATTCTGGGCTGGATCGGGACACGCATTTACCAGGAGATGCCACCTCTCTTCGATAAAGTCGTCACCACGGACGGCGTCACTCTGATCGACAGCGGCGATGTCTCTGCCGGTCAAAATGTATGGCAGTCAATGGGTGGCATGGAGGTCGGTTCCATCTGGGGACACGGGAGCTATGTGGCTCCGGACTGGACGGCCGACTGGCTGCACCGCGAAGCGATCTTTATTCTCGATCACTGGGCAAGCAGGGACTTCGGTACCCTGTTTGAAGAACTCAGCAACGAACAGCAGGCTCAGTTGCAGGCTCGGCTGACTGATCTGTTACGAACGAACACCTTCGACATAGAATCCGGCGTCGTCATAATCGACCCGATTCGTGCCGAGGCGTTTGAATCGAATTTGGCTCACTACAGCGACGTGTTTTCGAACGGCAACGCACATTACGCGATTCACCCGGGAGCCGTTTCTGATCCGGAGAGACTGCGAAAGCTTTCAGCATTCTTCTTTTGGACCTCGTGGGCGGCATCGACCAATCGGATAGACGAACCGGTCAGCTATACCAACAACTGGCCTCATGAACCTCTGGTTGGCAATCTCCCCACTGGAGATAATATTGTGTGGACCGGAGTCAGCATCATCGTGTTGTTAGCGGGGATTGCGGCAATGGCGTGGTGGTACGCGTCAAGACGTGAGGAAGAAGATCAGCCCCCTGTACCGGAATCGGATCCTCTGTCCTTGTGGGAAGCCACTCCGTCTCAGCACGCTACGATCAAGTATTTCTGGGTGGTCGCTGCATTAATTCTGGTGCAGATGTTATTGGGCGTCATCACGGCTCACTACGGAGTCGAAGGCGATGGCTTCTACGGATTCCCATTATCGGAATGGCTGCCCTACAGTGTGACTCGCACTTGGCACGTGCAGATGGGACTGTTCTGGATTGCCACAGCCTGGCTGGCGGCCGGATTGTTTATCGGGCCTCTTGTCAGTGAATACGAACCCAAAGGCCAGCGACTCGGCGTGAACGTGTTGTTCGGAGCCTTGTTACTTGTCGTCGTCGGATCGTTGACGGGCGAATGGCTCAGCATTCATAACAAGCTAACGGATGCGGTCTCGTTTTACCTGGGGCATCAGGGCTATGAATACGTAGACTTGGGCCGTGTATGGCAGATTGCTTTGATGGCAGGGCTGTTGTTATGGTTATTTCTCATGATACGTGTGCTGCTGCCAGCGATGAAAAAAACGGGCGAGCAGAGACAGCTTGTTATTCTGTTGGCCGTGGCGACGGGAGCCATCGCGATGTTCTACGGAGCGGGTCTGACATGGGGTCGACACAGCCACTTATCGATGGTGGAATACTGGCGATGGTGGGTTGTGCATCTGTGGGTGGAAGGCTTCTTTGAAGTGTTTGCAACAACCGTGATTGCTTTCACCTTCATGCGACTGAATTTGATTCGGCCTGGCCTCGCGGCATCCGCAGCATTGCTGTCCGCGACCATTTTTCTGGCAGGTGGAATCATCGGAACCTGTCACCACCTTTACTTCTCAGGAACACCGACCGTCGCCTTAGTCTGGGGTTCCGTCTTTAGTGCATTGGAAGTAGTGCCGCTGGTGCTGGTCGGATTCGATGCCACCGAGGACCTGCGACGCTCACGAAAGTCAAAATGGGTTCAGCGGTACAAGTGGCCGATCTACTTCTTTGTGGCGGTGGCATTCTGGAACATGGTCGGAGCCGGATTGTTTGGATTTATGATCAACCCCCCAATTGCTCTGTATTACATGCAAGGTTTGAATACGACTCCACTACACGGTCATGCAGCTCTGTTTGGTGTGTACGGCATGTTGGGGATCGGTCTGATGCTGCTCTGTCTGCGAGTTCTGATTCCTGACCGGGAATGGAAAGATGGCTTGTTGAAGTTCTCATTTTGGAATTTGAACGGTGGCCTAATGGCCATGTGCATCTTGAGCCTGTTGCCAGTGGGCTTACTGCAGACCCAAGCATCAGTCGAACACGGTTACTGGTACGCTCGCAGTGCAGAATTCATGCAAACTGATCTGATGCAGACTCTGAAATGGATGCGTGTTCCCGGTGACACAATCTTTTTTATAGGGGCCGTTGCGCTAGTGATCTTTGTCGCTGGTCTTAAGACAGGTCATTCTTTCCAAAAATCTTGAAAGACATATCCGCTTCAGATAACCTGCACGACTGAATGCCATCCCAATCACTGATAACTTGCAGTGACATAGAGCACAGTTCGATCATCGCCTAGGAAAGGAGCATATCCTGCGCTAAGAAGGGAAGTCACCTTGGTGCTTTCCCGGATCAAGCTAACTAAGAGTCGAACTCTACTTTGATCGCACATTGTTCCGTTGAAAGTAACTTCTGTTCGGATGAGTTCCTTAAGGTGAGAGTACGGGAACGCAAATAACTTTTGAGCTCCTTCCTTATTCCTTTTCAACGTGATCACTTGAAACAAAAAAAATCGACTATCGTACGATAGTCGATCTCTTGATTGTATCTTTTGGTACGCTTACAAAACCTGATTGCATTGGCTATGGTTTTTAAATTTATAAAACCAACAGCCTTGAACCAGTTCATGCGAGTACCACGTCCACCTTAGAGAGGTCGAACGTTTTCAGCTCGTGGACCTTTTGGACCTTGACCTTCTGTGAAGGAAACTGATTGACCTTCTCGCAGTTCGTCAAATTGGCAGCCATCTAAGTTAGATGAGTGGAAAAACATGTCTTTTCCGCCACCGATGTCAATAAATCCAAAACCTTTGTCAGTAATTTTTTTGATTGTGCCTTCAGCCATCATTTCATTCCTAAAGATATCTCATAGACAGTGCCACTTGAAAAACAAGTCAAGTCATCCCACCGTTAGTGACCAACAATTTTACATGATCACTCCAAAACCGCAACCAAGTGTACATAGTTGCACATGTGGGGACCGGGCTGTTGCCAACCAGCACCCTTTGTATCCCTGTATCGTAACAATATTCAGTCGCCGTTGAATACGTATTTTTCAAGTGTTTATTTTTATGCTGAGAAGTGGTTTCCGAACCGGGCTAGTCGAAACACCCGAATCTTGTAATCGGATGCGATGCGAAAACGACCTACCGGGTGCAGCGATAACACGGAATGTAACAAGAATTGTGAACTGTAAGCTAAGTAGATTCTCCCAACGTCGCGAAAATATTACTTATGCATTCTACCACCGTGTTCGGGACATTCGATCTTACTGCCGATGGGCTCTCGATACCAACGTAGGATGGTGTCGGAGGGAGGGGAGATGGTTCCGGTGTTGTTCAGAAACTTTCAACCAAGCAGTTTCCCGTATCGTAAATTTATTCAGCCGACGTTGAAAACGAGTGATTCCAAGTGGTTGTGTTGCTGATGAAGGATGGTTTTCGAACGAGATTCGTTCTGAAGTCATTAAATTGGTATCTGGTTCGACACGAAAAGCATCATCTGGGCGCAGCGGTAGCGCGGATTGGCGCAAGATTTGGAGTTTATTAGCGAAGCGGTTTCACGCCGCGTCGCGGTAGTAATACTTGAGCAGACCGCCGAGACGTTCGCGGCATTCAACCTTACCGGCGACGCATCCAACGTCTTCATCAGGATCAATCAGCTGATTGTCGAGTCCCTGATGGTTCCGCTCGGAATGGTAGTGAGCGACGTATTCTTTCAACGCTAGTTCGAGAGAATGTTGGCCGAAGAAGACTATCTTGTTCAGACACTCCGATTTCAGACTTCTCATGAATCGTTCGAGATGTGCATTCATGTTCGGACTTTTCGGAGGAAGCAGCACCGGTTCGATTTCAGTCTGTTCCTTCAGGAAAGATCGCAGTGGTTGAAAGGACGTGTCGCGATCCAAGATCAGATGCGAAGCATGCTCCAGAAAACCATCGTCGCCGGTCAGATTGCGTGCAACTTGTGTCACCCATTGTTTATTCGGGTTGGTAGTTATGCCTGCGATCTCGACTTTACGGGACTGCAGCTCCATCACCACCATGACGTAGAACGTCGTCAAACCCGTTTTCGTCCTGACTTCTACCGTGGTGAAGTCGACAGCGAAGATCGCTTCCCAGTGGGCTTCCAGGAATGTTTGCCAGGACATCGAAGCAGGGCGATCGGGAGCAGGTTCAATGCCATGAGCTTTGAGCACATTTCTGACAGTCGTGTCGGTGACGTGAAAACCAACGTTGGACAAAGCACCCTGAATTCGATCGGCTCCCCACGTGGGGTTCTCGTTCGCAAACCGCAGGATCTGTTCGACGATCTCCCGACGGATGCAAGGTCGACCAACTAGTTTCTTCTTCGACGTATACCGAGCAATCAACTCCCGGTGCCAACGGAGGATGGTATCGGGAGTGAAGATCGCGCCGAGTTCACTCAGTAACTTCCGACCAAGCTGTTTTCCTTTGACTGCCAAGCGACGACGCTCATTGTCATTCAGCAGCACCCGTTTCTTACCGAGCTTATTGCAGAGGATACTATTTTCGGTCTTGAGATATTCAATCGCCAATTGCTGTTCGCGATTCACCCAACTTGTAAGAGCGTAGACGAGCAGGTGCCAGGGCTGCATCACAGTTTCCATCTATTCAGTTACCAAAGTGCGGAGGAGGGTGACTTTGAAACTATAGCCAGTCTCTGAGCAGTAGCACTCGCGAAACGTGTATTGATGCCAGTCTTCACGAGCGGAGACAACGATTGTATTAAATGTAGCGGCGAGCGTAGTTGCCAACTCGTCTGAGAATACATGCCGTTAGCGTTTCACAAACCCCTTAATTTGCAGTGTTTAGAGTTCGGCTGAGTTTTTTTACGATACGGGCGCAGGGACTTGAACCCTGGACCTACGGATTAAAAGCTCTCTCCGTAGTTTGTCCCAAACGCTTATTTAACAAGGCTTTACAGCCAAGTTGGTTTAGTGCAGCGAAATCTTTCGGATTCCAGAAAAGACTATATTTATAGACTTTGATAGAAGCTCAGTTATAAAAAGTCTGACAAGAACTCTGACATGGAAGTTCGGTGCAAAACCAGTGATGGTTATTCCTTTGAGAGTCTTTGTTAACCGTACTCAACCAAGGTTCATTTTGCAATCGTTTGCAAAATGAACCAATTCTTTTATTAGTACCTACTCCAGAATTTCATTCAAGTTCTCTGCGAACACCACATTGCTCATTTCTGAAAGGGCAAAGAGTTGGGTAGCTTCTTCAAATGAAAATTATCGAGTGAATACTCCCGCCGTATACCCCAGACCGTTACCGCTCCAGATAACCAGGAATCGATCACCATCCACCTTCATGAGTTGCGTGACGGTCGGATTCCATTGACGGCCAAGGAGTTCTTCATTGATGTTTTCAGAATCAATGATCGCCGCTCCAGAACCATCGAAAAGGTGCAATTTAATATTGTAGCCACTTACCGAGATCTGATGGTACCAGACGACGAAGTTCTCTGTACCGAAAACTCAGACGGCTTAAAACACTGCAAGTTCCGGTGTCTGTATGAGACTGGCCACCTCGATTTCGGACGACCTTATGGATTTGCTCATCACTTAACAATCACATAGTTATTGCTGTAATCAATGTGGCGTGTCTTCTGATTCAACTTGGTCATAAAGTTAGGACTATCGCCGGCATGGTCGAAAGTCGAGAACGTCTCGGTTGTCTGCTCACGTATTAATATCGCGACGCACCTTGAAACAGCCTCGAATAGATGTCAATCCTCGTGTTGTGATACTACGCAACTGTTGCGCTCGAATGGTCCTTTTCGCATCGAATCCGAAAACAGCCCTCAGGTCACGAAACGAATGTTGGCTGAATATTTTTACGATACGGGGATCAATCGTGTTGGACTCACGCTCTTTTGATATTCAGTTGTTGCAGTCAATTGGAAGTCTAACAAAGTCATTGTATGCTGACTTTGGAAAGTAACTATCAGAATAAAGGTGTCCACATTGATAAATAGCGACAAGCTCAGCAGAAGAACTTTACTGTGCTACAGCACGGGAAGCATCGTCGAAACGAGCATCTTCGCGTTCTGTGGTTTGTACCTGTTCAATTTCTACACTGATGTCGTGAAGCTCTCACCGATGTTGATTGGGATCGCGCTGTCGATTCGTTTCTTCTTGGATGCCATCTCGGATCCAGTTATTGGGTATTTATCCGATAAGATTAAAAACTCCCACGGGAGGAGAATTCCCTGGTTTGTGCCCGGTGTGATAGGAGGAGTTATTTCCTTCTACTTCCTGCTAACTCCTCCACTAGGATGGTCACAGATTAGTCTCTTTTTTTATCTGGCTGCATTTTCTGCCTTTCTGGTACTTTCTCTGACCATTTTCGGCATTCCCTATCTGGCACTTTCTTGGGAATTGAGTTCCGACTATCACGAGCGAACTCGAATTTCAACATATCGACGAATTTTTGAAGTGTTCGCAGAGATTGTTGCCAATTTGATGATACCAGTGGTATTGGCCGTTTCCTTATTTGGGATCACACAAGAAGCCTCGGCATATCCAATTGCGGCTGTTTTCATTGGCGTTCTCTGCCTGACCTCAGTATTCATTGTTTGCGTAGGGGTTAAGGAGTCAGTAACAGATGAAACAAACTCGGAGGCCTCGCTGCTTAGCCAGCTTAAAACCGTATTTCGGAATAAGCCTTTCCTGATTCTCTTATCTGCGTTTACCCTCATTTCGATTGCTGATCGCATCTGCATTGCGTTGCTGTTCTATCTTCTTGAGTACCTTCATGAAATACCGAAGGAAGATGCGATCCCGTATTTCTTGACCTTCTTTGCCGGTAGCTTACTAAGCCCTGGATTGTGGATGATACTGGCGAAGCATATTGAAAAAAAACAATGTTACCTCGTCGCTATGGCAGCTTGGGAGTTTTCTTTTGCGTCTTTTGCCCTGCATAGTTGGAGCCCTCATATTCTACATTGTGTGGTCTTTTTAATGGGTTCGGCAAGTAGCGGTGTCTTGACGTTACCCGGTGCGATTGTGCCTGACGTTATTGAGTATGATCAAATCAAAACTCGACAGCGGAGAGAGGGATTATTTGCAGGCGTCGCAAAATTTGCGTGGAAAATGGGTTCCAGTACCTGTTTTCTGGTAATCGGATACTTGCTATCCCATATCGGTTATGAGGGAGAAAAGCCTTCAGTTGAAACATTGTTTGGTTTACAGGCGATCTTCATTGTCGGACCGGCATGTTTAATTATCACCGCCATGATCGTGTTTTCGTATTTTCCGATCACGAAGGTTCGGTACATCCGAATTCGAAATATCCTGGAACGTTACAATGCAAGGAGGAGCGAAGGAGAAACTCGGGAACTGGAAAATTCATAAATTTTGATTGGCTATTCTGCTCTTGGGTTATGATCGTCTTACGGCATCCAAAATGTTCGCGTACGTGATGTCTGTTGCACCGATTTGCGATTGCACGAAGCTACGTGCTCTTCGTCCCAGCATATTTGCTTCTTCTGGAGTATCAATCCATTGCTTCAACAATAAGTAAAGCTCTCTTTCACAGCGAACCATACAGGCCACATCATTCTCGATTAGATCTTTCACAATTGCTGCAAAATTAAATACATTTGGTCCAAAGCAAGTCGGCAATCCAGCTGCAGTGGGTTCGAGCATGTTCTGTCCGCCGTGATTGGTTTGAAGACTACCTCCTACAAAAGCGAAATCCCCAATTGCCCATAACTCCTTTAAAAGCCCGACAGAATTAACAATCATAACTTCGGCTGGTTGATGCTTCCTGCAGTCGTATGCGCTTTGGCTCAACCGGTGCGACACTCCCTTATCTTCCGCGATCTGGGCGATGTCGCAGGCGCGTAGGGGCTTTCGGGGTGCCAGAATCAAGTAGAGCGAGGGGCAATGTTGTCGAAGTTCTCTGAGCGACTCGATCAGAATGGCTTCCTCCGGAGCGTGAGTGGAGCCGGCGATGAGTAGCAGATCGTTAGTTGAGTACCCCCAAGCTTCCCGGGATATTTCATGTTTACTTCCAGCACATGCATTAAATGAGGCACTGTCGTATTTCATGTTTCCGGTGACGCAAATGATTTCACTTCGGTCAGGAATTAGAGACCGTATTCGCTCTGCATCGGTGCTCGCTTGCACTCCCCACCATGAAATGGCCCGCAGAGGCTTTCTCAGGAAGAACATCACCCTCTTATAAGATTTATAATCTAAATGATTCATACGAGAGTTGGCGACATGAACGGGCAGTCGACGACGCCTGGCTTCATCGAGAAGGTTTGGCCATAATTCCAGTTCTGAAAGGACGACCAGCCGGGGGGAGACAAGTCGAAAGAACGCACGCATCGTCCAACTGAAATCAAAAGGTAGGTAATGTACGGCCACATTATCTGCGAACATCCCCTTAGCCACCTGATACCCTTCCGAGGTATAAGTTGTGACCATTATGGCGAAATCGGTATTCGAAACGAGTCGATGAACCAATGGTTTCAGTAAGGTGATCTCTCCTACACTGGCCCCGTGCAGCCAGACACATTGGGAGTTACTCGAAGGTGGCTTAACCTGTTTACGCCAAAACATTTTCTGCCACACGACCGAACGAAAATCAGGCTCCCGCCAAAGTCTGAATAACCAATGAGGCAAGTAATAGCACGCCAATGCAAGGTATACCGTATTCCGGAGAGAATTCATTTATTGGCTGTCACTTCCACGAAATGTTCGTAGTCTTCAATTGTATTTATGGACAGCAGTTGGGCTGAATAAGGAATGGCCAGGGATAATACTTTTATATCAGTTTCCAATGCTGAAAGTTGCTCCAATGATTCTTGAGCTGCCCGGTCAGATATCCCGTATTTTGAAATCTTCTTCAATGAAGAACCGGTATAACCATAGACTCCGACATGCATCTCAATAGTCGAGTCCATGATCTTGGTTTGTCGCTTAGAGAGCAATTGCAAATCGCGTGAGAAATCGAAGACTCTCCGATCGGGACCAACGAGGACTTTGACAACGTGGGGATCAAGCTGTTTCTTAATCGGAAGAGAATCCAAACTGGACGATAGCGTGATCATGTATTCCTCGCCATTTTTCCCTTTCAACAAACGGGCCACGCGTACCAGATGCAGTGGATCAAGTCCGACTTGATCTGCCTGAAGGATGATGACCCCAGCTAGGTTTAAAATTTCCGATCTTGCTAAATCGTCAATGAACTCAACAACGCGAGACGTACCAGAAAGATGCTGTTCACGGGACTGAAATGTCTCGACGTCCTCTTCCATTGCAAAATCAATCAGTAGGTCTGAGTCACTGGCTACAATTACATTTGGGATAATTCCGTCGGAAACCCGTGCTGCATGGCGTGCAATCCGAATTGAATAAGCGATTAAAGGGCATCCGGTCCGGTTCAGTATCAGTTTTCCCGGCAACCGTGATGAATTCAGGCGTGCTGGTATCACAATTGGAATTGCGGGCGAGTAGCCGAACCTTTTACTGGAAGAATTCTCTGTCATACTTTGGGGAGTCCGAACGTGACCAACCGCGAGCACTGTGACAACTGAACTGGTGGCGATTCTTTGAGCATACGTCTCCAGAATTCGCAGTCAGCTCGCCGTTTAATTTGGTTGAACTCCATTTGTAGAGTCAAGACTTCATCCGAGGTTAAAAACTCCTTCATTGTTTCGGATAGCTTGCTCATGAAAAGCTCCGGGTACCAGTAACGCTCCCATGTCGCTGTATCGAAACATATACGGGCGATAAGAGCATGATTAAGCCAAATTTCATCCCAATTGACATCGTAGTGAAACTGGCGTTTAAAACGATGGTAAGCAATTGGGCCCCTCAGGAACAGAATCGGGACCCGAGTGAAAAAAGCCTTAAGAGAGAGCAGCGCCTCTGAGCCGCCCCATCCGGTCATTCCTTGAATCCAAGACAATTTGGGATAGAGATTTCGAGGTATAGTGTAACCCGGACCACGTAATGCATTAGATTGATGCAGCCGTCGCCAGCTCGGCTTCAATTGCCAATTCGCGCTAAAAAAACCGTTTAGGGGACACAGCTGAAAAGTGGCACCGTGAATCAATTTGTTTTGGGGTTCAAAGCCTTGAATACCAGGGCTGACAATTGCCGATTTTCTTATGGCGATTTCAGAGCACTCGTCAAGGCAATCGGGTGTCAATCGTTGATGACCGTCGAGAAAAGAGATCACGTCCCCTGTTGCGATTCGTGCTCCCTCATCTCTCGACGCTCCTACGCCAACGCGTTTTGAATGGTATATCCGCACGGCTCCTCTTGCTTCAATCTCGTTACAGGAATCGTCTGTCGACCCATCGTCGATGACGATAATCTCATGCAATCGAGATGTATTAGTCTGAATGGAATTGAGCGTTCTGACGAGCTCTTCTCCTTCGTTGTATGCCGTGATGACTACAGAGATTTTCATCACTCTCGATCCACAATTGTCTAGAAACAGTGTTAGATAGAAGCGGCAGCTTTATTACTTGCAAGATACTCCAGATTTATATCCCTTAGTTTCGCGCAATCAACAACCCCAGAATAAGGATAAGAATAACAGTGTTTGTGAGCAGGAGTCCGGTCTGGATCATTTGAATAGATGAGACCGCCTTCTCTGCTGTGACTGCTGTAGTTGCGGGAGTAGATCTCTCGCTTGCGGCGAAACCACCGCCGTCGTCCGGAGTTGGTTCTGGAGGTAGCGACATAATGTCCTCTTTCAATAATAAACAAAAAATGAAACGTACATCTCGTTCTAAGAGAACGAAAGAGTGTCATAAAGGGGGGGGGATCTCTGACTTTTCACGGTAGTATAAACGGAGATCCACCTGACAGAGAACGTAGAAGCAATCAGTCGAGCGGAATTAAATGCTCATAATTCGGCGAGAACCGATTGTCGTAATCCCGGGAACATCCTGATAGTAGGGATAATCTGCCACGGGGATTCTGGTTTCCGGGCCAAGCGTGACTGACTGATCATTCAGCAGCAAGTTGAGTAGTTGGTCAGATTTATTTTGCAGGTTCAGGGTGTAATCAGCATTACCACGCAGATGGAGTTCTTCGCCTTGGGGAAGGTTCGCCAGAAATGAACGAGCTGTCTCCTTAAATTTATTGTAGATGCCATCGTTTACATCCGTTCCATTTCCAATTCCCGGGTTTATCGCCCAGTGGTATTGCGTGATGGGACCGATTGGTTTGATACCTACCAGTTCCCGTCGTATCGATAAATCATAACATGCGACAATTTTGAGGACGGCATCGTAATAGAGAGCGAATACTGGAGGTCGATTCGTAGGGTCACTTGGATTGCCTCGGTCTTCGATAAAATGTTCCAGCTTCGATTTCAGATTCACTCTATCATGCTGTCTCGCCGTTTCTATGAGAATTCGGTGACATTCAGGCACTCGTTTGTCATTCGGATCTGTAATTTTCTCCCAGCCCATTTTATCTCCAATGTAATAAGTCGTAAAACAGCGTTAAACTTATAGTTAAACCGATTTTTCAGGCTCTCTGATTCATCTTCAAAAATTCGACAGGCATGTGTAATTCACTTTAATCGAGTGTGCTCACAACCCGAAATCCATTAACAAAATCTGCAGACTGGAGTGGATAGTTACCCCGCCTGTTGGCCGATCTCAATTGCTCCTCCGTCGAAGAATAATCCCCTCCACGTGTTACATTCTGAAATTCGTAGGTTCTGCCGTTTTCTGGATTTATCTCAGGAACAAGAAGCGGTTTCAATATCGATGCAATCGATTGACCACGCTCCAGCCAATAAACGTTCTGACACCATTCCCTGACATTGCCATGCATGTCGAACAGACCAATATCATTCGGCTTCAAGCTGCCCACCGGATGTAGAGATACGCGCGCATTGTCGCTGAACCAGGCGTAATCATTCAACAGTGCCGGGTCACTTCCAAAATGGTACGATTCCTGAGAGCCTGCGCGACAACAATATTCCCATTCGGCCTCTGTAGGCAAACGGTAACCTGCTCGTTCTATGAAATCGTCAGGTAATGTCATTCCCGGTGCAATTTCCAGGTCGGGAGGATAGCACCACTCCGATTCTGGAATACCTTCCACTTTCGACAGCCAGCGGCAATATTCAACCGCATGTCGCCAGTTAATAACGTTCACTGGGTGGTTTTGTGTCGGTGCGCGTTTGTTGAATTCGGAACGGTACGAGAGACGTGTTTCTTCTTGGGATGCCGAATCAGGTAGTTTCGGTTGCAAATCCAGAAAGTTTTTCATCGTAATTTCTTTTGATGAAATCGCAAAAGAATATTCTATTGTCTCTTCGTATTGCATTTCATCCCGTGCATCTCGTTGCGGTTCCGTAAGAGGGGATCCTGAGGTGAATTTAATGGGGGCTTGCAATTTTACCATGGTCAGTCCCGATTTATTGACAAACCATTCTTGACTGCTGTTTTCATTCGCTGATCGACTCATCCGGTTTATAGTTAAACGCAGATAATCGTCTTCCCCCCAGTTTCTGAGCAGCAGCTCGGCAGCAGAATGGATTCCGGAATCAGGAGAGTTTTCAAATAATTGAACGGCCTTCTCCACCACTTGTTTTCGTATTGCATTCGGCGCCCGAGACCGGTTTCTGAATGTGGCCAGCGAACGCAGCAGGGAAATCGACAATTGAGAATTAGAGGTTGTATTCAGTTTTTTAACTAATCTCTCTGGTTTAGCATTCAACTCACTAATTCGACGTTCGCAGTGAGAAATCAAATTGAGATTTTCGGTTGAACTGAATAAATTCCAGAGCGGTTCCTCTTTTCCTGTTTCAAAAAGCGAGACAATAGCGTTGGCTTTCAGCTTTGTGACACTGAAATGAGCCTCAGAATTGGATTCGGGAGGAAGCTCCGAAGATGCAAACCTTTCCAGGTGAGATGTCATTAATGGTTGTTTAGTTGCCTCCGCCTGTGAGAAAAGAACTTTATGCTGAAGCGGAGTGGCTATCGTCAGCAACTCAGCTATCTTCTCTGAGTCCTCTCCATAAAATCCTGTTAAAACGTTCGTCGCAGTTAGTCGATCGATATCCGGGACACTCTGGCTTGCATAAATGTTCTGGAGATGGGGTAGCAAATATGTCTTTACTGGTGAGAGGGTTTTTAACCATATGGTGTAATGGCCGGGGTTGTCCGCAACGTCTTCAACGAAATATTCCGCAAGGAGTTGGGCATGGTCAATCCATAAAGAATCTTCGCTCTGAATGCTGGCATGAGAGTCTCTCATTAGATAACTCAGGGCCGCACCAGCCCTGAATCGTTTTGGTGTGATCAGAGATTTGCTAGAGAGGTCATCCTTGAGTGTCTGATGAATTCTCTCTAGCGACTTAGCTCTAATCAAAGCGTCACAAATGGCGACGAACTTTTCGGGAGAGGAAGTGAGTAATTCTCGATACAAGAAATCATCCTGTCGTGAATCCACCGGTAGCAAGGCAAGAGAACTCTGTAATCTCTGGTCAGTCGAGATGTCGTCTGATGCGAGACGTTCTCTTAAAACTGGGTTGACGTAGGACCGATATGGCTCCATCTGGTCTACTATTTCGCGAACATTTTCGATATGAGACGTCATTAATGCCGCGACTAGAGACTGTGCCCTGCTTTGCCGATACAACTCCCTCCCCCACCATGCAGACAGGGAGAGCAGCAACAGAAATGTGATTATTCTTCGAAAGTGATGCGATGACGACTTTTTGAAAAAGTGAGAGACACTTGGCGTCCGATTCCGATATTCTTTCGGGGTGAGAGACAATACGCGTAGCCAGTTCCAAAATGAGAGGAGATTTCCTCCCTCGCTTTTGGTCGACCAGATAGCGGCTTGTTCCGCTAGATGTAATTCAGCGCGACCTCGCAGGGTTTCTCGTTGTTTACGTGTCAACCACTCGTTCAAGGAGGGAACGAGATAATCGTGCGTCAACTGGTAATAGAGACGATCAGACTTCGAGTTGCTCTCATATCCATTCGGCTCATCATGGGTCGTAGGCGACACGAGTTTTAGCTCGGTATCCAAAATACTCATCAACTTTTTAAACTGTTCTGGGCGATGCGAATAACCGGAAACCTGTAATAGCTCTATGTAAGATTTCTTCTTTCCTTTGATAAAGGAACCACTTTCCAGTAGCAATTCACTAAGAACGGCGCGTACTGCTGACTGATGGTATCGATATTCAGGATTGGATTTTGGGCTATCAAACGATTCTTCCAAAAAAGTAACGCCTACTCCCTCTGCACCTCCGATTCTGTTCAGAGCTTCTGGAGTCCAACTGCGGTTTTTCATTAATTCCGCGAAGAGTGCGAGGTGAACCGGAATGACTTTGTCATCCGTTGCCAATTCTAACACCGATTGTTTAACGAATGACTTCTCTAAAGCGGTCAGATCGGTGGAGATGGCGTCATAAGCAATCCCCATGGCAATTAGAACTTTTTCTGCGTGACGCAAATTAAAGAGGTCGATAGCCGTTAGGTTTTCGCCAGGGACAAGAGGTATATCGAGTTCGGTAAATAAATCAGTAATCGCCATCCAGAAATCGTCGCGAACACTTAAAATGCATTGAAGGTGAGTGCCATTGCACTGCCTGAGCACATTGACGAGGTCAACTCCCTCCGCGATCGAATGGGAGTGCAACCATTGCTCAAATTGATCAATGATCAAGACGAGCTTGCTTCCATTGAAAACCCCTTTATTACGGCGGATGGATTTGCATGCCTCCAATAAGCCGCCATCGGATGATATCTCCGGCACTTGGCTGCTAATCGCTCTAAGTATACTGGGTTCCGTACCCGAAGTTGATGCTTCAATATACACCGGAACGATTGTTTCGTTGAGGCTGGGAATAATGCCAGCTTTGAGCACGGAGGATTTACCGCAACCACTCGGACCGTAGATCAAGCCAACACGGAATGTTTTCTCAGGATCACTCTCCTCCAGTTGGGATTTCCAAAACCCGACAATTTCTGGAAGACCGGCTTTGTTCTTGGGGCCAGGGATCAGATTGAGGAAATAGTCCGCATCCTCAGCACCGAACGATCTCAGTCCTTGAGGAACAATCATCATCGAACTGGGGTGCGACCATTGACTTCCAGACGTCCGTCCCGAGGAATGAGATAGTGGCTGTCTTAATGCTGTGGGAAGGTGAGAAAGTGAGCTATGGTTCAGGAACTCTCTAATTTCTGTAGATACATCCGAAGCAAGTTTGTAACGATCACTTTTTCGGTGAGATAGCATCTTCATACAGATTCTTTCCAGCTCCGCCGGAACCGAATCATTTACGTGTCTGATAGGGCGGATGTCGCCGTAGCGGTAGCCTTCTATTTCTGAGCTGCTAAACGGTCTCCGGCCAGCGAGCAATTCGTAGAAAAGCACCCCCAGACTGAAAATATCTGAGCGACCATCTACCAGGTGTCCCTCTCCCCGTGCTTGCTCCGGACTCATGTATGCCGGAGAACCAACGGGCGGACCTTCTTTGCCGTAATCTTCTTCGCGCAAGGCGATTCCGAAATCCGAAATGACGGGCTTTTCATCATTAGTAATTAGGATGTTTGCCGGCTTAATGTCCCGGTGGACAATCCCTCGCGTATGAGTGAACTGAAGTGTTTCAGCAATGTCGGCAACCAACTCTGCGGATGCTGGAATCGAAAACCCATGACGCTTGATCCGGCAGGCAAGGTCTCCTCCCTCAATATACTTTGAAACGATGAAACATTTCCTTGTTTCATCCTGCCCAATGTCATATATCGGAACAATCCTTGGATGATCCAGCTTAGCGAGTATCTGTGCTTCCGTGAGGTACTTATCCAGTTCTCGACGAGATTGAATTCGATGGCGATGAGGAACCTTAACTGCTACCTTTCTTCCCAGCTCACTGTCTTCAGCGAGATACACTCGCCCAAACCCCCCTTCTCCGAGTATTCGCAAGATCGCATATCGCCCAAGCCGATAAATGTCCTCATTCCAACTGGGTTCTTCAGATCGTTCGTTAGGGATTCCATTCTTTGCATCCCTTTCGAGTGCGCGCCCCGGATTCTCGTCATTGTTTAACCGAAGAGATATCGAATCGAGGCCATTCTCCACTTTAGGATCATAGAGTTGAGTGGGAGAAGTCAGCGCAGATCGATTAGCCCATCCGCGCGCTTTGATCTGATTCAGGGCCTGTATCTCGTGATCATTATCATGTGCGTTCGCGATACCATCGAACAATCCGCCGATGTCGCCGGCGTGTGAAGATTCAATCATCTCCATTCTCTGGGAGCAGGGTATGCATTCAGTAAGATGTTCGGCGATCCTTGCGATATCATCATCACCCAGCTCACCATTATTGAACTGAACCATCTCGTCGTTAGAAAGACAATCGCCTTCTATAGACATGGAGAATTAACCCTATTAATGACAGAGTCGACGAGTAAGTTATCAAAGGAAAAACCAAGCCTTGTCGAAAGTCAGCTTGTTAAGAAATAATGACATAGTGAGAGTCGAAGTTCAGGAATCAGAAAGCTTTGTCACGGTTCGTAAAGAGTATTTACGAAAAGCTATTTGAATTGAAGTCAATTCGAAAACCCAGGTAGAACAACCTTGTTGAAATTTGAGAATGTCCTGAAAGCATTAGTCATCTTACACGAAGAAGAAGCCCGAAGATTCAGATATACTATAGCTGAAAGCGCCCGAACAACTGACTTTGAATTACAGGACTCCCTGAAATAATCATAGCCAAAGATGCGATGCTAAAATCACGTTGGGGCGATGGGTTTTTCGTCCTCATCCAGTGGGGCATTCTCAAAAGTCTCCAATGAAGGACATGGACCGACTTCCGTAAGAATGTCGTCGCTCATGAGTTGGCGAAGACTTTTCATTATACGACTTTTCGTGACACGAATCGCCGTTGGAGACTTATTCAGTATTTTAGCAACTTCATTTGCCGTCATAGACTCAAACACGAGCATCTCGAAAGCTCTCCAAGAATCTTCATCGATCCTAGCGGCGACAGTATTAAGGGCTATCAGCATTTTCTGTTGCAGTTCTGAATTCCTATCAGAACTATCGTCTGTCCTGGGCTCAATAACTTTATTTTGAAGATATAGATTCATACTTGTGCCGCCCCGCGCGTCACCCGTGCTTCGGTTTGCTTTTCGGAGAAAATCTATCTTTCTGTGGTTAGTAATCACCCACAACCATCGACGAAATGAACCCTTCTGACTTCGAACTTCAAAGTCATCAATCGATTTATAGACGTAAGTCAGAACCTCTTGAGTTACATCGGAAGAATCCTCGAATCCCAAGCCTGTCCGTGAACACCATTTGTAAATAAGGGGGCCGTAGGTATCCACCAATCGATTCCAAGCCTGTTCTTGATGGGCTTTTGCCTCGCGAATGAGATTCGCGGAAGTGCTTTGACTGTTGTTATTTCTTAGACTCATCGAGTTGTCCGGGCTGGAAAAACATGAAAGTCTTTCCATTAGACAACATATTGTGATATAGTTCTAGGCCCAGAAACGTGAACATATGCATCCACTCAATTGGATGCTGACAAAGTGGTGTACATACATTTTTCACACAGTTCGGCCCGTCATCACTAAGAAGCTGAGGAAGAGTGAAGGCAGCCCATTTCCCAATCATCTTGTGGCAAGCATGCTGTGAGAACGGGAATGCGCGTGGGCCGAACTGTGATATCTAGCGGGGCAATTTTTTAAGCCACAGCATATTGATCAGAGACCTTTAATGAGGGTTCAGTTGAAAACAGTAAGTTAATTTCATGTACAATAAAGTAATTCCGGCAACGAGGGCACTCGATTTCGCACCCCTCGCGTTTAGACTGTAGACGGATTGCCAAAGCCATTGACGCAAACTGAGTAAGGACTTCAATACGATTCCAGCATTCTGGACAAGTTGTTTCTACGACCGTCCTTGATGTTCTTTGGGAGGCCACTTTAACTCCTTTAATACCGGACACTTTCAATTGACTCGTTACACCTACTTCTTCGCGGTTTCCAATCAGGGAACACTCACCCCTTCCACTTAAAACAATGTAACCAATTGGGTATGCCCATTTTTTTGGCCGCCCAAAATTCGAAGACGTGAGTATTCTCCAAAGTTGACTACAGTACTAGGGGCATTTGTGGTGGAAATGACTTGGAGCACTGGCCCGCACTCACTATTAATAAAGCGTTCAGGCGTTACAGGTGATTTCGTTTTCAAACCAAAGACGATACTGTGAAAAATATTCAGCCGAGCTTAAATACTGCTAATCAAGTGGTCTGTCAGCGACCGGCTACCCCTGGTGGTGATCGCCCTCGCAAGCTGGGTGCATCGCGAGCAGCAATTGGCGATTGAATACTTCAAGACCTAATGGTCATTTTTGCTTCGAATCTAATAGCTGCGGTCAGGTCGTGAAACGAATCCCGTTCGAATTTCATGGCTCGTCAGCAATACAAAGCCTTGGAATCACTCGTTTTCAGTTTGGCTGAGTATTTTTACGACACGACGTTGTCCAATGTCAGTTTTCACATCACCGACACGACTTTCAGAAATGTGCTCAAGACGAACGGTATCGAGCCTGCACCAGACCGTCCCGCTTCCATGTCCTGGCAGACGTTTCTCAAAGCTCACTGGGAAGCGATCTTCGCCGTCGATTTCACCACGGTAAAAGTCTGGACGAAATCCGGTCTGACGAAGTTCTACGTCATGGCGGTGATAGAGCTGAAGTTCCGTAAAGTAGAGATTGCAGGCATCACAACGGAACCCAACACACAATGGGTAACACAAGTTGCACGCAATCTGACCGGTGACGATGGTTCCTAGAGCATGCTTCTCATCTGATTCTTGATTGCGATACCTGTTTCCAACCACTACGAGGTTTTTTGAACGATCAGGCTCAGATTGAATCAGTACGGGGTTGCTCAAGTATTACACTGCGACGGGGCGTGAACCGCTTGGATCACAAAATCTATTTCTTGTTACCATCCGCAATACCGCTGAGATCAGATGATGACTTTAGCTTCGAAACCGACAACAATTTACTGACCGCAGAACGATTCTTTTTCGAAATCCGAGGCTCGTCAGCTGCTCAATTACTTAGAGTCACTGTTTATCAACGTCGTCCGAATTTATTTAAGATACCGGGGGAAGAAAGATAAAGAGTGATTTGATCAAGAATGTTTCTTATAAAGTAGACTTTTTTATCAATTAAAAATGCCGAAGGATTACTTGGAGGGCATTACACAGTAGAGATCCTGACTTCTTGAGAGTTTTGAGGGCACCTATGAACCATGAGAGTGTACTCATCCTGAACGAACTGGATGATCGACAATTAATTCGTCTGTTTCATCGCAACAAAAATGAAAGTGCGTTTACACTTTTAGTCCAAAGGCACGGTGCGATGGTACTGCGAGTCTGTAGAAAGAATTCAGCTACAGAGCAGGACGCTGAAGATGCTTTTCAAGCAGTGTTTATGGTGCTTGCAAGCAATGCCAATAAAGTTAACTGGAAAGGTTGTTTGGCTAACTGGTTATATGGCGTTGCATTTCGAGTTTCCTTAAAAGCAAAGACCACTATGCAAAAGCGTCCGCGGGAAATCGATTTCAAAAATGATGTCGCTGACGAGGAGACTTGGCAGGCTGACTGGTCCAACGAGATGGAGCGAATTCTATATGAAGAAATTCATCGGTTGCCAACGAAATTACAGGAGCCGATTCTTCTTTGTTCGCTCGAAGGCCATACCCGTGAGCAGGCTGCTCAGACGTTGGGAGTGAAAGAATCGACTTTGAAGGGACGCCTCGAACGAGCACGAGAGCTCTTGAAAACCCGAATGCTCAAGCGAGAGGTTGTTTTGCCATCTTTCATACTGACAGGCGGCTTGATCTCACAAGTTT
The DNA here is from genome assembly GCF_007750395.1 of Polystyrenella longa. Classification (GTDB taxonomy): domain Bacteria; phylum Planctomycetota; class Planctomycetia; order Planctomycetales; family Planctomycetaceae; genus Polystyrenella; species Polystyrenella longa. The sequence continues at coordinate 5,620,447 of NZ_CP036281.1, read as the reverse complement.
CCGAAGCAGGATTCTCTAGTTATCTTACTTTTTCACCATCTGCAGTGGCAACGAATTTAACTCTAGAGACAATTGTCTCGAAAAAGCTGGGCGCTGCTTCGGTCAAATTAGCTCAAGGAGAACTTGCAAATATGTTATTGATTACTCAATTGAGAGCTGTAGTTGCTATTGTGCTGTTCCTGGTTATGGGAAGTTTATTGGTACCTCACAAAAGTATCGGAAACGACACCACGGACAAAGTCGCAAATTCCAAACATCCTGTTGACGATATCGAGAAGAAACTAGTTGGAAAGTGGCAGATAATCTCTGTCACGGATGGAGGAAAGATTCGTACATTGGACTCGGAGAATGCATTCATCTTCAGCGAAAACACGCTTAAACTTATCAGCAATGGAAAACCTAAAACGAATCCGATAAAGATCAATGTATCCGAAAAACCGATGTGGCTAGATCTGAAGCTACCAGATGGGCAAGTTTTAAAAGGGATATTCGAGGTGACTGACAAAGAGTTTAAGTTCTGCTTAAACGAAAGCCCCGGGCCTCGCCCTACCAAGTTCGAATCGGTAAGTGGTTCATCGCCCAACGATCTGTTAATGATCGCAGAAAGAAATGCAGAATCTGAATATGGGGGGGGCTGGTCTGTCCCATGGGGCTTGCCGACATTCAAGTCCTGGGAGCCTGCTCAATCAGCACGCTTTGTGCCATACAAACGGCTTAGTCTGCGAAGGTGGGGACGCAGAGACCGAAGCAGCGAACATTCTGACTCAACCTTTTCCTTACGTCGAATCCGGTTCCAGGACGCTTCTTTACCGTGTGGAAGCATGACGAAGTCCTTGCCATCTCAATAGACAACTTCCTCGTCATGCTTCCACACGGTAACGCGTTCGCCACACATTACGACGTCCTCAGCTACTTCAGGACTGGAATAACGCCACAGGTCATCTTGTCCGTACTATGGGCATTCCTTCATTTTCGGGGTCCTTATGAGTTTCTGAAACGAAGAGATCACATTCGTCATGCCATGTTTGATTACAAGTTGAATGTGGCGTTCACTCATCGTGCCGATCACTCGCCCCATGTCTACAGTCCAGACTCGGTTGCCATTTGGTTGTAAGACACCGGGGCCGACCTTCTTTGTCCAGGCATCATCTAGCAGATCAATTAGCTTGGTTCTGTCTACTTTGAAAATCGAGGGCGTCGCTTTGTTCGGATTCGGGACCAAGTGGTTCAAAACGTATTTCACTCGATTTCCACGTGCCGATCCATGGCCGTGAACGAGTCCACTCCGATCTGTCGCTAAAAAAATACATTACACATTATCAAGCTGAACGAAATCATCAGGGCGTCGCCAATCGGTTGATTGACCCTAATGAAGAAGTCGTATGCATCGCAGGCAAGATCGAATACCGCGAACGTCTCGGCGGTCTGCTCAAGTATTACTACCGCGACGCGGCGTGAAACCGCTTTGCTAATAAACTCCAAATCTTGCGTCAATCCGCGCTACCGTTGCGCTCAGATGATGCTTTTCGTGTCGAATCAGATACCAATTTAATGACTGCAGAACGAGTCTCGTTCGAAAACCATCATTCATCAGCAACTCAACCACTTGGAATCGCTGGTTTTCAACGTCGGCTGAATATTTTTACTATACGAGCAACAGGTACTATTTCGTGCGATAAAACGCCTGAATTAAGACTAGGTCTGCAGTAACGGCATTTTCTTTCTCTAGACAGCGTACAGGAAATGCCGTGTGCGTCAGCGTCTAAGTGGGCGGTAAAGAAAGCCGTTCACTATTTCTAGAGGCAGTTTTGACTTATTGAAAACATCTCTTGAATTTTAAACGATTTTGCGCTAAATGTCGTTGTTATAAGCAAGTCCAATAATACCACAAACATCCTTCTCGAAGTCGCGTTTATTTCGATGTCGATTTCCGGGAAGTATGTCGAACCGTACTCACATCCCAAAAGTCCTAAGAAGTATACGCAGTCGCAACTGCTCTCGATTCTGATCTTGAGGGCATATCTCAAGACCACGTATCGAGGCATCATTGAAATCCTCGAAACATCGGAGCTGCTCCAAAAACGATTACAACTAACGCAACTGCCCAGTTACTCTACGCTCAACTACTTTGCGGATCGATCACACGTGCTCGATATCATCGATAAAATGCTGGCGGACATCATCAAGGAGTTCGCCCCGACTGCCGAGTAGGCAACAATCGACTCGACAGGCATGGAGACGACCTCCATGAGTGCGAACTACAAAACACGAAGTGGGAAAGACCGCAAAAAGTACGTCAAACTGTCCGTCTGTGTGTTGGTGGGCACGATGTTACCTGCCAGTCTGGTAGTCAGTTGGGGGCCGTATAACGACAAACGTGAAGCACGACCGTTACTCGCTAAAACAAAATCGGTGACGCGACCCCAACGTCTGTTCGCCGATAAAGGTTACGACGCGGAGTGGGTCCATGAATTCTGCCGTGAAGAGTTGATGGACACGGAACACCACTGAGTGCAGAGGTTCACAGTGCTTCTCCCTCGGAAGTGAAACTGATTGAATCGCTGCTCGACTATTCCGTTATTCTTTATCGTGATCCGGATCGACTGCTGTATGATAAAATCGCCGACAGTGACGCGCTACATTACCGACTCTTCTGGCATCGAGGGATTGAGTTAGTCACACCCCACAAAAAGAATCGTAAGAAGAATCCAACTCAGGATGGTCGATCCTTACGCCGCTACCGCAAACGCTGGAAAGTCGAACGCACGATCAGCTGGCTGAAAAACTTTCACAGACTGGTTGTGCGTTACGAATATTACGCTCACCTGTACCACGGCTTCGTGCAACTCGCTTGTCTGTTCACTATACTTAAGAGGTTTTGAAACTGCCTCTATCCGACACACTCCTGAGCTGATTTTCTATAGTTCAGAAATGCGGACGCCATGTTGAGCCCGGTCAGAGTATGGCGGCAGTTTTACATTCTGTGGGAGTGAGCGTATCGACCTGGGGGCCCTAGAAATAGATGGCCTTAAGAGTAAGCAGCTTGGAATTTTCAGATCAAATCCGTCTCGAACTCGAAGCCCAACTCATCCGTCGACTTCTCAACCCACACTTTTCATGAAATGAAATTGCTAAAGTCAGCCTCCCAATAAATACCGTTTCCCTTACGGACCATCATTGTAAACTTACCTTCATCAACCCATCCCGCCTGTTCTTTTAGTTGCAATAGACATCCCCAATTCGAAGCTGTAGTGCCTAGAATGACCCTTTGAAGTTCTTTTTTTGACTGATAACCAAACAGAACAGCATAAAAACTGGTGATCTCAGGCTCGACATCATATAAAATTCTGACATTATATTTCTTTGTAGGATGTACGTAATTCGTCTTAGAGAAGCGAATGTATTTCATGTCTTCATCAATGCACTTTTGATAGGCCGCCTGTATGCTTTTTGTATCCCAATCGTATATAGACGATAGCCATTCCATAGCTTGAATCATGCTGGCCAAGATTATGCGTTTTTTTTCGTACTGTGAAGAACTGAAATAAGCTGTAAGATCAATTGTCCAAAAGAATTCAAGAATCCCCAATCCATAGTCATGTATACTTTCTTTTGAAGGCAAACTATGAGTTTTGTTGAAAATCAAGATGTTCACTTTGCGTATATTTCCAGTGTCGAGCTTTTCTCGTCGTAAGTGGTCCACATAATGCATGAGTGAAGCATCGCTTACATGAATGAAATCACGTCGAAATTCCTTTCCAGAAACCCCGTCAATCTCTTTGGCTGGTGTTACTGATATGTCTTTTAGTGTCATGTTTATTTCAAATATAAAGAGATTCGTCAAGTGATGATTGTACGTAGATACTAGAGTGGACTCAAAAGCGATTCGGAATTTCAACTAGGGACGTAGGTTTCCTGGTAACTCATGCAAAAGAACGCTTCTATAATAATCTACCATGCCGCTTTCCCAGTCCAGAATATTTTTTCTACCCATAGTAGCTTCGATTGTTAAGGTTTTGTAATTTCCACCTGCACGATTTAATTTGTTTACCTGTGAGTTTGCTCTATAAGTCGTGCCGTTCCTTGCAAGTCTTCCAGAAGTAATGCCTATTTTAAGTGGAGTTCCAGTACCTCTGTCATATATTACGTAGCCGTACTGGAGTTTGTTGCTCAGTCTAGAATTGCCGTGACACGCATTATGGACCAGCACGCCACCCGTCCCCACATGGTACACGTGGTCTACTTGGACTTCTAGATTATAAACCGTATGCGGACCGGCTCGGGGGGTGATGGATTCGACGTGCGAGGTGCCGTGCAACGTGACGACCTCTTCTCCTTCCCGAAGTTCATCCGCCCTTACAAACTCCTGCCGATCTTCTGACCAGAAGGGGTGTTTAGGTGTCGCACCAATTGCTGCTGCTTCGGAGGCGATTTTGACGTCCAGCACTTCTTTGCCCGAGTGCCGGAACGTCGCGGTCACCACGCGACCGGGACCTGACGGGATCTCCGGACAAGCTTCAATGTTTAAGACTTCGGCTTCCGAGTCAATACCCAGTTCCGGGATGAAGAGGGGGATCGTTTTACCGGTTTCGGCATCTTGGAGGGTAAGCCATTCTGCTGGTCTTAGCAGTTGAATATCTGTCTGTGAACTATCCTCTTGGATAATTTTTAACGTCAGCAGTTTCCAAGTCTGAGGATCAACATCTGCCCCAAACTCGTAGTCCTGTTCGTCAGTCGGATTCTCTGCCCAGACTTTGAAACCGGGAGTTATCTCATCGATCCGTTTGTGGCCGGTGGTGTATTGGGGACTGCTCGGAGCGACGCTGGCCTGAACCTGTTTCGCCGAACTATTCGATCCGGGCCAGAAGCAGAGCACGCTCGCTGTGCAACCTAGGAGCAACAGAATTGCCGCCAGACTGTTGAACAGCCAGCCTGGAAGCAGCGAGGACGAAGTAGGCGGTTCAACATCAGCAGGTTGCCATCCCGCGGATTTAAGCATCGTTGTTGATCTCCTTACTGATGTTTCCTCTGGAATGTGATCTTCATGCATAAAATCAACTTCGGCAAATATATCATCCACAGGCAAAGAGTTCTCTTCCTTGATTTCCGGAACAGTCTCCAGCGTGGGTGAGGGCAATCGTTTCGGAGTTTGTCTGGTGATGACCGCAGTCTGTTGACGTTTCTTCGCCTCGCGTCGTAACAGGTGAGCTCCCAGGGCACTGGCACCAATCACCGTCACGAACGGTAACAAGGGAGCCCAGTCGTCCTCTTCCAAAGTGATCGCAGTTGTATGACTGTGGAGCAGTTCCTGAGGATAAGCAACCAACGTATCCCCCACAAAGCATCCTTTAAAGAACTTTCCGATGCCACGTGAGAAGACAGGACTGGAGAAAGAGAGAACGTCTAACAGGCTCAGCTGCTCACCGCTGGCGATCTTGGTAACTGCACCTGCAAGAGTGGCTAAGTTTTGGAATTTCTGATACCCGCGAGCGAAGCTATATCCCCAACCGGTGGAGCAACTGGAAGATCCCCCCGAAATCACCATTCCCATCGCAATCCCGATGACATTTCCAGCAACATAGACACCGGAATTGTAATCAACATGGTCTTCCCCATTGTATACCGAGGTACGGACGTACCGGGTCCCTCCCAATGTCACGCCATCAGAAATTCGGCTTTATATGTTCTTGGTAGTATTCAAAAAATTCTTGCAACGAATACGTATATTCGATGGGCGAATTCTTCATATCTGCTGCACACAAGAAACTTATCGCTGCGTAGAAATCTTGACTGTTTACCATAGCTGAAGTCGTATGTACGCCTTCACTTCTATCGTGGTCTAATTTATAAGCCCAATCGGAAGCCTCTTCTCGACTAATATCCCCATTGATTAAGGACTCATAAACAGACGCTAGAGTTGCAAATGAAATCTCCATTAGTAGGTTCCTATATATTCACCTAGTTCATCGAACATGTAATGCACTTTTGCCCCCCCAGTTTCTGGGCGAATTACCCGCACTCTTCCTTGATGATCAACCGACTCCATCCATGTGCGAGATTGATTATTCTTGGGATTTATCTCGTTTACTTTTCTAGTCCCTGCAATCCTTCCTGGAGTATTTGCAGGCTTAGTTCTACCGTAATAACGAATTCTTCCATCCGATAATTTCCTCACATTTCCCATGCCAACATCTTCAGCATATCGGAAATGTTTAGTAAGTAGTCGTTCACCACATGCATTGTGTACCAACACGCCACCAGATCCCACATGGTACACGTGGTCAACCTGGACCTCAATATTATAAACGGTGTGTTGCTCCTCACGTGACTTAATTGATTCCACATACGACGTGCCATTCAGCGTGGCTACTGTCTCACCCTCATTCAATTCATCCGCTCGCACAAACTCCCTACGATCCTCCGACCAGAAGGGGTGATTGGGTGTGGCCGTATCGTAAATTTATTCAGCCGACGGTGAAAATGAGTGATTCCAAGTAGTTATGTTGCTGATGAGCGATGGTTTTCGGACGAGATTCGTTTCACTGCTCGAAGCTGATTGTCAGATTCAATGCGAAAATAACCTTCCGAGCGCAGCGGTAGCGCGGGATCATAACACGAGGACCGACATCTATTCGAGGCTGATTCAAGCTGCGTCGCGATAGTAATACTTGAGCAGCCCACCGAGATGTTCGCGGCATTCAACCTTACCTGCGATGCTTCCGACTTCTTCACCAGGATCAATCAACTGATTACCGAGGCCCTGATGGTTCCTTTCAAAATGGTAGTGAGCGACGTATTCTTTCAGCGCTCGTTCGAGTGAGTGCTGACCGAAGAAGATCATCTTGTTCAGGCATTCGGATTTCAGACTTCTCATGAATCGTTCGAGATACGCATTCATGTTCGGACTCTTCGGCGGAAGCAGCACCGGTTCAATTTCAGTCTGGTCCTTTAGAAAACTGACCTGCCCGTATCGTAAACATATTCAGCCGACGTTGAAAAAAAGTGATTTCAAGTAGTTATGTTGCTGATGAGCGATGGTTTTCGGACGAGATTCGTTTCGCTGCTCGAAGCTGATTGTCAGATTCAATGCGAAAATAACCTTCCGAGCGCGACGGTAGCGGGAAATCACAACACGAGGACCGACATCTACTCGAGGCTGATTCAAGCTGCGTCGCGATAGTAATACTTGAGCAGCCCACCGAGACGTTCTCTGCATTCGATCTTGCCGGCGACGCATCCAATTTCTTCATCAGGATCAATCAACTGGTTGTCCAGTCCCTGATGGTTTCGTTCAGAATGGTAGTGAGCAACGTATTCCCGCAATGCTCTTTCGAGAGAATGCTGGCCGAAGAAGATCATCTTGTTCAGGCATTCCGATTTCAGACTTCTCATGAATCGTTCGAGATACGCATTCATGTTGGGACTTTTCGGCGGAAGTAGCACCGGTTCGATTTCAGTCTGGTTCTTCAGAAAAGATCGCAGCGGCTGGAAACAAGTATCGCGATCAAGAATCAGATGGGACGCGCTTTCCAGGAAGCCATCGTCGCCCGTCAGGTTACGTCCAACTTGAGTTACCCATTGTGTGTTGGGATTCGTTGTGATGCCTGCGGTCTCGACTTGCCTTGATTTCAGTTCCATCACCACCATGACGTAAAAAGTCGTCAGACCTGTCTTCGTCCAGACTTCTACCGAGGTGAAGTCGACAGCGAAGATGGTCTCCCAATGAGCTTTGAGAAACGTCTGCCAGGACATCGAGGCAGGGCGGTCAGGTGCAGGTTCGATTCCGTTCGCCTTCAAGACATTTCTGATGGTCGTGTCGGTGATGTGAACCCCAACATTCGCCAGAGCACCCTGGATTCGATCAGCTCCCCACGTTGGATTCTCTTTCGCGAACCTCAGAATCTGTTCGACGATCTCCTGTCGAACACGTGGCCGGCCAACTTGTTTCTTCTTCGACGAGTAGTCCCATTTCCGGGCGATCAACTGCCGATGCCAACGGAGGATGGTATCAGGAGTGAAGATGGCCTCGAGTTCACTTAGTAACTTCCGGCCAAGCTGCTTTCCTTTGACCGCCAGGCGACGACGCTCGTTATCGTTCAGCAGGATCCGTTTCTTGCCAATCTTATTCCGGAGGATGTTATTCTCCGTCTGCAGGTAGTCGATCACGTGTTGTTGTTCACGAGTCATACAACCAACCATGGTGAGCAGGAACAGGTACCAGGACTGCATCTGTAATTCCATCAAATCAGTTACCAAAGTACAGGGGAGGGTGACTTTGGAACTATAGCCATTCTCTGAGCCCTAGCACTCGCGAAACGTGTATCGCTGCCAGTCTTCACGACCGGAGGCAACGGTTGTACTGAATGTAGCGGCGAGAGTTGTTGCCAACTCGTCTGAAAATCAAGGCCGTTGGTGTCTCGCAGACCCTAGAATTGCAGTGTTTTGAGTTCGGCTGAGTTTTTTTACGGTACGGGCAACAGATTTCACAGACAATGGTTGTTGGAGAGATTGATGATGAAATCAACCTGGAAGCTGATGATCTCACAATCTCTACAAACTATGACAACCAGGGACGTGTCATATCGGAAACGAATGTTCTCGGCCTCACCAGAGATTATGAATATGATGAGGATGGAAATTTAACTGCTGTAATTTTACCTGAAGTTACTCACCCCATTACCAGCCAGATGGTTCGTCCCCGTTATGAATACGAGTACGACTCATATGGAAACAGAACCGTCATCCGTGATAACATCGTACAAATCGGCTCCACAGTTTATTACGATCACGACGGGGTCACTGGGGATGACAGCCGGGAGACGGTCTTTACCTTCAATGATCTGGGGCAGCAATTGACCCGCACACTTCCATCTACAGAAACGGAATCAACGTCGTATGATTCCATTGGTCGCCAGGACCAGATGATTGATTTTGAAGGAAATATTGTTGATTATCTCTTTACGGATAACGATTTGCTGGAAGAAATAAAATATTATCTTCCAGGGAGTAATCCTGCTGTTGACGATCCAGATGAAACAGTTATGTATACCTACGATGACCAGAAAAATATCACCAGCATCATCGACGACCGGGGGACCACTTCCTATGTCCGAGATGCCGACAGCCAGTTGATTCAGATATCAACTCTGGAAGGTACTCTTAACTATGAATACGACGATTTAACACATTTGATTGACCGGGTAACAACGGGAGATCCTGCAGTAAGTATGACCAATGATACCCGTTATACCTATGACGAACTGAACCGTTTGGAAGCAGTTACCGTTTATGAACGAAACGATGTTGTGTTGAGCACTCCAGAAACAACCACATATTCTTATGATGCTATTGGAAATTTGGTGAGAATCGACCAGGCCAATGGGGTTGTTACCACGTATGAATACGACGACTTGTACCGGTTGGATTTGTTAATCCATTACGCTCCGGACAGCACACCGAACGATTTGAGTGATAACGACAAACTCTCCCAGTATGCATATACAGTTCAGGCAGATGGAAGAAAAACAGGTACTATCGAAACCCATTGGGAAAATGGGACACCTTACGTTGATACATTTACCTGGGCTTACGACAATTCAGGGCGTCTAGTAACAGAAACACTGGACAGCTATGACAACACTCTCGACTTTGAAGCAAATTACACCTACGATCTGGTCGGAAATCGACTGAAGAAACAGGTTGATATTGATCTCGATTCGGATATCGACGAGATGACAACATACACTTACAACAACGCCGATCAATTATTGACAGAATCAACGGTGATCGGGCTCGTTGACGATGGTGTGAATCTGGAAACAGATGACACAACCGCCACCTATAGCTATACAGGTACGCAACTAACTGGTAAAGAAGTCAAAGCAACATATGCCGATGAAGTGATCAGCAATACCACTAGCGAATTCAATCTGCAAGGTCGATTGAGCAAGGTGACCATCGACACCTACACGAGTGGTGTGGTCAGTAAGCAGGAGGTAACCGAGTACGAATACGATGTCAAAGGCATCAGGGTTTCCTCTCATCACACAGTCGATGAAGGTAATGACAGCACGCTCGAAGTCGACGAAATGACAACTTATTTGAATGATCCCTATAACCCGACCGGTTATTCCCAGGTTCTGGAAGAAGTAACTTACGATAATCTCGTTCAGACGGAAACGGAACGCACAATTTTTACACTTGGTTTGGATTTAATTAACCAGGTTACCTTTGATTCACTCAACTCGAATGGACTGCATGCCACATTTCTGTATGGCGGTCATGGTAGCACCCGTATTCTGACCGATTTTCTGGGGGCCATTTCCGTTTACAATAGCGTCCTGCAAATCTTCCGCTACGATGCCTACGGTCAGGCTCTCGGTTTTGATCCATCAACCTCGCTGACAAATATTCTTTACTCGGGTGAATGGTTTGATAATCGAATCCAACAACAATACCTCCGCGCCCGCTTCTACGATGCCGCTACGGGGCGATTTAACCGCCTGGATCCATTCTACGGTAATTTGAAAGATCCGCAGAGTTTGCACAAGTATCTGTATACGCACGGTGATCCCGTGAATGGGGTTGATCCAAGCGGGAATTCTTACGTTGCTATATTCGCTGTATTTAAAGCTTTTACCGCTATTACGTCTCTTTCTATTGGAGTCGAAAACATTTTAAGGTCCCACATGATGGGAAATGATAACGCGAAAACCCGGAGCTTCTATGTACAGGGACTGTTATTTGGTATTTCTCAGGGACTATCACTTGGAGCCGGAGCCGTAGCAGGAATATTAGGTGGCATAAATGGTTTTCTTATCGGAAATGCAGTTGTAGATGGTTGGATAGCAGTCTCCCTTCTTGGAGAATATTCTGCAAGAATGCAAAAAAATTACTACAGAGGCACGGGAGGGTATGAAGGAGATAATCTAATGGTCGGCCTTGTGCAAAATGTACTCAATGAATGGAATCAAACAAACCTTCAAACTAAAAAAAATGCATTATTCAACATGCATTACAGTAGTATCGTTGTTTCTGCCTGGGACATCAAGGATATGTTAGGTGAGAGAAAAGCAGAGTGGTCGCAAGATCCTGTTACTCAAGATCATAAATACTTGAAATACACGATGTCTTTCCGGAGCGCCGTATACCCTGTTGCTGAGGTGAACTACACACTTTGGGGAATGGCCAATCGATTAGCTTACGAAGACAATATATATCCGATTAGCACAAACTGGTATTCAACTTTAGGGCTGGTAGTATTTTACAAACTTATCTCAAGTCCAGCATTTCTATTTGATACTCCATTTGAAACTATCACAGGTAAGACCGCGTTTGCTGATTACGGCTGGACCGTTTTAGGAGCCTTAAACGGAAACTTAAACGGTAGAAATGTTAACTGGAATCACCTGAAAGGGGAACCACTAGAAGAGCAGATACTGAGGGCTACCCACAATAATATGTTGTACTCCGACGTTTACCTTCGGAATAAATTAAAGTTTATGTTGGGCTATCTGATTGATAATTAACACACAATTATAAGTGTCTCCCAATGAAATATTCTCGAAATAGCATAATTGTTCTTTTGATTCTTGCTTTCCCAATAGCAATTACCACATTCATCAAAGGGTGTGTCTCTTTGGTAGAAAAGAAGAATATCTACCAGGATATGAGCACTGTCGTTCAGGAGATTATCAATTACAGAAACTCACATGGAATCTTACCTGACACTCTCAATGATATTCCGAATTGGCCACCCGAACACCTCTCAAAGAGAGTTGATATTTATTACTGTAACACTCCGATACAGAAAATCGTTACTGCTACCTATAAAAAAGGGTATCCGGCTGGTATGGCTCCACAAATGAAATACGCTTTTTCAAAAAACGACACTCTCAAAGATGACCCTGGGTGGGTGAGTCTGTCTTTTTTTTATGATTCATCAGGTTATACGAAAATCATCCCTACAAATGAGAAACCTCCTCCATCCGAGTTAAAAAATACGCTGCTCAAAGAAATTAACATGTTGATCAAACGATATCAGGGTGATGACATTTACAATACGCAAAAAAGAGAACACTACACCTCAAAAAAGCAGGAACTATTAAGCACAGAATAAGCAAAGGGCGTATCGTAAAAATTTTAGCCGACGTTGAAAACGAGTAATTCCAAGTGGTTATGTTCCAGACGAACGCCGTATTTCGAACGAGATTCGTTTCGCGACCTGAGGATTGTGATCGGATTCGACGCAAAAGTGACCTTCCGAGCGCAGCGGTAGCGCGGATTGATGCAAGAATTAAGGTCTGTGAGCGAAGCGGTTTCACTCAGTGTCGCGATAGTAATACTTGAGCAGACCGCCGAGCCGTTCTCGGCATTCGATCTTACCGGCGACGCATCCAACGTGTTCACCAGGTTCAATCAGCTGATTATCGAGCCCTTGGTGATTTCGTTCGGAATGGTAGTGAGCGACGTATTCTTTCAGCGCTCGTTCGAGTGAGTGCTGACCGAAGAAGATCATCTTGTTCAGGCATTCCGATTTCAGACTTTTCATGAATCGTTCGAGATACGCATTCATGTTGGGACTTTTCGGCGGAAGCAGCACCGGTTCGATTTCAGTCTGTTCTTTCAGGAAAGAACGCAGTGGTTGAAAACAGGTATCACGATCAAGAATCAAATGCGTCGCGTTTTCGAGGAAGCCATCACTTCCCGTCAGGTCCCGTCCAACTTGAGTTACCCATTGTTTATTCGGGTTGGTAGTTATGCCTGCGATCTCGACTTTACGGGACTTCAGCTCCATCACCACCATGACGTAGAACGTCGTTAGACCGGTCTTCGTCCAGACTTCTACCGTGGTGAAATCGACGACGAAGATGGTCTCCCAATGAGCTCTGAGAAACGTCTCCCAGGATATTGAAGCAGGGCGATCGGGAGCAGGCTCGATACCATTGGCCTTCAGCACATTTCTGACAGTCGTATCGGTGATGTGAAAACCAACATTGGACAAAGCACCCTGAATTCGATCAGCTCCCCACGTGGGATTCTCTTTCGCGAACCGCAGAATCAGTTCGACGATCTCCTGTCGAACACGTGGCCGGCCAACTTGTTTCTTCTCCGACGAGTAGTCCCATTTCCGGGCAATCAACTCCCGGTGCCAACGGAGGATGGTATCGGGAGTGAAGATCGCGCCGAGTTCACTTAGCAACTTCCGACCAAGCTGCTTTTCTTTGACTGCCAGGCGACGACGCTCGTTATCGTTCAGTAGGATCCGTTTCTTGCCGACCTTTTCCCGGAGGATGCTATTTTCAGTCTTGAGGTATTCAATCGCCAGTTGCTGTTCACGATTCACCCAACTTGAAAGAGCGTAGACGAGCAGGTGCCAGGGCTGCATCACATATTCCATCTAATCAGTTACCAAAGTGAAGGGGAGGGTTACTTTGGAACTATAGCCATTCTCTGAGCCGTAGCACTCGCGAAACGTGTATCGCTGACAGTCTCCACGACAGGAGGCAACGGTTGTACTGAATGTAGCGGCGAGCGTTGTTGCCAACTCGTCTGAGAATTCATGGCGTCAGCGTCTCACAGACCCCTTGATTTGCAGTGTTTTGAGTTCGGCTGAGTTTTTTTACGGTACGGGGGTGAAGATCGCGCCGAGTTCACTTAGCAACTTCCGGCCCAGCATTTTCCCTTTGACCGCCAGGCGACGACGCTCGTTATCGTTCAACAGGACCCGTTTCTTGCCAATCTTTTTCCGGAGGATGCTATTTTCGGTCTGCAGGTAGTCAATCACGTGTTGCTGTTCACGAGTCATACAGCCGACCATGGTGAGCAGGAACAGGTACCAAAACTGCATCTGTAATTCCATCAAATCAGTTACCAAAGTGCAGGGGAGGGTTACTTTGGAACTATAGCCATTCTCTGGGCCGTAGCACTCGATGATCGGATATCGTCGTCAGTCTTCATGACCGGATACGACAGTTGTGCTGATTGTAGCGAAAGGCGTTGTTGCCAACTCGTCTGAGAATTCATGGCGTCAGTGTCTCACAGACCCCTTGATTTGCAGTGTTTCGAGTTCGGCTGAGTTTTTTTACGATACGGGATCTGTTCGACGATCTCCTGTCGAATACGAGGTCGACCAACACGTTTCTTCTTCGAAGAGTAGTCCCATTTCCTGGCAATCAACTCCCGGTGCCAGCGGAGGATGGTATCAGGAGTGAAGATGGCCTCGAGTTCACTCAATAACTTTCGACCGAGCTGTTTTCCTTTGACTGCCAAGCGACGACGCTCATTATCGTCCAGCAGGACCCGTTTATTGCCAATCTTATCCCGGAGGATGTTATTCTCCGTCTGCAGGTATTCAATCGCCAGTTGCTGTTCACGAGTCATACAACCAACCATGGTGAGCAGGAACAGATACCAAGGCTGCATCACAGTTTCCATCTATTCAGTTACCAAAGTGCAGGGGAGGGTTACTTTGGAACTCTAACCGCTGACCGTCAGTATCAACCCATGAATCAGGAATTAATGACATCTTCCTCAATCAGAAATAACGGTTGCACTGATTGTCCTGGCGAACAAAGTCAGTAGATCGTCCGAGAACAGGGGGAGCTCGTCGCTCTCAGACACCTTATTTTGTAGAGTATTAAGTTCGACTGAGTTTTTTTACGGTACGGGGTTCGATCCCATTGGCATTCAACTCGTTACGCACGGTGGTGTCCGTGATGTGAAAGCCAACATTCGCCAACACACCTTGAAGGCGAACTGCTCCACACCTCGGGTTCCCTTTCGCGAACCTCAAGCTGTATTCAATGATTCCCTGACGATCAGTTCTCGGTGCGAGCGGAGAATCGTATCGGGAGTGAAGATCGCGACGAGTTCACTTATCAGGACCCGTTTCTTACCAATCTTGTTCCGGAGGATGTGATTCTCCGTCTGCAGGTAGTCGATCACGTGTTGTTGTTCACGAGTCATACAATCGACCATAGTGAAAAGGAACAGGTAACAGGAATGCATCAGAAATTCCATCAAATCAGTTACCAAAGTGTAAGGGAAGATTACTTTGGAACTCTAACCGCTGACCGTCAGTATCACCCCATGAATCAGGAATTAATAACCTCTTCCTCAATCAGAAATTACGGTTACACTGATTTTTGTGGCGAACAACGCCAGTAGATCGTCCGAGATTAGGGGGAGCCAGTCGCTCACAAACACCTTAATTTGTAGAGTCTTAAGTTCGGCTGAGTTTTTTGCGGTACGGTCTCTCGCCGTTTCGAAATTTCGTCTTCTCTTTAGAGCGACTCGGTCGGCGACAATTGCTGCTTCCAGCCAGTCAACGTTGTCCATCATTGCCGTTGCAGTGGCGAAACAAAACTACGTGGGGCTGTGTTTCGAGATACAATAACAACTCCTAGCGGGAAGATATTCAGATTCACATTAAGCACGAGTCGCTAAGTTTGCATGCGTATTCAATTCTGTTTGCTCTCATTCTAGCTTCGATAGCCGAACCATAACGCGATTGCAACAATGATACCCACAATCGAGCCGGGAATAATCAGCGATATTCCATCTCGTGATCGCGTGTATCGATAGTTCATCGTACCTTCGGCTAACGTAATGTCCGAGATGCTTTTGAGCAATTCAGCCCGCGTGACTTTAGCAGAAGTAAACTTTGGTTTCTCGGACAAGGCGTAGACCGTGATGTGGTATTTCTTGACGCCCGGTCCCTTCGATCTCATTGGATCGTATTCTTGATGCCCCTTGTCGTTGTAACCTGCCGTACCAATACCCTGCGTGTTCTTCGGGAGGCTCGTGACATCAGCGGGGATGTCGTAGAGTACCCAGTAAGATTTTACGTCTCCGGTGCCGGGCACATGCCACAGGTTGAGCGCATAGCATTGAGTTCCCGGTGGCCCTGACGTCCACACAACTGGCGGCGATTGCCCGATTCCATCTCCAGTGAACTCAACAGGCATCTCTTCGCCTGCAGCAAAGGCTGGACTGGAGACGGTCAACTGAGGCAGATTGGATGCCTGGCCTTCGTTGGAGTTAACATCGGTTCCAGATGTATTGGATTGCGGCAAGAACGGCTTGCCCATGCGACTGCGATAAGATTCCTTTCGAGTTTCTCTGTCCGGTTCCTGAAACGTAAAGTCAACTCCGCCATCATCCTTGACCACATAAGTGATCGTCCCTTTGCGTCCTGAAACGTCGTACTCGAGTTTAAAACGATTGTCGGTTCTGTTGAAGCCAGTGATCTTTGCATCGCGTAGTGGTCGTAAGTCAGGTCGAATCGGTTCGGCACGCGGCTGCGGATCCACTTGACCACCGCGTTCGGTCACTTCGCCATAGAAACCACCATTCAAATAGGGATAGGTTTTCTGTGCATGATAGTGGTAGTTGCCCGCAGCATCTTTGTGGCCACCCAGATTGTCGAGCGGAGCGAAATCCGTCGCATTCTCGTCTTGAAATCCAAAAATCGGATAGCCGTCCAAGGCGTAGGCAAGCGGGTTGTCTTTGCCTGTCATTGTTTCAAGATGAGTGGGTGCGATGTGGTAGTGGTAATCGTCAGCGCGACCGCAGTGTCCCCCGTACTCATCCAGTTCGCCGAACAAAAATGCGTCGTCGCCACGATTATTCAAGGGATTGAAGATTGGCACACCATTAACAGCCAAGGCGATCGCTCCACGCAAGAAGTTGTTCTTGGTGGACATCGGATTCTTCGCAGGAACAGGATGCAACGGGATACGCCATGCGTTGTCACCAAGATATTTTTGCGGGATCGGAACTTGCTGTTGCCATGAGCGAATGCCGATCATCATGGGGTGGTCCGGAAAGCCATTAGAGCCAACGTAGAAATAATCTTGATCCCAACGAAGCTGTAGTACCTTCTCGAAAGGCTTGAAGTGCTCGCCGATGGATGGCATCGTCTTGTCAACCGCAGTGTTCCCGTTGTTTCCTTCCTCTGATTGGTTGAACATGACAAGCCGGATCTCCTGTTGCTGATTGAGACGATTAATTTCTTCAAGTCGAGACTTGATCCAAGCTTGGTCAGAATCGATCAGGCGATTGACCGCGATATGAGTGAGCTGGTTATCATCCTTACGAATTTGGACTTGGTCTTCTGTCGCTGAGACAAACGATCCATGCAAATGCGAACCTTCAGCGGCGAGCGACCAAGTCCGCGAGGCTTGGGAAACTCTTGAATTGTCTTGATGTCCACCCTCGTGTGCAGACAGGTTGGTTATTGCTGTAAAGAGCAACAGGCTCCCAATGATTGGAGCTAGGAAATGAACGTTCATGAAATTGGTATCTTCGTTGTAGAGTTTTTGAATAGCATGATCATTTTTGTTTTCTAGGTGGAGCGTCGGGTATGATGTTGTTCAGGTTTGAATAGTCAACGCGAGATTTGCCATCCGGCGGAGCGGCAACGAATTTCCGAAATACGACTGTATTGTCGAGTTCGATATCGTCAGTCCAAACGAACTTCGCCCCCTTGAAATCATGTTCAAAGAATGGATCCTTCGGGTCCACTTGAGCCTGCGTATACTCCTTAGCGTTCGCCCAGGAACTGTCATTAAAGTCGATTGCGTACCAATTCTCGGGAATCGGCATATTTTCGACCCGCGGGTTCTTGCTATCGTGATCAATCGGTCCGCGAGAAAACACCTGTGCTTTCCAACTTGCGTTGGTTACCGTGCCATCACCAAATTTCAAAATAAAACCGGCATCACCGATGTTGGTATTGGCGTATTCCATCCCTGTTTTGGCATCTGCATTGTCTTTCGCCATAACGGCAATCGTCATCGGATAAGCTGGCAGGATATCAACCGAGATGACGTTGTGTGGGATGAAATCAATCGAATCGACTGCGATGAGTTCGCCATTGATATACAAGATGAACCAATTGTCAGCGTAGATATTCGCTTGCACGGTGTCTTTCATTTGTGGCTTACTATTCTTGCCTAGAGTGGAAGACTGGCTGTACGCGGGTTGCGTCCATACATGTCTTGCGAATATCGCCGTGCAAACAATAGCGATGCTCACGATTGCGATAACAACTGATCGTTTAAATGTCATTTCTAATTACTCGAATTCCACGATGCGTTTGGGGTCGTGATGGGATTGATGATCGAAATAGTTGACGGGGAGCGTTCGTTCGTCGATTAAAGTCATTTTCAACGAGACGTTTTCAGGCCCGTAGGGCATATCGACGAATCGCATTTGACGAATTTGACCAGTGGAATCGTTGTACATGATTTCAATTTGGACAGGCCCAAGGAATCCTGGTTTCTTAACAGCCACCATTCGTCTATTCGATTCAGCATCTGGCTCGATGTCTGATTCACTGCTTTCCACTGGCAACACTTTCAGATCATAGGCTTTGTGTAATGCATCGAGTCCATCTTGAAGATTATTGATTGGCAAGGATCGCTCATGTCCAGGCAGATCTCGATTGAATCGCGTCAGATCATCGCTGTAGCGAACCGGCCCGTCCGGTCGTACTGCCCAGCTCGTGACTCCATTGCTTCCCGTGATAAAGAACTCACCCGGATCGACGATTCGCTTGAGCACGAACTCATTCGAGCCACGAACATCGAGAATGGCATTATCAAGAGACGGCTTGGCTGGACGTCCATGCTCGGGTGATTTACGTTCTCGCTCTCCCTCAGGAACAACTGTCTTCTCCACAGAAAGTAAAAACCTGCGATCCAAAGAATGGCGATTGGCCTCGATAATTCGGTTTAGTTCAGTTACTGCAGCCGACGCCGAGGAAGTCCCCAGGCTATGCCAGAGAAGGAAGGCGCCGAGGAACACAAGGCATGCCGTCGTCGTCCAAGTAACAGGCCAACGCACCCAACTATTGGCATGAATTTTAGACAACGAGACCACGCTCAGTTCATAGCATTCTTGATTCACCAGTTCTTCCTGAATTTTGAACTGATTGCGCAGTCTGTCATGCAGCATTAAGTCAGAGGCAAATTGCCGAGCATGCAGTACATCTGATTTGATCCAATGACTAAGCCGCTGCAGTTCTTTACTTGATAGAGAACCGTCGAAGTATCCATCGATCAAATCTTGAATATCTGGGCTCATTGAGTAGCCTCCACATTTTTTCGCTCAAGACATTCTCTCAATCGGTCGCGAATTCGTTGCAACGCCTTGGCGACAGAGTTAGCGGACATCTCGACGCGTAAAGCAATCGCGGCAGGTTTCATATCTTGCTGATATCGCAACTCGAGCAATCGATGCGATCGGCTCTCCAAAGTACCAAGGCAGTCATATAAGAAGTCAAATTGCGTTGATTTCTCATACTCAACGTCCTGAATTGCAATTGCGAGACAAGTGACCGTATCGTCGTCAAATACCAACAGATCGCGACGCCGGCTTCGCAAATACATCCCTACTTGATTACGAGCCACTCCGATCGCCCAGGGGACAAACGGATAGTCAGGATCGTAAGAGTCGAATGACTCAATCACAGCCACGGCGACATCCTGTAGCACATCATCGCGATCACCAAAATCTCGAACCACAGACGTAACGAATGCCGAAACTGCTGGCTGAGCCAGTGTCCATTGTCGAGCTGCTTGCCGGGTCGTTTCGTCCATACATTGCTCCACTTAAAGAAGAAGATCGTATATCTTTACTTATCCGAACGATCCATTTCATGACCACATTTTTCAGATTTGTCAGAAAATATGAATTTCCGGCGCACTAATTCCATGAATGGGGTCGTTCGCGTTGTGGATCCGTTGCCGTGAACCTCGGTTTCCCTAGGCATGCCCAATTGACCTGCTCTTCAGCAACTACGAAGCACTCGTCCCCTGAAGAGTTGCCGAACTTCAACGTGATTCGCCGGACATGTGCCCCGACTGTTAGACGCACTCCAACCGAAGTCATGTCGGATGGACAGCTCTCGGTAGGTTGGAATCTGCGTCAATTTCACGAAGTGAGATTCATGTCAGCAAATAGCTGCTGTCCAGATACGCTCAGTCACATTCGGGCGTCGAGGCTCGCATTGTGTCACCCAATAGCGGGTCAATGGAGCATGACGCCGTATCGTGAAAATATTTAGCCGAACTGAAAACACTGCAGAATAAGGGTTCTGCGAAACACCGTCCGCTCCTATTTTCAAGCGAGCTTCTCCCATTGCACGCCGACACAATCGGTTTAACCATTGTTTCGGTCGCATAAAATGGCATCAATTCCTGGTCCTGAACCCTGAATTGTATATCAGGATCTGGGCTCAATTAAAGGGGGCTGGTCAGCCCCAAATCTCGTCAACATTCGGATATCGAAGAGGCCAAACGATACTGGAAGGACTTCAAGCAGCGTAAGGCGAAGATGAAGGCTGCAGAGAAAGCCAAGCTGAACACGCAATCAAAGAAGTGACCTGCCCCCATGAATGACACCAGTCACATGACTTAGTGTTCGACTGTATCAGGGGACAGCTCTATCCGCCTGCGTGAGCGTAGCGATGCAGGCGGATAGAGCTGTTTTGTTTCCGGTACCGGAGCTCGATAGCCCAGGGAACTGTGTGGTCGGATCGAGTTGTATTCTTTTCGCCAACGCTCGATCAACACTTTCGCTTCCAATAACGTATCGAAGATCTCGCCATCAAGCAATTCGTCTCGAAGCTTGCCGTTGAACGATTCAATGTAACCGTTCTCCCAAGGGCTCCCGGGCTCGATGAACAAGGTCTTTACTTCCACCTTCTGAAGCCACTCACGAACTCGTTCGGCGGTGAATTCCGGTCCGTTGTCACTCCGAATATGATCAGGCACCCCACGTCTGACAAACAGGTCACTGAGACGTTCCAGTACGTGTTCGCTGTTGAGTCTGCGTTCCACATCAATCGACAGGCATTCCCGCGTGTACTCATCCAGGAGATTCAACATCCGGAATGCACGACCATCGTGCGTGCGGCAATGGACAAAATCGTAACTCCAGACATGGTTCTGATATCCTGAACGAAGCCGGACACAGGATCCGTCGTTAAACCACAAGCGTCGTCGTTTAGGCTGTTTAGGAGGGACTTTTAACCCTTCCTGTCTCCAGAGCCGTTCGATGCGTTTATGATTCACCTTCCACCCTTTCCGGCGGAGTAGTTCTGTTACACGACGATAGCCATAGCGGCCATACTGTGTTGCCAGTTCCACCATCTCCCGAATCAGTCTCGGTTCGTCAGTAGGAACAGCCCGCTTTCTCCGTTGAGTCGTGCGAGACTGTCCCAGTACGCGACAGGCCCGGCGTTCTGACACCCGGTCCTGTCCTAAAGCATCCCGTACGAAGTTCACCGCCTTGCTCCGTTTCGCAGGGCTCAGAAGTTTCCCGAGGCAGCTTCCTTCAAGATCGCTTTGTCGAGCTCGGATTCAGCCAATAGTTTCTTGAGGCGTGAATTCTCTTTCTCCAGTTCTTTCAAACGCTTCGCTTGATCCATTCGCAGTCCGCCGTATTCCCGACGCCATTTGTAATAGGTCTGCTGGTGAATGCCGAGCTTTTTGCACATCAGCGGGATAGTCATCCCCTGAGAGAGATGGACCTCCGCTTCCCGGAGCATGGTGATGATCTGTTCGGATGAATGTCGTTTTGCGGGCATGAGGGCCTCCTTTTCTGATCCAGAACCCTGAATTGTATATCAGGATCTGGACTCGGTTAAAGGGGGCAGGTCACTATGATGCTAAAGGGCGTTTAACAGACACTACTTCTACGCGGAACGATAATGGTTATTTGCTGGATATTACAGCTTCCTATGTTTACGATTCCAGTGATGAACGGATTCGAAGTGACAAGACTGTTAGTGTTGATGGAGGAACGCCTGTCACGACATCTGTCTCTTATCTGATAGGTCATTTTAACCCCACAGGCCATTCCCAGGTGCTGGAAGAACGGGATGTCACTACGATGGATCCCATTCGGACTTTTAGCTACGGATTAAATGTATTGGCTCAACACGATACTGGTGCGGGAACAGTGTCAGAGTTCTTTTTGTCCGACGTACGCGGATCGACGCGTCTGCTGGTCGAAGAGTCATTGAACATAGCGGAAACGTACTCTTATGACGCGTATGGGAGCCCGATTGGCTTCACGCAAACGGCTAATACAACGGATGCAACTCAAACAGACCGATTGTTCACAGGTGAGTATTTCGACACCTCATTGGATATGGAGTATTTACGTGCAAGATACTACGACACTAATGTAGGAAGATTTTTCGCACTTGATCCATACCAAGGCGACAAACTTACTCCAAGTACGCTTCATCGATATTCGTATGCAAAGAACGACCCAATTCATTATGGAGATCCGAGCGGGAAAATATTTGTGGCTTTTGATGGAACAGGAAATCATGATGGTCCAACAAACTCAGATGGCTCAACAAATTACATGACAAACGTGTGGAAAATATGGAAGGATTATAGTCTATCAGGTGATGCTGTTGCCAATCGATATTTCCGTGGAGTTGGCAATCCTTTAGATGATGATGCATGGGGACCCGATGAGCTTCTTGGGGGAGGATTGGGGCATGGGTATCGCAGAATTATCGATCGTGGTTTAGATTTTGTGGAAGATGCGCTTTCGCCCTGGGGAGCACAACAAAATATTATTGCGATTGGCTTCAGTAGGGGAGCAATGCAAACATTAGATTTTGCGCACGAACTTTTGAAGAACAGGGGAATTATAAATCCGATTAAATTCATGGGACTATTTGATGTCGTTGGCTCATTAGATCCAGGCAACCCAGTCAATCCCGGGGTAGATTTATCTCTGGCTGCAAATGTTCAAACTGCCTACCACGCAATGGCATTTGATGAAAATAGAAATTTCTTTCCAGCGACAAATGTGGCTTCATCACGTATATACCAACGACTGTTCCGTGGTGTTCACTCGGACATAGGTGGAGGTTGGGATGACACCTCTTTAACACAACAAGATTTCACGCGAAAATGGATGAGAGAAATGCTGCGGAAAAGCGGGATAATTTTAGCAAACAATTATCCTGGATCTGAAGATGGCAGGGCTATTATCAACCAAAACCTCCCTAAGTGGGCGAAATCGTATCGAGGTGGATTTGGCCCGACAAATTATAATAGACCTACCATTCAGCAAGGACTATCTTGGACATTGCCGCTATATACGTTCCTGGATTGGATTGACAATAAACAGATGGCCGAGCTCCGAACAGGCGTCAGCGATCCGACAATCGCCTTAGGACGACCAGTGTTTAACATCCCGATGCACCCGAGTAGAGTGAAGCTTATAATTGGGCCGGTTTCCCAGAATGAATTTGGACCTGCAACCAGTCTTTTAGCAAGGGTTAAGCAGTATCAAGCTTTATTAACATATGAGCAATTCATGAGTAATTCGTGATCGTGCCGATGACACATGGAGAAAACTATCCCATAATTCTGCTGAAAACAGAAATGAGATCAGTGGGACTGAAACTTTGAAATTCGAATTCAATAAAAGGGATTCAAGAAGAGAAAGCAGTACTCTGCTATTTTTGCATGGAGCGGTAACTATCTTTGAGGCGATTTGTAAGAATTGTTTTGAGAAGGTCATTCTAAGATGAAATTCAACATCAATACGCAATGTGGTCATGGACAAATATGTTTAGTGATGTTCCTTATGTTTATTCTCGAGGGATGTCATGAACCTCAATCTCCTTCACAAATAAATACAGTTGCAGAAACAGAGCCAAAGAATCTCTTAAAAACGTCCATAGTAGGTGTGTTATATGATTTCGAGTGTAAAGATCGAACTGGAAGCAAATTATATGGCGAGCATGAAATAGTTTGTGAATGGGGGCAAGAAATCTTGTATTGCGGAGGCAATACAAGCTTTGGAAGTTACAGCGAACCTTGGCCTACAGAAGTAACTTTTAAGTGGATGACTCATGACAAAGTCCCCACTGGCAAAGTTGTCTCAAAAAAACTGCCTTCGGTTTCACTTGAAAGATGGAAGAATGTGTATGTCGTATGCATTCTCTTTTTGCCTGAAGATAAGATAGCCATAAAAGAGTTTACAAAAAAAGAGTATGATGACAAACAGGCAATACCCAATTTCTGGTCTCAAAACCAGCCAACCTATTCTGTCGGTGTGAAAAACAATACCAAACAAGATATAACCGATCTTACACTCCGTTTTGGCAAGTATTATATTTTCCAAGAAACAATAGCTCCCTTACGCGCACCAAATCAGTCAAATCCAACTGGCTGGAAAGGAAAGCATTATTTTCCATTTCCAGTTACTGACACAGCAGTCCTTTCTTGGACTACTGCTGAAAGCAAGGTTCATGAAAAGACAATCAAGATGAATGAAACATTGCCTAAGGACCTAAATGGACAAACACTCGGTTTCATTATCAATCCTGATAATTCAGTGAAGTTTCAGGTTAAGCCTTCTAGTGAATTTCAAAAGTGGGGAAATGAAAGGTACATATGGGACAAATCAAAGTAAGAAACTGGTGCATCTTAGAAATATTCAGCCGACTATACGTACGCGTATCGTAAAAATATTCTGTCGATGTTGAAAACGAATGATTCCAATTGGTTATGTTTCAGACGAACGACTGATTTCGAACGAGATTCGTTTCGCGACCTGAAGATTGTTGTCAGATTCAATGCGAAAATAACCTTCCGAGCGCAACGGTAGCGGAAAACCACAACACGAGGATCGGCATTTTATTGTGGTAGTTATTTCGGAAGACACAGCCGTCCAGCTTGCATCTGAGTTTGCAACCAACCAGGGCGAGACTGTAATGGGCTGTAAACGTGTAGTTCATTTATCCAAAGAAGATTACGAAAGGGAGATGGGAAGCCCCCGTTCTAAAGGGAATTATCTAGTCAAGTTGGAGGTAGTAATTCCATATTGCCCTGCAAAGTCGGCGGATTTATTAACCATTAAAGTTAATGATATAACAGGAACAGCGGAAATCCTCTATTCCATATGAAATCGGGCTGTATTTCTGATTCCATGACAACTCCAACATGATGTTCGACAACAACTTCGAATCGTAAAAATATTCATACGACGTTGAAACCGAGTGATTTCAAGTGGTTATGCTGCAGACGAGCGATGGTTTACGGACGAAATTCGTTTCACTGCTCGTAGCTGATTGTCAGATTCAATGCGAAAATGACCGTCCGAGCGCAACGGTAGCGGGAAATCACAACACGAGGATCGACATCTATTCGAGGCTGATTCAAGCTGCGTCGCGATAGTAATACTTGAGCAGCCCACCGAAACGTTCCCGGCATTCGATCTTGCCGGCGACGCATCCAACTTCATCACTAGGTTCAATCAATTGATTATCGAGCCCCCGTATCGAAATAATATTCAGCCGAAGTTGAAAACGAGTGATTCCAAGCGGTTATATCTCTGGAGAGTGGCAAATTTCGAACGAGATCCGTTTCACGACTTGAACTCTGCTATCAGATTCGACGCTAAAATGACCTTCCGAGCGCAGCGGTAGCTCACGCGCACGTTCAGTTACGACAGCGAAGGCCGGCTCAGCACGGTCACGTTACCGCAAGTCGCGGATCCGCAGAACGGCGGTACACTGACCGCCCCGGTGTATGAGTACGACTACGATGTCTACGGGAACATGACGCAGATCACCGATCCGCTCGATCGGGAAACGGACTTCACCTTCAATGCGCAGAACCAGC
This sequence comes from Polystyrenella longa, assembly GCF_007750395.1. Taxonomy (GTDB): domain Bacteria; phylum Planctomycetota; class Planctomycetia; order Planctomycetales; family Planctomycetaceae; genus Polystyrenella; species Polystyrenella longa. The sequence continues at coordinate 5,594,780 of NZ_CP036281.1, read as the reverse complement.
AACTGACGCGCACCCTGCCCGTCACGGGGGATGAACAGTCCTGGTACGACGATGAGGATCGCCAGTACCGGAGCGAAGACTTCGAAGGAAACGTGATGGACCGGCTCTTCACGGACGAAGGTCTGCTCGATGAACTGCAATACTTCAACTCGTCCGCCGATCCCGATGTCGATACACCGGATGAAACGGTCAGTTACACCTACGACGATCAGTACCGTAAAACGAGTATGACCGATGACCGGGGCACAACGTATTACACGTACGACGATGATGGCCGCATCACCAGGATCAGTTCGCCCGAAGGGATCCTTAATTACGAGTACGACGACCTGACGGGCCTGAAGACTCGCGTGACGACTGGTGACCCGAGCGACGTCGAAAACGATTTCCGGTACACGTACGATTCGCTCAATCGCCTGAAAACCGTCGAGGTGCATGAACGCAACGATTCCGCGCTCTCAACACCGGAGGTGACGACGTATTCTTATGATGCCGTCGGGAACCTCGTCCGAACTGATCTCGCGAACGGCTTGATTACCACTTATGAATATGATGACCTGTACCGGCTGGATGTGTTAACACATTACGAACCGGACAGCACGCCCAACGATCTCTCCGATAACGATAAACTGGCTAGTTACGATTACACGGTTCGGGCGGATGGCAAACGAACGGCTGCCACCGAGACCCGCTGGGACAACGGGACGCCATTGGTGGATGCGTTCAGTTGGACTTACGATGATTTGGGCCGGTTAATAACCGAAGTCTTTGACAGCCATGATAACGCTTTGGACTTCGAAGCCAATTACACCTACGACCTCGTCGGAAACCGGCTGAAGAAGACGGTCGATCAGGATCTCGATTTGGATATCGATGAGACGTACACCTATACCTACAACGATTCCGATCAACTGCTGACCGAAACCAAGGTCGTGGGTAATGTTGACGATGGTACCAACCTCGAAACGGACGACACGACCACCACGTACAGTTACACCAACACGCTGCAAACGGGCAAGGAAGTCAAAGCGACTTATGCCAACACGGTATTGACCGACACGTCGTTCGATTACAACCTGCAAGGCCGGTTGGAAACAGTCACGATTGACACCTACACCAGTGGTTCGATCAGTGGGCAGGAAATCACTACGTTCGAGTACGATGACCGGGGCATTCGTGTTTCGGCCCATCATGCAGTGGACTCGGATTACGACAGTAACCTGGAAGTTGACGAAACGACGACGTATCTCAATGATCCGATGAACCACACAGGTTATTCACAGGTCATTGAAGAAGTCACCGTGGACAACCTGAACAGCCAGGCCGAAACGGAACGGGTGATCTACACGCTCGGCCTCGATGTTCTGCAACAGGTCAAATACGATAGCGCAAACCCGACCGGCCTGAACAGCATCATGCTCCACGATGGTCACGGTTCCGTTCGTATGTTGACCAACATGTTGGCGGCGGTGACGGTCGTGAACAGCATTCCACAAATCTTTACCTATGATGCTTATGGAATCGCGATTGGATTCAACGAAGCCACTGCTGTTACGAGCATGCTCTACAGCGGCGAACAATTTGACACCCGCATCCAGCAGCAATACCTGCGAGCCAGGTATTACAATGCGGATACGGGTGGCTTCAATAGGCTGGACCCGTTCTTTGGAAACCTGAGAGATCCGCAGAGTTTGCACAAGTATTTGTATACGCACGGCGATCCGGTGAACGGGATTGATCCGACGGGGATGTTTTCATTGACAAACTTTCTTATAACAACATCACTTATTTCAGGGCTTGCGTCTATTCTTATCCCAGCAGTTGGAAATGCATATAATCATTCAGTAAGCACATTGAATAACGCTGAACAGAATGGCATTATTACCTCTGTGTTTAAAGGCACTGTTACACGTGACCAGATTTCCAGAGCTTGGAAAGGTTTTCGAGACGGAGCAATGGCTGGTTATCTAAATCTCTTGGACACATTCACTTTTCGTTCCATTGATAACCTGCATGAAGCACGTGACTTTTATTGGAATCATACAGGGTTGAATAATTCCTGGTTGGGTACCGCTACAAATTCTCTAGCATGGATCTCGACAATTTCTGGGTATGCCGCCGCGGCCGTTTGGACATGGAATGCAGCCGGTGGTGGTACAATGGACCTTGCCCTAAGCCGATCTGGAAAACCCTTCTTCCTCCATGTAAAATACGGCGCAAATGGCCAATGGCAGCATGCAGTGGCTACATCAGAAAGTGGTTTTGGTGCTCTCGGACGCATGCAAATCTATAATACATGGACTCCAAGCAGTGGCTTGATTACAGGAATTCCAGTGTTGTTTCCTCAAAGTGTTATCGTTGGTGGAGAATCGGGTTTCGCATTCAGTTGCGTAACTGCTGCTGCTAGAGCTTTTTTCAGGGGATGGGGTTTTTAATATGGGGATGAGAGGTTATCGCTTCGACAAGAGAGTGACGGATAAATTAGAAGACATTATTTTAGATATGCATGGAGCAGATAGCATTGATCTGAAAACAGAGATACGAGATATTGGCAATGATGAATCCGCAAAGCTCATTACGGTGAGTACTCCTGAAGGCGAATGCGTAACAATTGGTATTATTGTAGATACGCATCATCCACATCAAGTAAAAACTCGAATGGTGTGTACTTTGGAACCTTTTCCTCCAATGCGTTGTTCCAGATTATATTATCGTCTTGATCACATTCTTAAGACTCTTGAAAGATCATCGCCAATAGACTAGTTGATATATAACTCATAATCATGTGAGCATAGTCCGAACGACCTCAGCGATAACGTGAAACTCGTATCGTAAACATATTCAGCCGACATTGAAAACAAGTGATTTCAAGTAGTTATGTTGCTGATAAGCGATGGTTTTCGGACGAGATTCGTTTCACTGCTCGAAGCTGATTGTCAGATTCAATGCGAAAATAACCTTCCGAGCGCAACGGTAGCGGGAAATCACAACACGAGGACCGACATCTATTCGAGGCTGATTCAAGCTGCGTCGCGATAGTAATACTTGAGCAGCCCACCGAGACGTTCTCTGCATTCGATCTTGCCGGCGACGCATCCAATTTCTTCACCAGGATCAATCAACTGGTTTTCCAGTCCCTGATGGTTTCGTTCAGAATGGTAGTGAGCAACGTATTCCCGCAATGCTCTTTCGAGAGAATGCTGGCCGAAGAAGATCATCTTTTTCAGGCACTCCGATTTCAAACTTCTCATAAAGCGTTCGAGATACGCATTCATGTTGGGACTTTTCGGCGGAAGCAGCACCGGTTCAATCTGAGTCTGTTCCTTCAGAAACGAACGCAGTGGTTGAAACGACGTGTCGCAATCCAAGATCAGATGCGAAGCATGCTCCAGAAAACCATCGTCGCCGGTCAGATTGCGTGCAACTTGTGTCACCCATTGTTTATTCGGGTTGGTAGTGATGCCTGCGATCTCGACTTTACGAGACTTCAGCTCCATCACCACCATGACGTAGAACGTCGTCAAACCCGTTTTCTTCCAGACTTCTACCGTGATGAAATCAACGGCGAAGATCGCTTCCCAGTGAGCTTTGAGAAACGTCTCCCAGGACATTGAAGCGGGACGGTCGGGGGCAGGCTCAATACCGTTCGACTTGAGCACATTCCTGACAGTCGCGTCGGTCATGTGAAATCCAACGTTGGACAAATCACCCTGAATTCGATCAGCTCCCCACGTGGGATTCTCTTTCGCAAACCTTAAAATATGTTCGACGATCTTCCGCCGAATATGAGGTCGACCGATACGAGGTTTATTTGAAGTGTAGTTCCATTTACGGGCGATCAACTCCCGGTGCCAGCGGAGAATGGTATCGGGAGTGAAGATCGCGCCGAGTTCACTCAGCAACTTCCGACCAAGCTGTTTTCCTTTGACCGCCAAGCGGCGACGCTCGTTATCGTTCAGTAGGATCCGTTTCTTACCGAGTTTATCGCGGAGGATACTATTTTCGGTCTTGAGGTATTCAATCGCCAATTGCTGTTCGCGATTCACCCAACTTACCAGAGCGAAAACCAGCAGGTGCCAGGGCTGCATCACAATTTCCATCTAATCAGTTGCAAAAGTGAAGGGGAGGGTTACTATGGCAACTATAGCCATTCTCTGAGCCGTCGCACTCCCGAATCGTGTATCGCTGCCAGTCTTCACGACTGGAGACAACGATTGTACTGAATGTAGCGACGAGAGTTGTTGCCAACTCGTCTGAGAATCAAGGCCGATGGTGTCTCGCAGACCCCTTAATTTGTAGTGTTTTCAGTTCGGCTGAGTTTTTTTACGGTACGGGTAAAAACGAACTGGAGAGAATCTATCGACTCGAGTTCCTTCTTGAGAGCTTCGTAAGCATATATTGAAAAGCAGGAGGCGGCAATTTTGAGTCTGGCCCCTGGCTCTATAGTGCGTTTGAGATTCTCTCCCAGCAGCGTATTAATGTTATCGATCAGTTCCATAGGGGCTGCAATTGTCCAAGTAGTTTAAAATGTCATGATGCGGAAGACGCTATACTTTAACCGACTCCGTGATCGATATCCCCTACTCAACGTGGGTGTAGAGTTCGCGCTCCTTTGCAAACGTCTTAAACTCGAGACTGAGCAAAAATCGTATCCAAGTGTTCAATTTATACCCGACCAAAGAACGAAAATCAAAGGACTGATCGCCGATTGTCAAGGCGTTTAGGATCCCGTTATTTGACATTGAACTTGCGGGAGTCAGCGTTGAAATCAGTAACTCAGGGAGCACAGACTCAGGGAGCACACAAACGAGCGAAAAACAACCTCCCTTGCCCGTGAAGTCAAAGGAGGTTATTTCTGAAAAGACAGACAGTCTTTTTCTTTGAGTGATCATCAGCCTTCGGGCTCAGATCGAGCGTAAGCATCCCAAGTCCGTTTCACTGTCTGAGCGCTCACTTTGATCGACTTGTTCGCATTCAGCCAGGAAGCGATCTTTCGGAACGCCATACCTTTGTTCCCTCGAAGCCTCAGGACGTCATCTTTAATCAACACGGACTTCTTTGGTGGTCTGGAAGCTGCGTCAGTTCGATAAAAAGGTGTAATGAGATCAGGCTTTCTGTCTTCCTGACACGCCCGGATTAGCTCCGAAACATACTCTTCGTTCCATCGCACCTTCTGAGCAATGCTCGAAACACTCATTCCTTTGTCGTGGAGTCTTCGGAATTCCAGAGCTCTTTTTTCGTGAACAGAAACGAGATCGACCTCCGTAGAGATAGCCTTGGAGATTGTCCAACTACGAGTATTCAGGAACTCCCAAGTACCGGCCGTTGGATAATTCCTGGCGCGGCTCAGTTCGACCATGAATTGAGTGGTGTTGATCGTGAACTCAGCATGCCATACAGCACTCCGTTTCCCTGAGACGATTTCTCCCTGGGTGATCCGGATCGGACCAGTGAGAGTCTCCAGGATTGGAGCAGCATGCGACACGTCCTCTTTTAAAAGGGTCTCGATATCTCTGAGGCATTCGATCGCGAATTGTGGATCGATTGGGCTGGGAGGTGTAGAGGAATGTTTTTCTGCGTCACTCAATCTCCTCTCGATCTCACCTTTCTCCGCCTGAACGGTTCTGAGAGCTTCCAGAATTGCATTCAAATCGTCTTCCTCGGTTAATAGTGTCGTGAGTTTCGCTTCCTGCTTCAGCAGCTTCTCCAGCCTTTTCTTCAGAGGAGTAAGATCTTCCGCAGGTTCGTTTAATAACTGCTCGAGCTCTCGATTTGCCTGTTCAAAGAATGCTTGCAGGAATTCTTCGGTGAAGATTTCTTGATGCAGCTTCGACAGAATTGCTTTGTTGAGAATTCGAACTGATTTATGCGTCGACAGTTGGCAGTCATGTTTCTTTTCGCGACCATTCATGCAGCTCAGCGACTGATATTTGGAGGAATGGGCCAATAGCAATCGTGCACTACAGTATCCACAAACTGGGCGGACAAGCAGAGTGGGTGATAAGGTTGTACGACTCCCTCGTGGTTTCCGATTCTTAGTGTATAACGATCTGGTTATCTGCAACTTGATCTGAGCACGGTTCCAGAGATCGTCAGAGGTGATTCTCAGGTGAGGGACGTCTCTTTTCAACCACTCAGATTCAGGTTTAGGAATAACCTTCACTTTACCCGATCTGCGATCCTTCTTCTGAGTAGACGTTCGATAACACTCAATACCTCGATAAACCGATCGTTCGAGCAATTGCAGGACCTTCCGAGAATCCCAGGTCTTTTTGCCGCCAACCTCTTTGGTATTCAATTTCTTGGCAATTTTCTGGCGGGACCAGTTTTGGCAAACGAACCAGTCGAAGATTTTTCTAACCCATTCAGCTTCATCTTCGTTGATTACCTTTTCCTTAATCGGTTTTCCCTGACGCGATAATTTAGGCTCGCCATCGGCATCCCTGAGCATGACAAGCTTGTACCCGAATGACGGCGGGTGCAGGTTTCCTCCCTGTTCAAAACTGTCGTTCATACCTCGTTCTACCTTCTGCCGAAGGCTGTTGATGAACTGTTCGTTCTGTAAAGAGTTAAAAACGCTCATCATCATGAGATTCGGATCTGAAGTGTCCGTCGCGTCTGTGACACCTATTAGCGATACGTCATTATCCATAGCGAGTTGATTAAGGCTGACGCTTTCTGCCAGATTTCGATTGAGCCGGCTCAGGTCATCCACGTATGCCCGATCGATCTGATCAGAATTATTAGTGATCCAATTCAGCAGTTTACGATAATCTCGACGAAAAGGAGTCGTCCCACTTATCGCGGCGTCGGCACAGATATGATTCCAAGACACGAATTTTCGGTCACTGTTCGCTCTACTGAGGACATTCTTAAGCTGCTGAGCGAGTGACCGTTTATTGGAATTTTCGTCGGAATACCGCAAGTACACACAGTTCGCCTTTCCGGACAGTGGTTTCGGAAATGGTTGTGAATCCGTAATGAATGCGGATTTAAACTCGTCGGCGAGTTGTTTTACATTTGCTTCGGTCAGTTGAGGTAATACGCCCGCTTCAACCAACTCGGGCCAGTATTGTGTCTGCAAATCAAGATAGGTTCTGGCCATAGCCAGCCGCGTCTCTTCAGAGGGTAACCCTTGTTCGATTTTTCTCCTTTCGCTCTTGGACAGATACGGCCCCGAACTGTTGGGCTTACTTGATTTATTGGACTCAGAATCGTTAGAAAAGTCTTTCATTTGAAAGCCTCCAAAATGTGGAGGCATCAAACGAACCGGTTTGGCACGGTGTGCCAGAAATTACAATATTTACTCTTGCGAATCATCAAACAAGAAAACACGATTGAAACGCATACTATTGGCAAATAAGCTGTTACAGCCAAAAATACCTTTATACAAACGGTACGCCAACTGGCGTTTAGAGAATCCCGTTCTCTCCGCTATATAAGGACTTACGTCGAAAGATGTGAGTCCTTTTTTCGTTGATACTGAAAAGTCCTCCATCAAGTCCTCCACTTTTCTTATCAGTGCTGCTTATTGAGCACATTATCGGGAAGGAATTAAACATAATCGCAATCCAGAACGCAGTCGGCACCACGCCGCGGTCGAAATACGAAATCGGATTCATTCAATTCGAGGTTCCGTAAGCCACCGCCCCTTTTACGTTCGCACCCTCTCGTTGAGGTTCAGCTCATCTGCCCGGATGAACTGCTGTCGGTCTTCAGACCAGAAGGGATGGTTCGGTGTGGATCCGAGAGCGACTGGTTCGGAAGCAATTTTTACATCGATGATCGAAGCGTTCTGGTGCTTGTACGTCGCCGTGATCACTTCGCCGTTACCGGGAGCAATCGGTGGGCAGGGGGCGATATCGCTCCTCTGGGTCTACTTTAAATTCGGTATGCTTGACTGGTCGGGCGACTTAAATAGCTCCAGAGGGGTATTCCAAAGATGCAGCAGGTATGCAACAGCTTCATCTGAAGCAACACACACGTCCTGCAAGTCCATAAGTTTGATGTTGCAAAGAGTCGAATTGTCGTTGAGATCATCCTGCAGAATTCGAAACCTCATGACGCGATAACCGAATTTTTGACCCTTGAGGTATGGGAATCGCTTTATTAATTCCGGGTCTTCAGTCGTATCGAAGTGGAAAATCATCGCATAAACACGATCCTCTTCGAGGAGATTCTGTAATTCAGCAACCAGACGACCATGTTCTGATAATGCGGAAAGCATATTCGGAGGCAGCTTCATGGTTAACACTTGAATGAAAGGTTTCGAGCTAATGAATGACAGACATTGTCAAACTACAAACTAACCTCATCACCTTCTACCCCTAAAGAGGGGCGTCACATTTACGAGGGTCGCCGAATGAATTAATAGGCACTCCCCACTGGTTGAGAATGAAACTAACAGCTTCAAATGTTGGTAAGTTCAATGTTTGAACCTCTATCAAGTCGTAGATAATTATTTCTTTGTTGCTATCGATGTTCTGCTTGAGAACTCGATATCGCCTCAGCCGATAATTGTTTTCATCAGGGAGCAGAAAAGGGAAACGGAGAAAATAAAAAGGATCATTTCCTGGGTTGTACATTATCAATGAAACGAACTCGCGTTCGTCCGGATAATTGCAGTGTATCTCCGTTGCCGTGCTGCCAAATACTGACAGCGCATCATTCATAGAAGGAGGAAATCCCATGTTCTATAGTCCCTTTTATGATCTTAACGGAGTCAAAATAGTTGCAAACCGAACTCTTACCCAATACTTGCTCAGAGGTATTAATTGTCCCAAAACAGAAGGTTCAGGTTAATCGGATAGCCAGAATATACGAAAGATATCACCTTCTTGATCGTGAATTTGAAGATGAGGACCAAGACCGTGTGGGTTATCGATTCCATGGCTTCCGACACGCCCGTCTGTTTCTATAGCATCATCCCAATGATAAGTCTTTAACTTATTCCCCAACTGCTTTCTTACACCATCATTTGTGTGCCATCCCGTTGTGTTGACGTAGCCGTTATCTCGTCCAGTAAACATCCTCCATAGAATTTCAGAAGCTTCATCCCGTGAATTAACACGAAAATCTCCTGGACCAGTCTTATACATCCAGTTGGCTGTCTGGCTAGCGCCAGGATTCCCCCAAGGAAGCCCCCTTGGACAATGCACCGCGTTATGCACCAAGACCCCGCCGGTGCCCACATGATAAACATGTTCCCCCTTAACTTCTATGTTGTAGACAATATGCCGACCGGGGCGTAGGCGGATTTGTTCGACGATCGAAACGCCGGTTAAAGTCCGCACCTTCTCGTTTAGGTTCAGCTCATCTGCCCGGACGAACTGCTGTCGGTCCTCGGACCAGAAGGGGTGATTCGGGGTGGAACCGAGAGCGACTGGTTCGGAAGCAATTTTGACATCGATGATCGAAGCGTTCTGGTGCTTGTACGTCGCCGTGATCACTTCGCCATCACCGGGAGCGATTGGTGGGCAGGGGCTGATGTCGAGGATCTCGGCGTCACCATCGATACCGCACTCCGGAACGGAGACGTAGATCGAGTGACCGACGCGGGCCGCCTGCTCCTCAATCCATTCGACCGGGCGAAGCATCTGGACGTCGGACCAGGAGCCATCTTTCTTCGGCGCCTTGAGAGTCATTAACTGCCAGGTCTTCGGATCCACGTCGGGAAGGCTGGTGTCGTATTCATCCCGGAGCGGGTTGGTGCCAACCGTCTTCATGCCAACTTTGGCATCGCCAATGTTGATTGTAGCGTGAGAACCGGTGGAAGCGACGGACGCTTGTAGTTCCGGTGCCGTATCTGGCCCCACGTTCGGCCAACAGAAGAATCCACCAATCAACCCCCAGAGAATTAACCACATGGTTGCCAGTGACCAGCGTTTACGGGAGTCGGGTTTTCTGACAGCAGTAACAGAGAGTTTTTCTCTCGATTGGCTTTCATGAGCTGGATTAAGAGCGTCCTCAGCGTAATCTTCTATATGTAAAGAGGAATGATTTGAAGTGTCGTACAAAGCTTCCTCTTCATCGTCTGTAGAATCGTAATCGCTAAACAAGCTGTCTACGGCATCGAACCTGGCTTTCATGAGACTCTCTTCCGATTCCATCGAATTGTGGTCTTGAAGTATTGATGTGTGAATTCGTTTCTTTTCATCATGATGTTTACGGGAATTTCTTGGTTTCTTCAGAAGCCAAGAACCACCGACTCCTATCAGGATCGTAAATAATAGAGGGAATTTAGATTCAATCTGTTCGGTTTCAACCGGCTGGAGATCCATCATTTCGTTTGTTAGTAATAGAGATTCAGGAGTGACAATCAGGGGAGTCTCATATACAAAACAACCCGTTTGGGAGGTATTTAGCAGAACGCCTACATCATCCATGACATCATCGCCTAGTTTCGCGAATTTATTTCCACCGATTCTAGCGGTTGATTTCGCGATATTTTTCGAGGCGGCTCCGAGTCCGACTGCGGCTGTGACGACGGTGAAGTAATCCCAACCATTCCCATTTCCGGCAGCGATACTTTTTACGGAGTCGTACGTGTCGTCGATGGCTTCAAGAGCGAGGACTCCCCCCGTAATGGCCCCCAGCGGGCCTCCCAAAGTAGATGCGGCGATCAGGGGGGCACGGGAAAATATGCCAGAAGTAATTTCTAAAAGCGGGTCGTTGCTGCCCATCATCATGTCTTTGTAAGACAATCGGCCGCCCAGGTAACCCATGCTTGCCCCATTAAGGGCATAGCGAGCAAGAGGTTGAATAAAGTCGTCAACAAACCAACCAATGGAGTGGGTCCATCTCATCGAGGCGGACTTTCGAGTCCCATCGACATTACGAACACCGCGCTGGATCACTGCGTCATATTTATCTCTGGCTTCCGCTTTTCGACGAGCGACCTGGTCTTCCATAATTTCCAGAAGCCGCTCTTTCTCCAAAGGGAATTGCCCTGCGTAGCGAGTGTGAGCGGACTGAGCCCGGTTTTTAATGAATACCCCCTGTTCATCTGCCTTGTCGTGCTCTTTCTGCTCAAGATCGGGGAGTTTCTGCAGCTGAGCCAGCTCGTTAGCAGCGATATCGCTCAATATAGCATCAGAGGCATGGGTTGTGTAAAACTCAGTGAGAACCTCATAATTCCATTCCGCCAGTGCATGGTAGTATACAGTTTCTGCAGCCACGATAGCCGACTCTCGCTCAACTAAATCACTGATATCCCGAGTGTCAAACTCAGCAAGAGCCTGATTGATTGCTTCCCTTTTTGCCTTCTCTGCATCAACCATTTCTTCGTTGAAGATATGGTTCGCTTCAATAATTTCGGTGTTGTAGCTATCTTCCGCATCATTAAAACTCTTGAGTTCTCGTGATAAAGCAGCATGCTCCTGAAGAAGCCGATCTTTCCAGGCAACGGATTCCGTTTGGGCGTAAGCAGCCTCAGCTGAGGCATTGGAACTGATTCGAGTTAACATGGCCCGAGCCAGTTTTCCGTAATAGAGCTGATATTCGTAATAAATATTCTTTTCGACATCAGTCAAGTCTTCGAGAACATTATTGGGTCCTCCGTAAACGGCATTGCCACTATTGGCAGTGTTGACGGCCTGGAGTTGGGCGATTTCAATCTGTGAAACCCAGGTACGCGCAGCAGAGACTTGTGCCTGGACCGCCGCATCTGAGGCATTGATGTAACTGTTCTCGTATGCCCTAAGTGCCAGAGCAAGTTCGTTTCCATAGTCTTCACCGGCGTCGATCATCGATACGACATAGTTGTATTCGGCAGCCTGTACCGCGTGTTCCTTAATGCGAAGTGCCTCATTCATTTCACGAGCATAGTTCGCATTGGCTAATATCACGGCGTCATCATACTCTTTTTCCAGGAGAACATTTCCTGTCTCGAAATTATCGTCTATTTGTAATTGTTGAGTACTTAACTCAGACATGGCGTCGGTATACGCATGGGCGAAATCGAGAAACACGTGTGCCATCTGGAACTGGTATTCCACATAAGCTGGAACGAGTTCTCGCCCCATAGCGGCATCAATAGGAATGATCTGTGCCGCATAGTTCCGGACTGCAGTCGCGACTGCTTTATGCTTTTCGACAGCCTCATCTGTCAGGTCATTAAACTCATCCAGCGCAGCATCAAGAATCGCAATTGCTCGATTGATATCTGCCTCCAGGTCCTCTTCAGCGAGTTCCAGAGTTTTGTCTGCGACCACATCTGTATAAGGAATGTCTTCTTGATGATATTTTAATTCCCGACGATAACGGACGTCAGCCATTACTTCGTTTGATTCCATGCCTGCCACATAGAGCATCAGTGTATACTTGTATTCATCGTCAACCGCTGCAACTGCGTTTTCGAACTCTTGGTTAGCGAGATAAACAGTCGCGTCCAGCCGAGCGTCAAGGTCTGACGGCAGATCGAGAATTAGATTGTTCTGGCCTTCGACAGTTGCCCCGAAACTGTCAGCAGCCTCTTGGGCAAGTGTTATTGCCTCTTCTTTCAGACTATCGATATTTGCGGAGTGTTGTGTTTGGGCGGACTGATACGCAGTCAAGTGATTCCCAAATGCAATCACCTCTTCATCTTGATACTCGCTGTAAACAGCTTCTGCAGAACTGTAAAAAGTAGAAATAGCCAAGCTAAAAGCAGCAGAGTAATTCTCTTTTGCCAGGCTTTCAGCATTCTCTTGAGTAGCTTCAAGTAAACCTACGCCCTGGCTGAGGGTATGGCCGGCTGCAAGAATGGACTCATCTTCAGTTTCTTTTGCTGCATCTTTCGCAGAATCGTATGCGTCTTCAGCCGCTGTTATTGCATCGCCTTCAATGAGAGCAGCTGCCGCGAGGTCTTCATAATACCCCAGTTCCGCTGCATCTTTGCTGGCTTCATAAGTGTCAAGGGCGGCTTCCACTGTTTGAGTGAATGTTTCAATGGCATCTTGGATTGCATCTTCTAACGTTTGATCGTATTGGGCTTTAGAAGTCACAAATCCGCTTGAACTGTAATATATATTGGGGTTGTAGTGAGTATCACCGATGATTGCCAATTGAGATCGGAGTTGAGAAAATGCCGCTTGGGTGGTGTTGTTGTATGCGATCAGATTGCCATCCCAGGCATCGTCATAGCTATCTTCCGCAGAACTACGGATGGAAGAGTACGTCTGAAGAATCGCGTGAAGCTCGTTAGAATAATTAAAGACCGCTTCTAAATACTGTTCATTGTAGATGGAATCTAAATTTTCCTGGGTGGTATCAAACGTTCTGAGAGCGGTACTTTTATCGGTATTGAAACTAGAGAGGGCTTCAACGAAATCTGTGTCGTACTGATCCAGGTTCTCACCCAGATTAGTTTTGTAGAGAGACATGGCCTCTGTTTTACCCGTTAGAAAAGCACTATTTATCTGATCGTACTCAGAAGCATGGTCCCCATAAGCGGCATCAAACGCTTGCGAGAAGCTGGCACGATTTTCAATGGAAGCTGTGATATAGCCAAACTGAGCCTCACTAATCTGCTGAGAATAGGTTTCACTTATATTCTGAAAAGCAACATAAAGCGTTTGGTTATCAGCATGCCCGCGTACAGCAACATCCTCAACAATCAGTCGAGCAATACTTTGATTCAATGAAGTGATTTGATTTGCCAGTTCTGTCTGGGTCATCGGAGCAGACACTGTGCTTCCACCTGACCCTGACCCTGACCCTGACCCTGAACCTGAACCTGAACCTGAACCTGAACCTGAACCTGAACCTGAACCTGAACCTGAACCTGAACCACTCATATTCGCTGCGACCGTTGCGAGGTCGCCAACGACGATTGTCACGTTTGCTGTATTACTTGTCTCGACCGAATCAGTTAGCCTGTAGGAGAAGGTATCTACTCCAGTAAAACCAGTGTCAGGTGTGTAAACGAACGACCCATCATTATTTAAGGTCAGTACCCCGTTACTGGTAGAACTAACCAGGACTGCTTGAACACCGACAACTCCGGCATTGTCATCATTATCCATAACTGTGGAGGCTATCGTACCGTTAGCATTGAGTACCTCGTCGATAGCAATTTCATATTGGTCGTAGACAGCATTAAAGCTGGTCTCGATTACCTCGATCTGTACTGAGGTATCCAGACTGTATTTTTGTCCGTCAAATACTTTGTAGACAAAGGAGTCTGTTCCGTAGAATCCTGTACTGGGTGTGTACTCAAAAGTACCGTCTGTATTCAGGAGAAGCTGCCCATGCGAAACATCAGTGACTAATTCAACAGTCAGGCTATCTCCATCGGCGTCATAGTCATTCTCCAACAAGTTTTGCTGGCCCAATGCGTCCTGCGAATTGATGGTCAGCATTTCATCCATCGACACTTCGTAGACATCTGGCTGAGTTTGCGGAGCCCCATTGACCACAGAAATTGTGACAATAATTGGAGCACTGTTAGTGAAGCCATCGCTTATTTTGTATGAGAAACTGTCAGTCCCAATGAAACCTTCATTCGGTGTGTACACAAACGACCCATTAGATTCAAACACGAGACTCCCATGAGTGGTGCTCGTCACCATGATCGAGGTCATGATATCGTTGTCGGCATCAACGTCATTCTCTAAGACGGTCGCTGTACCTGCAGAAATGTCTGGATTGGCTACTAAATATGTCCCACTAGCAATCTCATAGGAATCCACGGCGCCAACCGGGGTAGCATTGGTCACATGGATTGTGACATCGACGGGCACCCCTGTCGTATATTCATCAGACAAACTGTAACTAAAAGTATCCGTTCCCACAAAATTGAAGTTGGGCGAGTAGGTAAAAGTTCCATCATCATGAAAATAGAGAACACCATTCACTGGCCCAGTGATTAATGTCGCTATCAATTCATCCCCATCAAGATCTACATCATTCGCTAAGACAGGATCCACTTCGATAACAGGTTGTGTCGCCCCATCACTTGCAGGGTCAATGATCCTCGTATCACCCCCACTAAGCCAGACATTGTGAGGTGTATAATAGACATCATCTGCTCCTTGAGGGGCACTGTTGTTAACATTGATCACAACAGTTGCAATATTGCTCAGGGATACTCCATCGCTCACTTGATAAGTGAATACATCTGTCCCAATGAATCCCTCTTCGGGAATGTAGATAAAGTTCCCGTCTTTCGAAAATATAAATTCTCCGTGTTGAGGAGAAGTTACCAAGACCGCATTCAACAAATCCCCATCATTATTGATTTCATTCACCAGAATGTCATTACTATAGATAGTCACCAAACCCTCTTGGCTCATTGCGTCTAACGAGTCCAGTACTTGCTGCTCTTCTTCCGTACCATTTGTGAGCGTGTTGTAAAGAAAGCTATCGGGAGATTCATAGGAACTGAAGCCAGCGTACAATTGATTAACGTGAGAAATATTGTATGTATCATTCACAGCTACAATAGGCTCGTTAGTGACAATCAGAACCACTGTTGCAGTATTACCACTTACCAAGCCATCTGTTAGTTGATACCCAAACGAGTCCTGTCCAGTGAACCCCTCTTCTGGGATGTAAATGAAATCACCTGAAACAGACAGTGAGACTGTTCCATGAAGGGGTTGATCAACAACCACAGCGTCAATAAGTGGACCGTCCGTATAAGTGTCATTATCTAACACGTTAGGACTATTCAGGATTTCCTGTCCTGGATTGTTGGGGTCAGCTACAAGCTCCCCAAAATAGATATTTCCATGAGCGAGATTGAATGTGTCATCGTAAGCGATCATCTCTGGTGCAGTGACATCGATGGTTACAAGGATCGAGTCTGATGTAATAACCCCGTCAGTGATCGAGTAACTGAAAGAATCTGTGCCCAAGAAATCTAGGTTTGGTTTATAGAGAAATAACCCTGTTTCACTGAAGTTCAAGGTCCCGTTGGCTGGCCCTGAAATCAATGCTGCCCGAAGAAGATCACCATCTCCATCTGTATCATTTTCCAACACTCCATGAGGAACCTCAATAGTGCCTTGATCCCCATCGCCTTCTTTGAAATTCAATGCCGCCAACTGAGTATCGTGCAAGATAGTGTATGAGTCCGGATTACCTACAGGCGAGTCATTTGTGACTTCGATTGAAATGGTTGCTGGTGCAGACTCATATTCACCGATGACAAGCTTATAAGTGAAAGTGTCGATTCCTACGAACCCATTGGAAGGCCGATACAGAAATGATCCGTCCAAGTCAAACAAAACGGTACCGTGTGCAGGGGCATCAACCAGTTTTGCATTTAGCACACTGTTGGTAGGAAAATAATCATTATCCAGTGCACTCACAAGGAAGCGTTCAGCCTCAACGTCAGCAACAAAGCTGCCTGTACGCAGTCGTCGATAATGCGCAACTGTGTAATAATCATCTGCTGGAGTGGCTTCGATCACAAAAAAAGTAACGGTAGCAGTATCGACTTCATTCAACTCATTTGTTGCTTCATAGGTAAATGTATCCGTGCCCACGAAACCAGCATCTGGCTGGTAGGAGAATGCCCCATTTGCATTAAGGGTCAGCGCACCATGATTGACATCAGTGACGAGTGTAACTGTTAGCGTGGAGCCCGCTACATCGTTCGACAAGACACCCGTTTGAGAATCGGTATAGAAAAGTTCGTCCGGCGAGATGTAATAGTTGTCATTTCGAGAGACTGTTTGGCCAGGTGTCACCGTGATCCAGATGGTTGCGGTATCGCTATTTCCGGCAGCATCAATGACCGTATAAGTCAGTGTTTCGGTGACGACCTGATCCGTTACCGCTGTGGCGTTGGGAGTGTAAGTGAAGCTACCATCTGAATTCTGAGCCAGCGAACCATAACTTCCAGTTGCCTGATAATAAGAGATCGACAAGGCGTCGTAATCTGGATCCGTGTCGTTGCTGAGCAAATTGAGCGTCAGCGTATCCCCTTCGTAGACCGCACCGTAGTCGTCGACGGCATCAGGGAGATCGTTTCCAGTACCTTGATAGGTAAAGTACAGGGCGTACCAGGGAGAGGCGGCTTCCGCTTCTTCATCGTAAACCTGAACGTAAAAAACAACCGGTCCCGAATTCAAAGCGGTCGGCGTATAGGTGAATGTGCGGCTACTATTGTCCATGTAGAACGACACATCACTAATCTGATCTCCATTTGTGTCGATACGAAACTCCGAGTCCCGCCAATCGGCATCAATTGCTTCTCCGGAAAAAGTCGGGTCATGAGTGATGTAGTCTGAGTCCGAATCGCCCGTATCGTTCACCAAGTTCAAACTGATCAGCTGCGGCCCATTTAAAGACGTCCCTGAGGGAATAATGGTCAGGTTCACCATTCCGACACTGGTATGACCGTGCCCATCATCAATGACATACGAGAAGGAGTCCTTGACGATCGCAAAATCAATAGCGTCATCATTCGGAGTGAAGGTAACCGTCCCATCCCCATTATTTTGAACCGTACCGAACTGTCCTGAATAGTTAAGATCAATCAGGCTGAGCGGGTCCAGGTTGGGATCACTATCATTGGCCAGCAGGTTAATCGTAGCCGGGGTTCCCTCGTGCACTTCGAGATCATCGGCCACTGCTGTCGGAGGATCATTGACTGCATTCGGATTCTGATACTCGAAGGCAAAACCATACCAGGCTCCCAGGATTGAGTCTTCTTCATCATGAGCACGGAGAAAGATTTGTTGCAGACCTGGATTAATTCCTGCAGGAGTAAACAAAAATGCCCCCGAGCTTTCCGGATAGGTGGTCTGATCAACCGTTCCATCTCCATTGAGATCAATTTCGATGCCCGTATCCCGGTAATCTGAACCAGAGAAGACCCCCTGAACATCCGGGTTTTGTGTAATTCGGTCTGTACCTGATAATCCAGTATCTTCGACCAGGGAGATAGTGGTAATTTTCGGATCCGCTTCGGTCAGCCCTGCTGGGAGGACTTTCAGGGTAACGTTAGCTGTGCTCTGGCCTCCGTTCCCATCGTCGATGGTGTAGGAAAACCCTTCAGTTACAATCGCCTGCAAGTTGGGATCGCTTGCCGTGTAGGTCACCGTCCCGTCGTTATTATTTTGCAACGTTCCCCAGGCAAGTCGAGACGTATCGAGAGCAACAACACTCAGGGCATCGTTCTCTGGATCGGTATCGTTACTGAGCAGGTTAAATGTCCCGGCTGCGGTGGAAAACAGAGTCGCACTATCATCCACAGCGGTTGGCGGATCGTTAATTCCGTTATCGATCTCTTCCAATGTAAAACTGAACTGAATCCAGTCTCCAATCAGGCTATCCTCTTCATCAATGACACGGACATGAAGGGTGATTGAACCGGGAGCCAGATTCGGAGCCAAATACTGGAACTCACCATTTTGACTTGTGGGCTTGTAATCATCAACAATCCCGTCGCCGTTCCAGTCAACCTGAATCGCCGTATCACGTGTACTTCCCGGAGTATCCACATCTCCAGTAATGGTTGGATCAGTGGTAATTTTGTCGATGTCCGAGACACCCGTGTCGTTCAACAACGCCAGATAATTAAAACTGGGCAACGCCGGATTGCTGTTTTCAGTAATGACAATATCAACAGTGCCTGTTGTTGAATCTTCGCCATCCGACACGCTGTAGATGAAGTCTCCCACAGCCTGACCGGTTGAATACGCCACGGGAGCATCGTAGATCAAGCCTGTCAGGTCGGTGTTGTTTAGCGTCTGACCTACGGAAACTACGGATCCAGATGCCAGTTTAATCACGCCCAGGCTGGGCAATGTCGTCACCGTGGTCGTTAACGTGTCCCCATCAGTGTCAGTCGGAGCCTGGATTCCGACAGCATATCCAGTCGTCCCCTCCACCACTGTCAGGGTTTTATTCGTTATTGCCGGAGCACTGTTGGGAATGAAATCATCAACGATATTAACCTGAACAGATTCATTTCCGAGACGCTTGCCAACGTCGGACGAGGTGGCAGGGGTATTGATTGACAGACTGAAGTTTTCCGGTCCTTCCTCGGACTGATCCGAAACCAGCTCCAACACGAAGTCGAGGCTGGTGTCATTTCCGGACCCTCCGGTAAAGGTAAGCGTTCCATTGCTGTAAACAATCCCTGTTGTGGAAACCAAAGCATCATTGATGGCCGTGGCAAGGTCTTCCACGTAATCTACGGGAGCAGTATTGCCCAGTGCATGTGCAATATTGATACTGGCAGTTTCGTTCGGAGGCAAAACATTCGTGTAATCCACCGTAAACGTGACTTGATTGTTGTCACCATCACTCGTGATTTCAGTCACCGAGGTCGCCGAGCTGCTAATAGAAAAGATCAGGTCATCATCGTCATCGACAATGGTCGTTGCCGCAATACTTGCCCCCAGAGAGGCTGTATATCCGGAGGGAACCGAGGGAGAGCTCAGCTCAACACTGTAGTTTTCATTCCCTTCGGTATCACCATCATTGGCTATATCAACGTAAAAAGTAATGCTCGTTGGAAGCGACGGTTCAGTATAGGTCACCTTAATATTCACCGTGTACAGGTTGAATATATCACCATTAGAACTGCCATCTACCTGTGCAATGACCCCAAAGTTGGACGAATTAATATCGGCTGCCGTCCAGGTCGTTCCCCAAAGGTCTGTGGAACTTCCCGCGACTAAAGTCCCCGACTCCCACGAGCCGCTGGTTGACGCGGCGATTCCCGCAGAAGTCGAAGCATTTTTAGTGATTTTGACCGGTATCGAGTTTCCATTATCCGAACCATTGGTCTTAAGCGTGACTTCGATCCCTTCGATCACCGCGTTCGGATCAACACTGAAATTGAAATCCCTTAAAATCAGCTGATCGCTGGTATCCCGATCCACTTCCGCGAAAGCGTGCGTTGACAATGAATTTGTCAGTGCATTGGACGGATTTGACCAGGAGGCGTCTCCCGCCGCACCAATCGAAAAATCTCCGGCGTACTGAGAATCGGTGGTTGAGACTTGCGAACCACCCGTAAAAACAAGGCTATTTCCGACATAGTCTATCCCATTGGTTCCGTCTGCCAAGGAGTCGAGGGCAGTTAAGACCGGATCCGTGATTGCGTAATCTCCGGCACTGGTCGTTCCCGGAAGGTGCCCCACGTCAACACTCGCGGTATCTCCTTGAGCAAGCGATCCGGAATACCCTATCGTATAGGCAACTCGGTTGTTGTCACCATCGGTATCCTCTTCGGTTACGGTACTGGAGTCGCTACTGATATTAAACGTAATGTTTGAGAGGAGCACCCGTTGCTCAAGCGCATCGAACTGACCTATTCGCTGTTCAGCACGCTGGATGTGCTTACGTTTTCCGGGTCGAAATTGAAACGGGTTCGAAGAGCGTTTCGCTGTGCGCAGCTTAGACAACCAATCCGTCAAGATCATCAGAGTCGGCCTATTTCAGAGGAATCAGTGAATGGCAGACTATCTAGATTGAAAGTCCATTTTCACTATCAGACGGGACGTAGAGAAAGGAGCACATAGACTGTATAAATATTACCAACCTGTCAATATGTAATTCAGTAATTCCCGATTTTTATCCGATACGCAATAGAAGCGTTCTCGCAGAAATCTTTAATTTCCCTTGAGTTCTTATCGCACCGACATTCGCTTCAATTTATTTTGAAGAATTCGCTAAGCTTCATATTCTGTCAAAGAAATAATTTCGCTTTTTGAAGATCCCTATTGTGAATATTCAGAAATTTACTCAATCCGTATCGGTCGATTCTGAACAGCTTGCCGCAGTGCTGGCTGCGCGTTGATATAGTAATTCGCCGTCGTTGACATCGACTCGTGCCCAAGGATTCTCTGAACGACTGCCGTAGGAGTCTGGGCAGCAATCAAAGCGGACGCACAGGAGGACCTGAAATCTTTAAGTGTGTATCGGTCTTCCTTCTCGAACTCTGCCACGTCCATCAGATGGTGCCAGTCGTGGTAAAGATTGCGGTAATTATCGTAGTCCCATGGAAAAACGGGGGTCTTAGAACGTGGAGGATCTGCGATAGTCTTCCATCCGTTCAAGATATCCGCAATCCCCGGCTGAATGGGAATAACTCGCTCCTTCCGACTCTTGGAGGTCGGTGCTTTAACACGGATTTCGAGGAAGTCGAAATCGATATCCTCCCAAACCAAGCCAAAAAGCTCCCCCCGTCGAAGCCCTCCGTAGTAGGCCACGTACAGCCAGGCCCGCCACCATTCGGGAGTCGTAACCTGTAGTTTCAGTTCCGGATTCTCCAATACCTGAATTATCATGATGAAGTCAGATTCAGGGATGAATGTCGGCTGCTTTCGATCTTCTTTGATGAAGATTCCCGAGAAGCTGGGAGCCTTAGAAATGTGCTCCTGTTGTTCGGCCCATTTGAGAGCGACTTTGAGATGCCGCAGGTCTTTATTGACCGTAGCCTTGGCAACCTTCTCAATACGCATCGTCACAAAGCGATCCAAAACCGCCCGGGTAATGCCTGATAATAGCGCGGGGTTCATCAGTCCTGTAAACGTCTTCAGGCTGAACGCGTAACAATCCACCGTCGTTTTCGGTTTGCGACTCCGCTGGCTGCTTAGGAACTGTTGGATGAAATCGTCCCAGGAAATCATTCCATCCGTCAAAGTGGACGCCGCAAGCTCCTGTTCTTTGTTCCGTCGAATCTGCTCCGCCTTTTTCTTTACGCTCGTTCGGGTTGATTCCCGAATCTCTTTCCAGCCATTTCCGCCATTACAACGGATCCAGAAGCGAATGTACCAGTTGGGGGATTTACTCGGACGTTTTTCCAAGTAGACCTTGCGGATGTCTTGTTGCATTTCAATTACACTCGACTCAAAAGATGTTTCGAAGTTAATCCAACGGAGCGAATTCGTCCGCTGCCGGATCAGATAAAACAGAGTCGGTGTGACAGGGGTGGGAGAATCCCAGAAGAAAAAACGGGGCACCCATAAAGATCGCCAGTCAGAGCCCTTTCAGAAGTTCAGACAGGCTGATTTTAAGTGCCTGGGCGATCCGTTCCAGATTCCGCAGAGCGAGGTTCCGTTCTCCCCGCTCAATACCTCCCATATACGTCCGGTCGAGACCGCATTCCGCAGCAAAGCTTTCCTGTGAGTATCCCTGAGCTTTTCTCAGTTTTCTCACCCGGTTGCCGAAGCGGTTCAGGATGTCGGGGCTGGCGTTCATTCCGAAAGTATCCGGAATAGACGACTTTCGACCCCGTATCGTAAACATATTCAGCCGACATTGAAAACGAGTGATTTCAAGTAGTTATGTTGCTGATGAGCGATGGTTTTCGGACGAGATTCGTTTCACTGCTCGAAGCTGATTGTCAGATTCAATGCGAAAATAACCTTCCGAGCGCAACGGTAGCGGGAAATCACAACACGAGGACCGACATCTATTCGAGGCTGATTCAAGCTGCGTCGCGATAGTAATACTTGAGCAGCCCACCGAGACGTTCTCTGCATTCGATCTTGCCGGCGACAGATCCAATTTCTTCACCAGGATCAATCAATTGATTATCGAGTCCCCGTATCTTAAAAAAATCACCCTCAGCCGTGATATCATGCAGCTCTGCCACTTGAGAAGTGAGTCGCCTTTACTCTACCAATTCAATCTCACCGGGTCGCCAAGTCTTGTTGATCCATGGTTCCAGAGGCCCATACATCCTCAAGATAGAAAACCAGCTTTTTCCCGGTATGGTCTGCAGCCAATTGCCCTCTTTCCCACTGGGGGCTTTCGGCGCGAAGTAGACATCATAGGAGCCGTCTTCGTTCTTCTTCATCCCTTCTGTCAGGCTACCGACCGTTGGGAAAAGCTGGCCGGTCTGGAGTTGGCAGCGAGTCTGAGTGTCATAGAGAGTGACTGCCCAGAAGTTGTTGACCGGAACATTCGGAGGCAAATGCAGCTTATAGGTCTTTGAGCCGTCGAAGGGTTGATCGTTTTGATCCAGGAAGGCCAATGCATAATCGGAGCCAGCTCCGACATGAGTCGTCGCCATCGCGGGGGTTACACCGCCGGCGTTGTAGTAAAACAGCACACGAGCATCAAGATTCATGGTTCCGTCTGCTTCGAAGGACGTATTTCGGTTTGCATAGGCCGTCACCCACTGGCTCTTCGAATCGGGATAGATCTTCACACCATCGATGCGTGGATCGTAAGTGATGGAACGGCCTGCTGCATTCCCGAGCGTCGCGGCTTCGGTTAACAGCTTTTTCATCTTCTCATCAGGATTGAAGGGCTTTCCTTTCACGATGCCGATGGCCGCCATGTAACCACGAACTTCCGGGCTGACCGCCTCAATCGGTTCGTTTTGGACGATGTTATTCAAGACCTTGAAGTAGTCCAAGTTGCTCGGGAAGATCGTGCTGAACGATCTGCCGGACATGTTAATGAGCTCGGTCGGCTCTGGGTTTTCAGCATCCTTCAGTGGATAGACTTTCAATCCAGATTTGAAGTTTGCAACGGCGGCCTCCAGGCCATTCTTGACGGACCCGCGAAGGAAAAGGAAGTTACGGTTGGTAGGCGGCTTCAGGATGAAATACCCATCCGGGATTTCGCCTTCGTAGCCAGGAGGAATCAGGAGATATTTACCTCCCTTGCCCTTGTCCGGACCGGTGACACCCATGTTGCCGACAAATCGTTGCCAGGCGTCGTCGAGAAAGCCGAGCATGCCGGGTGGGATCTCGATGACTGTCGGGCCATCCTTAGCCAGATCCGTGGGAGCGTAGGCATACATTGTGGAGGTATTCGAAGTGATAACTGGCGTCCGGGAATCCATCATCTGTTCCCAGATGGCAATCTTGTTTGGTGCATCGGCACCTTGTTCCGCCATGCCCGCGAGTACGCTGTAGATGGAAACCGCACCGACGTTATCGAGGTAGACTGCGAGCGCACGCGAACGAATCAGGTAATCATAGACGAGATCGTTCGTGTCGCCGATCGGCACGCCATCGAAGAATTCCAGTTCTCCAGCAACCGTCTGGACTTTATCCGGGATCGACGCTGCTTTCGTTTTCGCTTCTTCCCGGGCTGGGTCGTCCTGTGCGTAGACGCTCGCCATCGCGAGCATAATGCTAAGTGCTATCGTGATGATGTTTGGTTTTATTCTGTTGAGGTGGCTATTCATTACAAATAATTCTTCTGTAGAAATGGAGTTGGCTTTTTCATGACGAAAACAACGTCGATTACTCGCTTCGCTTCTGAGGCGGTCCGGGGAACGTCCAAGTTCCATCGATGATCGCCTGACTCGGTTCATACATTCGAACGGCGTAGTTCCAGCCTTCCATGATCGGCAGACAATTCTCTGTGGTATCCGGATTCCCACCAAACCGGATTGTGTAGGAGCCATCACTGTTTGGCTTGGCAGTCAGGCTATTGAGACTGTATGCGTTATATCGGTTTTCTTGAAAGTATCCCTTAGCGTTGTAGAGGCTGATAGACCAGAACCCCTTCACAGGAACATCCTTTACAGTAATCTCGTATTCGCCGACGGGCAGGTTCGGTTGAACATTCACATATTGTGCGTCCTTGTCCGGTAGGCCGCCCCAGGCGGATGCTGTCCCAATCATAAAATGAACCGGATCAACATCAGCTTTGGAGCCGAAGGTCTGGGTATATCGTTTCAGCCCCTTGGCCAAATCAAGAATCGCATCAAGAGTCGCCTCATAGCTGGCTTTGTCGTAGTTCGGCAAAACAAATGGCTCGTCGGACTCTGTCGTAATATGAATCTGGTCCTGGAGTTTGTGGGCGATCTCCAGATCTGCTGGATCTTCCGGGTCTGCAAGAGTGCGAATGACCACGCCGACGTACGGCGTATCAAATTTCTCCATCGTCAATTCATAGGATCCAGCGCCGTAATAGACGTCATTCACATACCCGTCATTATTAATCACCATCAGGGACATGTATCGCTTGCCACAGTTGGGCATAGTGACCGTCGCGCCTTTTGAAATATTAATCACGCCGAGACTGTAAAGCGTATCCCGGTTCATCCGAATGACATTCTGTTTATCGATCGGCGTGGGCGTCCGATTACTGTGCACTTTATTGATGCCCGACTGTTTGATGATTCCGGCGAATTCAAAGTCTGTCTGTGCTTTATTGAAATTGTCCACATTAACAACTATCGGAGTCTCGGATTCGCTGGCTAGAAGTGACTGCGCGGCGGCGATCGCCACGGAGAATGTGCCTGTGAGAACCAGAGGAATGATGCTTAGTTTCATGTTCATTGAATTGATGGACTTTCTTATTGTCGTTGGTTACTCAATGCGCGGGTCGGGTTGTTTAGGATCGAAGCGGCAATTATTTTGACTTCTCGATGCCCGGTGGTTTCCAACTCCCTTTGCCAGGAGGGAGGACGGACGGTGACTCGGTTGTCGGCCAGTAGAGTCGCATCACGAGATAGACGGTGTCGTTTGGAGCGGGGAGCCAGTTGGCCTCCAGGTCGCTTCCGGGGTTGTCTTTCTGAATATAAAGAGTGAGAGATCCGTCCTCGCCCTTTTTCATGTTCGGAATCATTGGTGAGTTGATAAGGTAACGATTGATCGGGTTTTCGATCAGATACTGGGAGTTGCCATCATACATGGTAACCGACCAGAAAGCATTCACCGGCGGGTACTGCCCTGCAGGAAAGGTGATGGTGTAGTTGCTTTTGCTGCAATCGAGTGTCTCGCCATTGCCGTCCACGCGGGTCAACGGATAAACGGCCTCGACAGCGCTGTTGCCATAGAGGCCTGCTTTGGCGGTGCCGGAACGTTTGAGCCAATCGCCGTTGTAGTGAGCTTCGTCACCCGGGAGGGAGCCAATCTGCCAACCATTGACGTCAGTCATTCCCGAGGCCAGGAATGTGCTGATTTTTTCGTCACCGGCCTTCATCCCTTCAACGATGGCTTGTTGGTGCTCCGTCGAAAGTTCCTTCATGTCGAAGTTCTTATTCGGGCCAATGCCGATGGTTGCGAGCTTGGTGCGGATGTCCTTGTCCATCTCCGTTTCAGGAACGTATTCAAGTGCGGCGTCGAGGTAGCTCCAGAAGTTCTCCTTGATGCCGGCGGTGGTAGCTGGACTGAAGTCGATCGCGGGAGCGGCGGCAGGTGCGGGTTGTTTAAGGAAGGCGGAAAGCGGCTCAACTTGGTAGCCTTCCTGAACTTTGATCACGTTCGGCATGTCTTCAGGGTCAAAGAGCTGGGTGCGGTAAGCTACGAGGGAGAAGGGCGTGGTGGAAGTGAAGACTTCCTTGATGCCTTCAGGCTTTTCGCCTTTCCAATCGGGTCCGACGACCATGAAGCTACCGGGATCGTTGCCGGTGGCGCGACTGCCGATATACCCGTAGTTGTAAGTATTACCGTCGCACATCATAACGGCGTAATAGCGTTTCTTTTCGACTGCAGGAACGGTCAGGACGATCGGTTCGGCTCGCAGGTCGAGCCAGGTAAAGGAATAGGGCGTGTCGCTATTCGGTGTGATGACCGCCGTGTCCTTGTAAGTGTAAACACGCGGCTCGTTCTTGAGTTGGTTGAACGGTGCCTTGAACTGGCTGCCCCCCTTATCGACTGCGTATTCATACATCACTGCGTAGTTCATCACGATTGGAAGGCCGTAGATGAAGCCCTCCTCGGCGAGGTCTTTGGTTTCCTCAGGTGAAGGAGGTGCCGATATGTCGACGGAATTAGTACTCTTTTGGTTACAGGCAGTGAACATGAGCGCGACGGCTGCGAGCGCAACGTAGGCGATGGTGTTTAGTTTCATTGTATTTGGTTTCTGGTATTTATTTTAATGTGATGTAATCGAATTTGACTGCGCGGGCTGCTCCGTTGTGGAACTGGCCTAAGTCGATCTAAACTAAATTGCCGGATTATTTCACTGGCTCGATCTCACCGGGTCGCCAGGTCTTCTTGATCCATGGCTCCAGAGGCCCATACATGCGCAGAATCGTGAACCAGCTCTTACCAGAAATGGTTTCCAACCAGTTACTCTCTTTACCTTCCGGAGCTTTCGGGCCAAAATAGACGTCGTAGGAGCCATCTTTGTTTTTCTGGAATCCTTCGCTTTGGCTGCCGACAGTTGGAAAAGTCTGGCTGGTTTGAAGTAACGACCGCGTTTGCGTGTCGTAGAGCGTGACTGCCCAAAAGTTGTTGATCGGAACGTGGGGCGGTAGATGGAGCTTGTAGGTTTTCGAGCCATCGAATGCCTTCTTGTCTGCATCAAGATACGCCAGTGCGTAATCGGAACCTGCTCCGGGGTGGCTTGTCGCCATGGCGGGCGTGACGCCGGTTGCGTTGAAGTAAAACAACGGTCGAGCATCCAGATTCATTACTCCATCGGCCTCGAAGGAAGTGTTTTTGTTCGCGTAGGCCGTCGTCCACGAGCTATTGGTATCAGGATAGATGAATACGCCGTCAATGCGTGGCTGATAGGAGATGGCGCGGGCTGTAGCATTGCCGAGAATGGCGGCTTCATTCAACAGTTTCTGCATGCGGGAATCGGGATTGAAAGGCTTGCCTTTGACGATGCCAATCGCCGCGAGTTGACCACGCATTTCCGGCCCGATCGCATCGATGGGTTCGACTTGCACCAACTCGTTGAGATCCTCGAAGAAACTGAAATCGTGGGTAACGATCGTACTGTAGCTCTTGCCGGACATGTTAATGAACTCAGTGGCGGGAGGATTTTTCGCCTTGGCAAGAGGGTAGATTCGGAGCTTCGATTTGATGTTCTCCACCGCAGGATCCAGTCCCTTCGCGATCGAGCCTCGCAGGAACATCAGGTTGTTGTAAGTGGGGAGCTTGACGATGAAGTAACCCTCGGGTTCTTCTCCGCTGTAGTTCGGGGGAAGCAGCAAATACTTGCCCCCCTTGCCTTTGTCCGGACCGATCACGCCGAGGTTGCCGATGAAACGGAACCAAGCGTCATCGAGGAATCCCAACATACCAGGAGGAAGCTCGACGACCAGCGGGCCGTCGGATTTCAGGTCGAGGTAGGTGAGGGCATATAAGGTTGAGGTGTTGCCGGTAAGATAAAGCGACGCGGGTTTGAGGAGTTGCTCGGTGATCGTGACTTTGTTCGATGAGTCCGCACCGATGCTGGCGTTGCCTTTACGCATGGCATTGAGTGAACCTGCACCCGAGTGATTCAGGTAAACCTCAACTCCCCGCATCCGGTCGAGATTGTCGTAAAGCTTGTCGATGGTGTAATCGTTCGGCACACCGTCGAAGAATTCGAGTTGGCCGATCGCTGTCTCGACCTTGTCGGGGATGGCAATGACGTTCATCGCTTCTTCTGAAATCTGGGCGAACACGGAACCGCAGGCGCCGAGGACCAATGCGCCAATGGCGGCGAATGGCAGGGAGCTGAATCTTGATATTTTTTTCAATGGAGTTTCTTTCATTGGTGTCGTACTTTGTCATGTACCTCATCGCGACGATCAGCAGCTAGTAGCGTAACGCGAGCTCGGTTGCTTCAGCTGGCATTGAGCGGTGCACGGCGGTTTTCATCAGCGACGATCAGACGTGTGAAGATTGCATAAATCGTCCACATGGTGCCTGTTCTCGGATGATAGATGAAATCAGACAATCGAATCTCTTTTAGTGTACAGCCTTCTTGTTGCAGACAGTATCTGGAATTTCCAGTTTGAGAGGTTTTTTTCTGATAGTCCCGTATCGTAAATTTATTCAGCCGACGTTGAAACCGAGTGATTTCAATTGGTTATGTAGCTAAAGAGCGAAGGATCTCGAACGAGATTCGTTTCGCGACTTGAGGATTGTGATCGGATTCGATGCCAAAAGCACCATTCGAGCGCAGCGGTAGCTCGGATTGACACAAGAATTGTGGTACGCGAGCACAGTCGTTTCACGCCGCGTCGCGGTAGTAATACTTGAGCAGACCGCCGAGACGTTCGCGGTATTCGATCTTGCCTGCGATGCATACGACTTCTTCACCAGGTTCAATCAACTGATTGTCGAGTCCCTGATGATTCCTTTCCGCGTAATAGTGAGCGACGTATTCTTTCAGCGCTCGTTCGATAGAGTGTTGACCGAAGAAGATCATCTTGTTCAGACACTCATCTTTTACGCTTCACATGAATCGTTCGAGATACGCATTCATGTTCGGACTTTTCGGAGGAAGCAACACCGGTTCAACATCGCTCTGTTCCTTCAGAAAAGATCGCAGCGGCTGGAAACAAGTATCGCGATCAAGAATCAGGTGCGTCGCGTTTTCGAGGAAACCGTCGCTACCCGTCAGATTACGGGTGACTTGTTTCACCCAGTCTCCATTCGGGTTGGTAGTAATGCCTGCGATCTCAACGCGTCGTGACTTCAACTCCATCACCACCATGACGTAGAACGTCGTCAGACCCGTTTTAGTCCACACTTCTACCGTGGTGAAATCGACGGCGAAGATCGCTTCCCAGTGGGCTTTAAGGAACGTCTCCCAGGACATTGAAGTGGGACGGTCGGGGGCAGGCTCAATACCGTTCGACTTGAGCACATTCCTGACAGTCGTGTCGGTGATGTGAAACCCAACATTGGACAAAGCCCCCTGAATTCGATCGGCTCCCCACGTGGGGTTCTCTTTCGCGAACCGCTGGATCTGTTCAACGATCACCTGTCGAATACGAGGTCGACCAACACGAGGTTTATTTGAAGTGTAATTCCATTTTCGGGAAATCAACTCCCGGTGCCAGCGGAGAATGGTATCGGGAGTGAAGATCGCGCCGAGTTCACTCAGTAACTTCCGACCAAGCTGTTTTCCTTTGACTGCCAAGCGGCGACGTTCATTGTCATTCAGCAGGACCCGTTTCTTACCAAGTTTATCGCGGAGGATACTATTTTCGGTCTTGAGGTATTCAATCGCCAATTGCTGTTCGCGATTCCACCAACTTGTCAGAGCGTAGACGAGCAGGTGCCAGGGCTGCATCACCATTTCCATCTAATCAGTTACCAAAGTGCAGGGGAGGGTTACTTTGGAACTATAGCCAGTCTCTGAGCAGTAGCACTAGCGAATCGTGTATCGTTGCCAGTCTTCACGACCGGAGACAACGGTTGTAATGAATGTGACGGCGAAAGCTGTTGCCAACTCGTCTGAGAATACATGCCTTCAGCGTTTCACAGACACCTTGATTTGTAGTGTTTTCAATACGGCTGAGTTTTTTTCACGGTACGGGATCTGTCAAAAGTCGTTCTGAATGAATTTGATCATAAACGGCACGCTGTTCCAGGAAACTTAACAGTGGTACCGACCAGCCATACGCCGACTGCTCCGTTTCTTCCCATTGAAATCCGGGGGGAAGACTGCGGTTGAGCTCATGATATCCCTGCAAGGCTGTTCCCAGTTGTCGCAACTGGTATTGGCATTGGATCCGCCGTGCTGATTCCCTGGCGGAACCGAGAGAAGGTAATAGAAGCGCAAGAAGCACAGTCAGAATGGCGATGACCGTGATCAGTTCCAAAACGGTAAAAGCACGCCGACAACGCGTCCTGCTTATTGAAGCGTTGTCGCACTTCAACCAGCAGATCTGCAAGCGTTGTCTGAAGGATCGATCACCCATTGACCCTGTTCTTTCATCCCTGAAAAGTGTGTGGAATCTTTCCGTTTGTTTCTACTAAGAAATCAGTAATTGCGTCAATCCCAATTCCTGAACTTAATTGCAAATGGCTTAACCTGACGTCGTTAGTGAATTATTACGTTACGCGATTAACCAGAAGTCTCAGGTAGACTGTGATTGAATGTTTCATTTGATTAAGGCTTGGGGATTTTCGGTGGTTTAACTTTCTCTTTGGGTTCATCCATTGAGACGACGGGCGGAAAACCATTCATGTTTCGCCACAGTTCGTACCAGAGTGGAACTTTCTCCAGAATGACCCAACCGTTGGCTCGGACCCCTTGTCGAAGGAAACGGTCTTGTGGCCAATCACCATCGGTGGGGTCAGGTAAAATCATCACTCGAAACTTACCTTTGCCATTGTCCGTCGCATCAATCGAAACAACATCGCCTCCGAAAGTACCTACAGCTACTGACGGCCATCCGGCGAACTGGACGGCCGGCCATCCTTCAAACTGAAGACGGACATGTCTTCCCACTTCGACCAGCGGAGCGTCGTTCCCATCCAACCAGATTTGAACAGCTCGATCGGAAG
Organism: Polystyrenella longa; assembly: GCF_007750395.1. Classification (GTDB taxonomy): domain Bacteria; phylum Planctomycetota; class Planctomycetia; order Planctomycetales; family Planctomycetaceae; genus Polystyrenella; species Polystyrenella longa. Next base: position 5,563,686 of record NZ_CP036281.1, on the reverse strand, counting down.
TTTCTGGAACAATAACACATATCGGATCCCCTTCCTTGAGGATTTGGCTCCCTTGGTTGGCATAGATCTGCGTCAAATAACCTTTAAATGGCGCTCTTACTTCCTGATTCCGTTGCCTTGCCAGTTTGGTTTCGATGTCGAAAAGACTTTTTTCTCCCTTGCTTACTTCGCTCTCTGCCTTGGCAATGTCGCTTTCAGCTTTGGCCACGTCCCCGAGTGTCTTTCGCAGTGCGGCATTGGCGTAATCGATATCAATCTGGGCTTTCTGCTCCTTGGCATTTCGGTCGTTTCGTTTTCCAACCAGATCGTTCTCGGCAGCTTTGATGTAGGCCTCCGCCTTGGCCACTTTAGCGATCGCTTCTTTTAGTTTACGATCTGATTCCTGGAATTTAAGCTGGGAAATAATATTCTCTTCGAACAATGTTTTCTGACGGGAAAAATCCGCTTTGATTTGCGAAAGCGCTGCCTGGTGTTCTGCCAATTGTTGCTTTTCCGCTTCTAGTTTATTTTCGGCGGCTTCGACGGCGGCTTCTGCTGATCCAATGATTTGTGCTTTAACAGTCTGATAAGTTTTCAATTGCTCTTCGTAAGAAGTCACAATCATCTCTGCCGCATCGCGGCTTCGCATACTCGCTTTTAATAAAGTACGCGTGGCTTCGACTTGTTGTTGAGTTGCAGTCAACTGTCCTTCAATACGGCCCAGGTAGTTTTCGTCGATGTCTGAAATAATCGCGATGAGCTCTCCCTTTTCGACAAGCGAGTTCTCAACGATATTCTCCCCGAGTGATACAATTCGTCCCTTGATTGGAGCTTCTAACGTCTGTTGGCGTTCGAGTGGCGCATACGCCACGACGTTGCCACTACCACGGACAGATTGCTGCCATGGTGAAACTGCGACGACGATAAAACTAATGACGATCATCACAAATAGAACACGACCCGTCCGTCGAGCTAACCGGGATGACCTGGCCAGCTGCAACGACGGCATTGCTTTTTCATCATAGGCAACGGGAGATAACATAAGGAATCACATTATTCTTTGTTGGGCTTAAGTCGCCGAAAAAATCAAAAACTGGAGTGAGTAGACTTAATTCAGGTCAGACATGTGAATGACACGGGGCATCAAATCCGCGACATGTGATTGGCTCGTCGCGACAACGAGCGTCCACTGATGTTCTGGTCGAGAAAGATATTGAACGATCTTCGCTGCTTCGTCTTTTTCCATTGCATCAAGCAGACCATCCAGAATGATTAGCCCAGGATGAGCCACGATAGCCCTGGCCAGACTGACGAGATTCCTCTGTTTTTCATTCAAAGGTGCCCCGGTGGAACTTAACACGGTTCCCAGACCATCTTGTAATTCAAGGATCGATTCACTTAAACCAATTTGTTGAAGCAAAGTTTGTAGATCTGACGCTCCGATATCTGAACGATGTAATACAATGTTGTCTTCCAGAGTCGCGTGAAATATTTCATTCGGCTTTGCGAGTGCGACTCGCTTTTGCAGAATGTCCGGTCGAATTTCCTGAGGGAGGTATCCGTCTAATGTAATCTGACCGGAACTCGGTTTTCGTAGGCCGCACATAATTTCCAGTAGGGTACTTTTACCACTTCCTGAAATGCCTCTAATACAGGTAGACTTTCCAGGGTCAATTTGCAGCGAACAGGATTTCAGTAGGGGGGACTCGCCGGTCCGCTTAAAACTAATGTTTCGAAGAATAACCTCGACAGGTCCTTTTTTCCCCAACCCGACAATTCCATCTTGTCGGTTGAGATCCAAGTCAAACAGTACACCGAGTTTATCGATGCCTGCTAGCAGGTCATAAAAACTCTCCATGTGCTTGCCAATTTTGGCAAATGCTCCAACGATCACCGTCACGATCAGTTCTGCTGCGACCAGTTGACCCAACGTCAGTTCTCCAGTGATGACTAGCCATCCACCAAGTCCAAGCAAGACCGTACTCGCGACCGCCTGAAGTCCCAAGGCAAAAAGGATTTGTCGGATAAGGACCCGGAAATGAGCTTTACGTGTGACTAAATAATTGGAAATCAGTCGGTCGGTTTGATTTAACGCAAAATCATGTCCACCAAAAGTTCGGAATGCAAGAGGGGAAGAGGCTATCTCTTCCAGCCAGGCAGCCATGTAATATTTGTTCTTGGACTCTTTAATCGCGCTGTCGACGGCACCATAGCCCAGCACGAAAATGATGAACGCAATCGAGGCAAGAAGAAACAAGTCGAATCCAAGTAACCAGGGATGATAAAATCCCAAGACAGCCATACCGATGATGGTACTTAATAAGAGTCGGATTCCATCAAGCAATAACTGAGCAGTCACTTTTTGCAATGTTACGACTTCAAAGAAGCGATTTACCATTTCGGGCAAATGATGTTTTTCTGTCTCTTCGAAACGGACACGTGGAAGTCGGTCGGATAAATCCGCCGCCACTCGCACGAATAATCGACGTTGAATAATCTCGACGACGTAGGTATTGATGCCTCGAAGTGCTCCCTGGAGCCCGAGAAAAATCAAGAGAATGATCGCTAATACAAACACCGGTTGTAGAAATCGCCCGAAGGCAACCGTGTTCACGAGGGCTTCAACTGCGATCGGTGTCGTTAACGAGAGGAGTCCGACGACGAATGAAAACACAAGAATTAACCAGATGTCCGGCCACTCAGGACGCAGTAATCGGTAAAGTCTCTGGAATGGTGTCAACTTACGTTTCGCGGTTTGGCTGATGTCGATAGGAGCCAGAGGATCGAAAACCAGACATTGAATTGATTTTTCTGGAGACGATTTTACAGACCTGTCTGGAGTGAGGGCAGTGCTAGTAATTTTTTCTAGCTTGTCGAGGAATTGTGAGGAACTTAATCGTCGTTCTCGAAGTCCCTTTTGATAATAGAGAAGGACATCGCTCGATCCAGGTTCTGGACGAATTAATATCAGTTCCGGTTCTTTGCGCTCGGACAGAATGACAACTGCGGCACCCGTTTCCGCGAATGCCTGAATATCTTCCCGATGGCATTCAATTTGTCGGCAGCGTACGCCCAGTGTGGTTGACGCTTCTTTAAACCAAATGTTCCATTTTTCCTGAAACGGTCCCGGCCAAGCTTGAACGGCATCCAGAAATGCCCGTTCAGGTGTTTTTCGGTCAGGGAGATGGTGCGGAAGCATCAACTGCTCAAATATCCAGACAACTCGATCGGTTTCCGAATTGTTGTCCCATATACTCATTAGCGTCGTACCCTGAGAGTCAGCTGATTAGAATGTTTTTTCCACCCTTTTTAGAGCAGAATTATGGTGCCAAGGATTTGAAGAGCACTACTGGAACCGAAAAAAAGTGTCATAGAATAGGTGAGTTATATGTCGTGTCAAAAGGATTTCCAGTCTGGAAACAAAATATTTTCAGAAGGTGGAAAGTAGGTCGTCCGCTAATGCAGCCAGATAATCTGCGAGTGCCAGTTGGTATTCCAGACGAGATTCAATTTCACCATCCGCAGCTTCAATTGCATACTGCTCACGAAGGAAGACAGCTAATAGGTCACTTCGCCCAAGATCAAACTTTCGTCGTTCCACTTCGGATATGTATTCCGCCAGTTCTCGGGCTTCAACCGCCTTTTCAATTCGTTCTTCTGCTGCCTTAACCCCTGCGTAGGCTGATTGAACTTCCGCGATGATTTTGTCTTTTAAGAATTCTCGTTTAATATTCAACTGAGCGATTTTCGCCGACGAAGTCTGGATTTTTCCCCGTGCTTTCCGACGCTGCAAAGGGACTTCAACGTAGATCCCCGCTTCTAATTCGAATTCAGATTTATCTCGCTTGCTGCTGGTCGGCTCACCGACGTCTTGCTTCCCTTGAATCTGTGTATCAAGATTCGGGAGCAGGTCATTTCTGGCTTCCGCATAGTCGACCGAGAATTTGCGAATTTCTGCGTTGATCACTTGGATTTCAGGTCGGCTGGCAAGTGCCTTCTGGAGTCCGACTTCGAGTTCTCCGGAGGGTATTAATTCCAGGTTTTGAAGTTCGGGAAGAAGTGCTGGCACGGGGAGGAGCGGGTCGCCTCCTGGAGATCGATAGTAAAGAGATAGTTTTACTGCGGACTGATCCAGTTTTCGCTTGCGATCAATCAGCTTGGCTTCTCGAAGTCGAAGCGACCGGACATTGTCCTGGAAAACGGGAGGGTCGAGGTCGCCCGTTTCCAAACGTCGTTTGAGTTTGCTATTCCGCTTATTGGATAGTTCTAAAGCAGCTTCATACACTTTTACTTGCTGACCAGCCGCAACCCATGTCCAGTAAGCGACAGACGCGTCGCGAACAAAGTAAATGAGATTTGAGCGTATTTCGGGTTGGACCCGCTGACGTTCGTAAGTTGCACGCCATAATTCAGCCCGGCGATTGTCTATCTCACGGTTTCGTAACAGGGGAACTCGCATTCCTAATTTAAATTCCCCACCGTCGTTAGTTTGACGCTCAAGATACCAGGGTTCAAAATCACCGCGACCAATTCGATAACCACCGAAGAATTCACCTCCATGGTAGATGGGCTGATAAACCTCTGCATTCTGGCGGTAGGTCTGGTAATAGCCACTCGGTTGATTCTCGCTGAACCCTTTGAGTTTCGTATCGAATTCACCCCAGGCAGAAAGCTGTTTACCATTGGCGATTTGTCTTTCCAGATAAAGAATCTCCAACGCAGGGTATGTGTCATGAACCGACCGAACGACGTCGAGTAATTGCAACGTCTCTGAGAACTCTAACTCCTGGTTAACTTGGTCGATTTCACCCGGCGTGACTCCACTGAATTCGAGAGCATTGATCTCTGCTTCACTTGCTTCATTATCGCTGGCGGATGCAATGGCCGTATTGCCGACCTCTTCCGATACTAACTTTATTGAATTCTGACTCTCTTCCTTTTTTTCCTCTGATGCTGATTCCTCAAGGACATTCAACTCCACCTCCGATTGGTGTGAATCAGATGCGACAAGTTCTTCCTCTGGCGAATCTTCTGAGAGAAACCTTTGGAAATCAGTTTCGATTAGATGGTCGTCTTCAGTAACTTTTGGTGATCGACTATCCGTCCACTCACGCACTGTTGTGCACCCACAATGAGTAACCAGTATCAGGGCGACGGTCCACGCTCCCATAGCCATACTCAGTCTCGCAGCGAAACGGCTGGAGATGCTTCGTATCTTAACTGGTTGAAGAGACATAAGGCTGCCCGTAGGTAAAATCCGAAGTTGCGGTACATAGCGAAACATCGGCAATTCGGGCGTATCTATTGCAACCGTACCGGTAAATCCCGTCGAGCCGGAAGGTTTGCATCATATGACGGTTCGCTTTTAGCGATTACGCGGGCTTTTCTGGCTGGGACTGTGTAGTGATCCCCAATACTCAGGGCGAGTTTGATTCTGTATGTAATTCAGGTTGAGCAAGTCACCGATCTGCTTGTGGTTCTCAGCTACTGTGCGCTCCGAAATTCATTTTCGCTTCGAATCCGACAACAATCGATAGGCTGCGAAACGAGGCTAGTTCGAAATCCGCAGTTCGTCAGCAACGCAACCAATTAGAACTACCTATTATCGAGCTCGGCTGAGTTTTTTACGATAAGCCCTCGGGGAACTTAGAATGCGTTATTTTGAGATGGGCACAGGCAAATCCCATTGTTGGTAAGTTCAGAGGCAGGATAGGATAACATTGCCGTTCAACGGGCGACGTCCATCCAGATTTGTGGAAGTCACTATCGAGTGTCAGCTTAGACTAACGGGGTTCTAGATAATCCTAGCGTATTCTGGCGGCGTAGCCTACTGTTATTAAAGACTTTTCAGGACCGACAACTGCCACACTTATCCTGGACAGGATCTAATCATGAAAATCTATTTCGCGTGCGCGTTTTTGATTGTTTCTGCCTGCGCGGCTCAGACCCTTGATCAACAAGACAAACCCCGAGTGCCAAACAGGGGGGCAGGAGTTCCACAGAAAATCATCAAGGCCTTTGAGCCTCACGAGTTCGATGGGATACCATACCGTCTGCTGCTCCCCGCTGATTATAAACCCACCAGGAAATACCCACTCATCTTGAATCTGCATGGTGGGGCGGGAGTGGGTAATGATAATATTAGCAATCTGCGAAACTGGTGCGCTTCGTTTGTCGATAAGAACTGGCGGGCGAAGTATCCGTGTATCATCGTGGTTCCTCAGTCACCAGGCCGCTGGTTGATTACAGATGAGGAAATTCCGGAACTGACAGAATCGCTCAAGAAAACGTATTCCGAAGCATGGCAAGAACGGATTGAAGAGCGAAACTATCCGCCGGGCCCCATCTCCAATGGGTCGCTCACCAAAGTCTTAGGATTGATCGATCATCTTTCCGAAGAGTTCAACGTCGATACGAATCGCGTTTATGTAATCGGTCATTCGATGGGCGGGTTTGGAACATGGAACGCGATTTGGGCAGCGCCGAAGAGATTCGCCGCAGCGATCCCCAGCGCGGGCGGAATGCTACCCTGGAAGGATCCTGCAGAGTTCAAGGACGTCCCCGTCTGGACATTTCACGGTAGACTCGACCAGAAAGTCCCAGCGGAGTTTACTTGGGAAATCTTCGGACGCATAAAGGACGTCGGCGGAAACGTGAAGTTCACCCAACTGAAGCATGTGGGCCACGGGGCCGCGCAATATGCTTTTTCCTTCAACGGCGACAGTCAAGAGAAAGGCTACGTCACTCAATACAGTAGCGATAAGTGTGACAAAACGGAGAATGTCTGGGACTGGCTCTTCGCTCAGCGGCTGGACAAGCGGTAGTACTTATTTCTTCTGGAATCGAATAGACATAAGCCAGTCCTCTTATTTGAGGAACCAACCATGCACTTGGCAGGCCAGGCTGTTCACTAAAACATCGGTTTCGAGATAGGTTCTAGTTTCCTCAGGAGACGAAGGGAATCTCCTTCGCGTATTGAAAGAAGAACTTAACCGAACTCAAAACTTGGTAACTTAAAATCTTGGTAGGGTACTGACGCCATGTATCCCGTATCGTAAAAACATTCAGCCGACTTTGAGAACGAGTGATTCCAATCGGTTTTATCTCTGGCGAGTGGCGGATTTCGAACGAGATTCGTTTCGCTATCTGAAGTCTGTTGTCGGACAAGACACGAAAAGGACCTTCCGGGTGCAGCGATAGCGGAGATCGTTACAATAAATGTGGCCGGCGAGCAAAGTCGTTTCACGCCGCGTCGCGGTAGTAATACTTGAGCAGGCCACCGAGACGTTCACAGAATTCGATCTTGCCGGGGACGCATCCAACTTCTTCATCCGGTTCAATCAACTGATTATCGAGTCCGTGATGATTCCTTTCCGCGTGATAGTGAGCGACGTATTCTCTCAGCGCTCGTTCAAGTGAGTACTGACCGAAGAAGATCATCTTGTTCAGGCACTCCTATTTCAGACTTCTCATGAATCGTTCGAGATACGCATTCATGTTCGGACTTTTCGGAGGAAGCAGCACCGGCTCAACCTGAGTCTGATCGTTCAGGCTTGCCTGCTGTATTGCGGAGGATGTTATTCTCCGTCTGCAGGTAGTTGATCATGTGTTGCTGTTCACGACTTGCACAACCTACGAGAGCAAATAACAGCAGGTGCTAAGACTGCATCACTTATTCCATCAAATCAGATATCAATGTGAATGGCAGGGTTTCTTTGAAGCTATAAACATTCTCTGAGCCCTAGCACTCGCAAATCGTTATCGTCGTTATTCTTCACGATCGGAGACAACGGCTATACTGAATGTAGCAACGCAAATTGTTACCAACTCGGCTGAGAATACAGGCTGTCGGTATCTCACAGACCTCTAAATTCACTGGGTATTTAATTCGGCTGAGTTTTTTACGGTACGGCAGATGGTGGACATTCGTCTGTGGTCAATTCATTTTGTACTTATACAATATGCAATGCATTGATGCCCGGTTGTAATAGTTGAAGCAAGGCTCCATGAAAACAAATAGACTGTCACTCAATCATAAAAGAGCCTCGTGCGAAGTACTGCGATCATTTTATGATCTGCAACATGATCACTCTGCATGTGAGTGTCAACGTAATTACCTCAACAGGGAACGAGGAACATCAACTAATATTTCGTGTCGATTTCAACACTGCTATTGAAGCAGGTCGCAGCGAAATCGAATAGGGACAACCACAATTTCAGGCCGGCTACGGGAACCGAACTTTTCATTTTTTCCCTTACGATTCACAAGCATTGAAGGATTGATCAGATGCGTGAAGCAGTTATTGTGATGGCATTGGTCTGGTCGTTGCTCGAACACGCACCTGTTGTTGGAGCAGAAGATAACTCTGGCACCTTGAAACAGATCAAGCAAGAAATTGCTCAAACAAATAAGAAACTAGATGACACAAACAAGAAACTCGGCGAGATTCAGAATGAAATAATAAAGAGCCGAAAAAGCAAGAAACGTTGGTATCACATAGGTCAAAGTAGTTTTGAACACTGGCGGGAATCCTCGGAAAAGTTTGGCGGTGATATCAGTGAGGAAGGGAAGAGGCTATTGTCTTCATTGGTCCCGAATTCAGTGGTTGCATGGGACTTCGATCTTGTCTTTAGTTGCTCATTTGCCCCTGACTCGCCGTCCCCTAATCTCACGATTGAGATGCCAGCAGGGTTCGAACTGACCGGAGAGAAACTGCTGGCAGCGATCAATGGAGTGGAAATAGACCTGAAACAGTCGCTTAGAATCAATTGGGACAAAGTAATTGCGTCGGCTGCATCAGTAAAACTCGTTTCCAGATCGTCCTATTCTGATTTTCGCAAAAAGTTTCTAAGCGAACGAACTGGTCGGAGCGTATATTTCTGCTCTGAAGAATTTGTAAAGATGTTCGCAGCCCGTCAGGTTGGAAATCTCCTACTCGCATATTTCACGAACAAACTTGACGACGAGTTAAAGACCATGCTGCAAGTAGCTGAGAACGAATTAGACACATTCGTGAAATGGTGTGAGCGGGAAACACTTCAACTTCAACGGAATACTGGTAAAGGGCTTCCGAGAAAGTTGCTTGGGGTTTTCATAGATAGCGTGATTAATAGAGATTTCGATTCAGCAACAGAGGAAATGGCCGGAATACTCAACGTTAATGTAGAATTCCACGGGTTTTATAAAGACACTGACTTGTATACCGACTACAAGGTGGAACTCGGAAAAATAAATATCCCTAATGCTTGGTTATCTGCACAGATCAACAAGATGATTGACGATCTAAAGTCAACGATTGAAATAGAACTCAACGAGCGAAACATTCCCTCCAATGGCAGACTTTCTCATCTGGGTTTCGCAGTAGTAGTTTCACCTCCGGAATGGCGTAATTCCAAATTCAATAAAATGATTAAAGTCATCAATCGTTTGAATCTCGGAGACCTGAGAGGAGACGTTGCTGATCAGCTGAATAATGAGCTTGAAGGACAGATAAATGATCTGATCAAAAGTAAACTCCGTAGCTTCAAAGGCGTTTCGGAAAATCGAAATATACTCGTGAGCGCTATTGGAGATCAGTTGCCAGAGAAATATCGAAAGAACCTTGAATCTATCTCGGAGGGTCAGGAGATTTTTCAAGGAGGGCAAGCTGCAATTCAACGGCTGATTAAAGATGTGATTGGTCTGGACTTTTTCGATGATCCAGTCAGCAGCCTGCTGCGCCGCATGCCGAACAATGTTAAAGGACTGTGTGCCGCCTTTTCCTCTGAGGACGCATTCACATCTTTAGACCTGGCTAAGTTCGGGATGGATGAACAGCTCAAAGAAAAAGTCCTCAATAAAATCAAACTCGGTAACGCCTCCTCTTCTGACGTAGACGAAATGAAATATGATCTTCAAAAAGGTGTTTTCACAATCAAGGCAACTATTCACTGTAAACATATCTGGCTGCTAGATGATATTCCTGGTGAATTCAGACGTTTTTTTGTTATTAACTGATACTGTAATTCTTGACACTAAAGAGTGGAGAAAAGGAATCTCGAAAATGGTAAGAATCTTTCAAGTCGTCTTCTGTGTGTTGATAGCCATTGTCTTTATTAATTGGAGCGACGGAATGGGGGCTCCCTCCAGTGAAGGGATATCGCTTAAAGAGCGGATTGAGAGATTGGAACGCCAACCTTCAATCTCAGCTTGGGGGGTTCTTTCCAGAAGTGCATCCCCAGAAAGCTGCAAAGTAATAAGACAATATGGTATAGATCCGATAGAGCCGGGCGACGACAATTCGTCGATTATACGTTTTTCAAACCAACGATCTGACACTAACTATGCAGTGTTTGTATCAAGTAACATCGCTCATGCATGGGTTCGGGAACGTCATCTCGATCATTTGGTGATTGATGCGACAAGTATTGATAGAGAGACGAAGTTGCATCGGGGTGACGGAGGGTACCAGCTTTCAATAATGATTGTGGACCACCCTGAATAATATTTGTTCATTTACCTTAAGTCTGGTAATGGTTGTTCTTAATAGCGATGAGCTGAATGAATTATCAAAGTGATTCGTTCTTTATTATAGACAGATTGTTTGCAATGGATTTTCTGGTGACTCTTTTTTGTCGAATCAATCATGTCTTGATCCAAGCGCCGCGCCGGAAGCAGGTGCCTATTGCTTTTGCCGCCGAAATTTTGGAACAACGTGTAATGCTTTCTGCAACGTTGACCGTTGATTCCGCATCGGTCACTGTAGAACAAGGGGAGACGGCCAGTAATAACGGTACGTATTATGAAGTAGGTAACAACATCGCGAGCTTATCAGCATCAATTGGTACGGTCACCGATAACAATAATGGAACTTGGAGCTGGGCATACAACACCACTGCCAATTCAGACGAGAATCAAACAGTAAAGATCACATCCACGGACAGTGCTGGATTGGAAACAGAAGTCACATTCAATCTGGAGGCTACCCGCATTACTGCATTTATGCGTGTGGATAATGTAATCGTACCTATTAATGACGATGGGACTATAAAAAATCAGGACTACTTTACAGTGATATAATGGGCACCTTTACTTTATCCGCTTCCGTTGGTGATTTTGTTAAGAGAAGTGATGCTAATACCGTACCGTAAAAAAACTCAGCCGAACTTAATACTCTACAAAATAAGGTGTCTGAGAGAGACGGGCTACCCCTGTTCTCGGACGATCTCCTGACTTTGTTCGCCGCTACAATCAGTACAACCGTTGTCTCCGGTCTTGGAGACTGGCGGCGATATGCGATTTTTTAGAGCTACGGCTCAGGGAATGGCTATAGTTCCAAAGTAACCCTCCCCTGCACTTTGGTAAGTGAATTAATGGAATATGTGATGCATCCGTGGCACCTGCTGGTATTCGCTCTGGCAAGTTGGGTGAATCGCGAACAGCAATTGGCGATTGAATACCTGAAGACTGAAAATAGTATCCTCCTCGAAAAGGTCGGCAAGAAACGCATTCTGCTCAATGACGATGAGCGTCGTCGCCTGGCAGTCAAAGGAAAGCAGCTTGACCGGAAGTTACTAAGTGAACTCGGCGCGATCTTCACTCCCGATACCATTCTCCGCTGGCACCGGGAGTTGATTGCGAGGAAATGGGATTACACTTCAAATAACCCTCGTGTTGGTCGACCTCGTATTCGAACGGAGATCGTCGAACTGATTCTGCGGTTCGCGAAAGAGAATCCCACGTGGGGAGCTGATCGAATTCAAGGTGCCTTGTCCAACGTTGGTTTTCACATCACCGACACAACTGTCAGGAATGTGCTCCAGGCGAACGGTATTGAGCCTGCACCAGACCGTCCCGCTTCGATGTCCTGGCAGACGTTCCTGAAAGCTCACTGGGAAGCGATCTTCGCCGTTGATTTCACCACGGTAGAAGTCTGGAAGAAAACGGGTTTGACGACGTTCTACGTCATGGTGGTGATGGAGCTGAAGTCCCGTAAAGTCGAGATCGCAGGCATCACTACCAACCCGAATAAACAATGGGTGACACAAGTTGCACGCAATCTGACCGGCGACGATGGTTTTCTGGAGCATGCTTCGCATCTGATCTTGGATCGCGACACGTCCTTTCTACCACTGCGAGTCCAAGACGTGCTTATTGGTTAGCACTCAAGGCAATAATGGATCACTTGATGGATCACTTTGCTTGAGAAATGAAAAAAGGACTCACATCTTTCGACGTAAGTCCTTATATAGCGGAGAGAACGGGATTCGAACCCGTGGAGCCTATTGCTAGACTCACTGGATTAGCAATACACGGCTGACCTCAATTCAGCCTCGCCTGAGTATCACATAACCCTTTAAACGCTATACAGGTCGCATTTTCGAAAACCGGCTTTCGGCCTGTATAGCGTGTTTATTTCGCGTTTAGGTAACATTTCAGGTAACACTTAATAAAATGACTTTTGCTCTGTTGTTTGTCGCAAAACCACATCTTTAGCTGATTTTCAGTGGAAAAGGCTGGTGTTCTCTCAGTCACAAGGCTTTTCGTAACAGGAACTTACATTTCCTAAAGATGTTTCCATTGTTTTGACGACACAAAAGTGGGTATATCCCACTTGGCCAGTATCCCATCATGGCGTATTATTGCATCAGTTAATTGAACTTTCTCTCGAGGAGCAGAAAATGGCCACAAAGACTTTGGACACCAAAGGGCGAGTTACACTTGGTGCAAAATTTGCCGGACAAACTGTAGTCATAGACGATTCCGATCCAACCTGCATCACTATCAGGCCCATGGTTCTGATTCCAGCTGACGAAGCTTGGTTATACCACAACCAAACGGCGCTCGGTTTAGTTCGGAAAGGATTGGATGATGCACGCAGCGGTAACTTCGCAGTGGCAAGTCCTGACGTTGATGGCGACTTGGATTGGCTGGACGACATTGAGGAGTAGTGTCTCAATGTTTCAGAAGAAGCACAGGCAATCGACTTTTTGAGATTTTGCTTTTGTGATAGGTATGCAGGCAGATGCACAATGTGAAATGGACGGTCACCGCGAAGGATCAGTACGATCGATTGAAGGCGAATGCCAAGACTCGCAGGACCGCGCGGGAGAAGAAAAATATCAAGAAGTCGTCTCAAGACGAGGGGCTATTCAAACAAGTTGCGAAAACACTCGCTCTGCTCAGGACCAACCCACGGCATCCAGGGTTGAATACACACGAATACGATTCGATTGAGAATCCATTCGACAAAAAGAAAAAAGTTTTTGAGGCATACGTACAAAATAAGACACCCGGTGCGTATCGCGTCTTTTGGTGCTACGGTCCCGATTCTAAAGAGTTGACTATAATCGCGATAACGCCGCACCCATAACCAGGCGTCACTGCCATCGCCTGATATCGAACGGGATTTTGAAGTACTCATTGCTAAAGCTACACAGAATATGCCTTGTCTGTTAGCGGGTAAGCTTTCGCTTTTTAACATCGTTCAGCTTGGAAGGTACCACTTTAAACTGCATTCCTGCTTTCTTTTGCAGGAACCGAGAGATGCTGAATAAATTCTCGACATTTGGATTTCCACGACTACTCAGCATTCGCATGACACTCTTCGGGTCCTTGGCAACAGCCTTGCCAACGGTTTCAAAGCCAACTGTGGCATTGATGTAATCCCGGAGGAGGAGTTTCGCCTCATCTACATACCCGCAAACGATCGCTTCTAATGCTTCAGTCAGCAGCTCTTTGCGAAACTCTGGATCACGGTCGGCGCGATCTTTCACGGTTTCTTTAAAATCTCGCGTTAATGCCATTATTTGTTCCTCTTGGATTTCTTCTTTAATTGCGTATTCAGCTTGGCTTTCTCTGCAGCCTTCATCTTCGCCTTACGCTGCTTGAAGTCCTTCCAGTATCGTTTGGCCTCTTCGATATCCGAATGTTGACGAGATTTGGGGCCACCACATAAAAGCAGAACCAGATCCTCTCCATCCTTTGCATAGTAAATGCGGTAACCCTTCTCAAAATTGAGGCGACGTTCCCAAACGCCTCCGCCTACCGATTTTTGATCACCAAGATTGCCTAACTCCATCCTCACTATGGCCAATGTTACTATTTCAGCGGACTTAGCCTTGAGGGAATTCTTCGCAGTATGGGAAAAGGATTTGCTCACAAGTCTCTAAAAGACAACCGGTTATGGACCACAAACGCTGCCGTTGTTGAAATCTTTCCGAAATTGGTAGGCAACAAACGTATTTATGGTCTAATATAATAGACGTATAATTGCTTTGTGCTCTAGATACGAGACGTACTATGAAAGCTAACCCTTCGAAGCTGCCGCTACCCGTGCAGCGAGCTATGCGAAAATTGGGACAAGATATTGCCTCTGCTCGACGTCGACGGCGTATCCCTGTAGCGATCATGGCCCAGCGCGCTTCCATCAGTCGTATGACACTCAATCGGGTAGAAAAAGGGGAACCGAGCGTTGCCATGGGCACCTATGCTACCGTCCTGTTTGTTCTCGGGATGACGGACCGGATAGCGCAGCTTGTCGACGTGCGCGATGATGACATTGGGCTAGCCTTGGAGGAAGAGCGATTGCCCCAGCGAATTCGATCAAAACGGAAGCGACCGGAGTAGGCTATGGACACGGAAGTTTTTGTTTACGTCGACCTTGCGGACTCACCGATTCTAGTTGGGAGACTCTGGACTCGCTCACGTGGGGCTCGCGAGAGTGCCAGTTTTGAATACGATGGCAACTGGTTGTCGCATGAGGAACGCTTCGCCTTGGAACCAGCCCTGAGCTTGGGGCCTGGTCCGTTTCACACAGCGGGCAATAAAGCCATCTTTGGAGCAATCGGTGACTCCGCACCCGATCGGTGGGGAAGAACATTGATGCGACGGGCAGAACGCCAACGGGCACTGCAGGGAGGAGAGACGCCCCGGACTTTAAGAGAGATTGATTTCCTGTTGAGAGTCGATGATGAAGCTCGGCAGGGGGCACTGCGTTTCTCAACATCGGAAGAAGGTCCTTATCTGGCTGAAGCGGGTGGAATGCGCATTCCGCCTCTGGTGGAACTGCCTCGATTACTATCCGCCGCAGACAAGATGGCAGATGAGAGCGACACCGCTGAGGAATTACGACTATTGCTGGCCCCGGGATCGTCTCTCGGGGGAGCGAGGCCGAAGGCGTCTGTTCGAGATCACGACGGCCATCTATTGATTGCCAAGTTTGCCCAACAGGATGATGAAATTGATATCGTACGATGGGAAGCGGTCGCCTTGGGATTGGCACGTAAGGCAGGTTTGGTAGTACCCGACTGGAGAATTGAGAATGTGGGGGAAGTCCCCGTTATATTACTGAGACGATTCGATCGAGCTACGAATAGCAGGATTCCTTTTCTTTCAGCGATGAGCATGCTGGACGCCCGCGACAATGACCGTCGAAGTTACCTGGAGATGGTCGATGCATTACGGCAATACGGCGCGGCCCCTGTCGCTGATATGCATGCTCTGTGGAGAAGAGTAGTCTTCAGCATACTGATTTCGAATACTGACGATCATCTGAGAAATCATGGTTTCTTGTACGAGGGAACCAATGGATGGCGATTATCTCCCGCTTATGACTTGAATCCCGTACCCACGGACCTCAAACCCCGAATCCTGTCCACCAATATTGATCTGGACGACGGTACCGCCTCACTCCCATTGGCATACAGTGTCGCGGCCTACTTTGAACTTGATGAAATAGAAGCCAAACAGATCGCTTATGAAGTTGGCCGAGCTGTATCAGGCTGGCGGCAAGAGGCGGCGTCAGTGGGGATCCCGAAATCGCAGATCAAACGTATGGAGTCAGCGTTTGAGCATGATGATCTACGCTTTGCTCTTGAAGATAAATGATTTACAGATATGAGTGCTTAGGTGACAGGGAGAAAAAATGGAAGACCTCGAAAAACGATTTCCGGCGATTGCCTCCTGGATAGAACATGGCTGGATCGAAATTGGCGATCAGGAGTGGACTCGATCCAAAGCAATGGCCCATGATTGTGGTGGAATGATCTTTGAAGTCAGTAATCGCCAGAAAACACTGACTGAGTATCTGGAAGCATTGGAACAAGGACTCCGCGAACATATGAAGGAGCGTTGGGACGAAGAGTTTGAATAATTGTCTACCGTGCTGTTCGTCAACCACCTAACATCCGAGCCGAAGAGACTTACTGATCAAGGTTGCGAATGATCCAGTTCATTGTTGTTGAAACATAGCTCCAGTGAGTTTTTACTTAACTTCGAGCGATCGGCGATGCATAAGACCATCTTCCATTTCGTAGATCGTGTCGAACACGTCGAGAGCACGATGGTCATGTGTCACAACAATAACCCCCGTTCCTTGTTCGTGTGCGACTTTCGCGAACAACTCCATCACCTGTCGACCTCGCTGACCGTCAAGAGCTGCCGTTGGTTCATCGGCAAGAATGACGCTGGGTCGATTAGCAATTGCTCGAGCGACGGCGATGCGTTGTTGTTGACCGCGTACCGTAAAGAAACTCAGCCGAACGCAAAACACTCTAATTTAAGACATCTGTGAGACTCTGATTGAGTTCACTCTCAGACGACCCGACCACCTCGCCCGTCGCTTCAATCGTTACAAACAGCATTTCCAGTATTCGAGACTGACTGCAATATTGAATTCAGTTCCCCTGTCGGCTCAGGGAACTATTATGTTTCCACAGTGACTTCAACTCCCTCGCTTTGGAACCACTTCCATGAATTTTCAGATGCAGCATTGGCACCTGCTCGTTCTGGCTCTTGCCAGCTGGATCAATCGCGAACAACAGCAGGCGATCGAGTACCTGCAGGCCGAAAACCGCGTCCTCCGGGAGAAGCTCGGAAAGAAACGCATCCTGCTCAATGACGACCAGAGAGGACGTCTGGCTGCAAAAGGAAAGGCACTCGGACGGAAGTTACTGCGTGAAATCGGAACCATCTTCACACCTGATACGATTCTCCGCTGGCATCGAGAACTGATCGCCCGGAAGTGGGATTATTCGTCGGACAAACCGCGTGTAGGCCGACCCCGCATTCGACAGGAGGTTGTTGAACAGATGCTTCGTTTCGCGAAACAGAACCCCACTTGGGGAGCTGATCGAATCCAGGGTGCTTTGGCAAATGTCGGCTACCACATCACATACACAACCGTCAGGAATGTACTTAAAGCGAATGGAATCGAACCCGTACCTAACCGCCCCGCTTCGATGTCCTGGCAGACATTCCTCAAAGCTCATTGGGAAACCATCTTCGCCGTCGATTTCACAACGGTCGAAGTCTGGACGAAAACGGGGCTGACTACGTTTTACATCATGGTGGTAATGGAATTGAAATCACGCCGTGTTGAGATCGCAGGAATTACGACTAATCCCAACAAGCAATGGGTAACTCAGGTTGCACGTAACCTGACCGGTAGTGATGAATACCTGGAGAACGCCACACATCTTATTCTTGATCGCGATGGTAGCTTTCAACCATTCCGTACATATCTTCACAAGATGACCAACATCGAACCAGTTCTTCTACCACCGAAGAGCCCCAACATGAATGCGTATCTCGAACGATTCATGAGAAGCCTGAAATCCGAATGCCTGGACAAGATGATTTTCTTCGGGCAACACTCACTCGAACGGGCCCTGAAAGAATACGTTGCTCACTACCATTTCGAGCGGAATCATCAGGGACTCGACAATCAGTTGATTGATCCTGATGAAGAAGTTGGATGCGTTGCCGGCAAGATCGAATGCCGCGAACGTCTCGGCGGTCTGCTCAAGTATTACTACCGCGACGCAGCTTGAATCAGCCTCGAAAAGATGTCGGTCCTAGTGTTGTGATTCCGCGATACCGTTGCGCTCGGAAGGTCATTTTTGCATCGAATCTGATGGCGGAGTTCAAGTCGTGAAACGGATCTCGTGCGAAATCTACCACTCTCCAGAGATATAACCGCTTGGAATCACTCGTTTTCAACGTCGGCTGAATAAATTTACGATACGCGCTCGAAGTGATGCCCTTTGAGTCTGATCGCGTGGAGCGTATGCGTTATGTTCGCCGTGAGACTTGCAGATTTGATCTTTTAAAGAGGAAGACGGTGGTCGTTCCACTATCTGTTCTTGGAGAGAGATCTCGGGCGGTAAATTGCTCATTGTCTTGTGAACATGAGTCTGCGAAGTCCCGCTTCGCTTGTTAAAGCCCAATCTTGGTGAGTGAGAGTTAGGGATTCGGTTAAATTTAATGCTCACATTACGGTAGCCGTGTCGGTAGAATGAGGCTACTGTTTTTGCTGTCGCGTCTCAATCTCTCCTCCCAAATAAACTCACCTGAATCAACATGATCCGATTGTGTTTCCTAATCATTGCATGCCTGTTCGGCATCGCGTCAGCCTCGGCTGCGGAACCGTTTGAGGCGTTTCTGAAAAAGTACTGCGTCCGCTGCCATAGCTCTCAGAGGGAGGAAGGCGACATTCGGATCGACCGACTGTCGCGCGACTTCAAGGCGGGGGTGGACACTCACAATTGGGCAGAAGTGCTCGATAAGGTCAACAGCGGCGAGATGCCACCAGAAGATGAACCGCAGCCGACTCAAAACGAGATTACGGCCTTCGTCACGAATCTCAACTCGCTGCTCAAGGAAGGCCGGGCGGCCCGCTTGGCGGCGCGGCCAACGGTGGCACATTATCGACTGAGTCGGAAGGAATATCAAAACACAATCTACGATCTACTCGGAGTGCGTTACGACCCTGCCAAACCAGGAGAGTTGAATGAGGATACGCTGTGGCACGGGATTGAGCGCATCGGGTCGCAACTTTCGCTTTCGCCTTCGCATGTGGACCGTTATTACCGCGCGGCGGACATCGTGCTCGAACGCGCATTCCCCGGCACGTCGGGCGAGGCTCGCAAAATCCACAAGACTGCTGCGGAGTTGCGTTACGGCGGCGCGAAGATCCAGCAGGAGGCACTGGACCGGTTGGGAATTAAACGACCACTGCGTTACCTTCACTTCCCCGGTCAACTTCAGCCCGCACTTTTGCCTCACTGGTTTGGGAAGACCGGCCCGGAGCTCAGCGGTTTGTATAAACTCCGCCTTCAGGCCAGCGGAACTCGCCCGCCCGGCGGTCAGCCTGCCCACTTTAGCATCGGGAAGAAGACCGGTGAGGAGACCGTAGACGGCCTCATCGAATTTGACATAACGGCACCAGAGGACAGTCCGCAGGTTTATGAGTTCGAGGTGTTCCTCGAGATGCCAGCGACACTGTATTTCTGCGTGGTGGCTACCGATGTTGTGGACAGAAGAAGTGGCGCTGCCTTCCGCAATGCACTCTCCAAGAGGGGTAGTTATATATTCACGCACAGCAGCGAGACCCTGCTCTTAAACCCCAATGCCCCGCAGATGTTCGATGACAAAGGGAACGGCATTTTCTCGACGGTGCTCCTCGATTGGATCGAATGGGAAGGACCCCTGGTTGCGGACACCGAAAAATCACGACGAAAAGGCGTGCTGCCACCCGACGACGCCACACCCGAGATAGTCGCCGAGCACTTGCAACGCTTTGCCGAACGCGCCTGGCGGCGACCAGTGAAGAAGGAGGAACTGGAAGAGTATCTACAATCCTATCACGCCGAACGCAAGGCGGGGGAAAAGACCGCCGATGCCTATCGAATCGCACTGCAGGGCGTGCTGACGTCCAGAAACTTCATCTACCTTGTCGAGGGCGATCCAAAGACTCGCGAACGTCTCACCGACTGGGAGTTCGCCTCGCGTCTCTCGTATTTCCTATGGAGTTCGATGCCCGACAACGCCCTCTACGCCGCTGCCAAAAGCGGTACCTTGCATGGCGAGGGCTTGGAAAAACAAGTCGACCGCATACTGACGGACAGCCGGATAAACCGCTTCATCGACGACTTTTCGCGGCAGTGGTTGCAGCTGCACCGCGTGGGCATGTTCCCGCCGGATAAGAAGCTTTACCCCAGTTACGACGACTGGCTCGAGACAAGTATGCACGCCGAGCCGGTCGAGTATTTCCGCGAGATGCTCGCGAATAATCTGCCCATCGAGGGCTTCCTCGATTCCGATTGGACGATGGCCAACGCACGGCTCTGCGATTTTTACGGACTAACCGAGCCAGAGCAGGACGGCTTCCAACGTGTCTCGCTCGAGCCTAAGGACAATCGCGGCGGCTTACTCACCATGGGCGCGGTACTCGGGTTGACCTCAGACGGAACGCGACACCGTCCGGTACATCGTGGTGTCTGGGTCAGCGAAACGATCTTCAATAAAACTCCGCCGCCACCGCCAGCCAATGTCGATCCAATCGAACCCATTCCGCCCAAGGGCACCAAGATCACCATCCGGCAAAGAATTGAAGCACACGCTAAGAACGCAAACTGCGCTTCGTGCCACCGCAACATCGATCCGTTTGGGCTGGCCTTTGACCGGTATGATGCCATCGGCCAGTGGCGGACCCGCGAGCGAGTTCCCACGGGCGTGGGGGAAGATCCATTGGTTGATGCCTCCGGCGTCATGCCAGACGGTCGTCCGTTCACTGATACCGTCCAATTCAAGCGGTTGGTGCTTGAGGACCGTGACAAAGTCGCGCGAGCCTTCATCGAACACCTCTGCACCTACGCGCTCCGCCGTGTCCTCACCGTCGATGACCAGGACGATCTCAATGTAATTCAAGAAGAAGCGAAGAAACACGAATACCGAATCAAAGACATCGTACGTGCCGTGGCCTTGTCGGATCTAATGAGAAAACGATAATCAAATCGCTGTCAGCACCAGTTTCAAAACATTGGTAACCCGAAGCGTAAGACAGGAATAATAGCAATGAGCAACATTCGAACTCAATCCTGGTTGATCGACCGCCGCCTTGCCCTCCGTGCAATGGGAACCTGCATCGCCCTGCCCATGCTCGAATGCATGATCCCGCTCAACGCGGCCGAACACCCCTCCACGCCTCGGCGCAGCGCTTTTATCTACCTCGCGAACGGCGTCCATTCACTGAACTATCAGATCACCAAGCCGGGCCGGGATTACGAGTTTTCCCAGTCGCTCAAGCCTCTGGAGAAGCACCGCCAGGTCATCACGCCTATCAGCGGTCTGCATCATCCGGGAAGCCTCGGCCACCACCACAACTGCATCAATATCTGGCTAACCGGCGGAAAGCTCGGCCCTTCCGACCGCAACACGATCTCCGTGGACCAGAAGATGGCCGAAGTCACCGCGAAGCACACTCGCTACCCGTCCATGGAAATCGCCATTACGCAGGATTCCCTCGCCTGGACCGCAGACGGCGTTCGGCTTCCGGCGATGCGTCGTTGCAGTGAGATCTTCGCGTCTCTCTTCGAGGAACCGAAAGGCGGCATCGCAGTCCAACGCAGGGCCCTGCGTCGTAAAGCCAGCGTCCTCGATGACAACCTAGCGGAAGTACGTCGGCTTGAGCAAAAGATAGGAGCGGCCGACAAAGGACGACTCGACCAATACCTCACCTCGGTTCGTGAGGCAGAGATCCGCACACGGCGGGCCGAAGCCTGGCTCGACACGCCGCTACCTGACATCTCCGACGCCGACCGCAAACGGACCAACCGGGACATCGCCGAAACCCAGGCAGGCGACTATTTCCGCACCGTCTACGACCTGATGGTGCTCGCCTTTCAAACCGATGTAACACGCGTAGTCACCTTCAGCCTGGGCGGCGAAGGTCAAGCGATTGCCATTCCTGAAATCGGCATTACCGAGTCCCGCCATCAGCTCAGCCACCACGGCGGCGATCCAGGTTACATGGAGAAGCTCACCAACTACGATACGTTCGCAATTGAGCAGTTCAGCTACTTCCTGTCGCGGCTTAAGGAGACGAAGGACGTCAACGGCAAGCCGCTCCTTGGCTCGACGATGGCACTCTTTGGCAGCGGTATGTCCTACGGCCACAGCCATGGAAACGCTAACCTCCCGCTAGTATTCGCTGGCGGTTCGGACCTCGGCCTGAAGCATGGCAGTCATCTCGACTTCAATCAGGGGCACTTCGGCGGTTACCAACTCGACAAACCCCGTGAACATTACGGGCTCTGTAGCCGCCCCGCGAACCCCAACGCCCACATGAGTAACCTGCTGCTCCTCATGGCCCAACACATGGGGGTGGAAACTGACAATTTTGGCGATAGCAACAAGGTGATCGAACTATGACACAACTCAAATCTATCTGCTATGTCGCCGTTCTGTACCTGTGTGTGTCCCTGCTCGCGGGCAATGCCAACGCTGCCGACGAGCCGTTCCGCCCCGAGGCGGGAAAGTTTCCCTCTCTGGAAAAGGCGCACTCCTACCGGGGCGAACTCGTGTTCGTGGATCATGCCAACCGCCGTGGCAGCATTCGTGTGCAAGGAACGGGAATGTTTTGCCGAAACAATCCGCACCCTTTTGCCATGCTCCCCTACGGCATCATTCGCTATCATGGGGCACCGGCGGATCTGTACGACGTCCCGCTCGGCACCGTGATGCACGTCCATGCTTTTCTCCCGCCCGATCCAAAAATTTCTGCCGTGCCGGTATTGCCGGTCGATAATAAAACAAAAGATGCGAACCACAATCGTGGCGCGGGTATCTTCCCCGCCGAGAACCACGTCCTCTTGCTTGAAGATGAGCCCAGCTACTGCCTTCGCGAGGGCAAAGTCTGGAAACTGAAGCATTTAAACATCCGGAACAACCAAGGGACGATCGTCGCCAGTCGCCAATCAAAAACAGGTGAAGACGACAAAGCCAACGAGGAAGCGTTGACCTTCGATGCCGCCACCCGCATTTGGCGCGGCCGCGAATTCCTCGGGATCCAGGACCTGATCGTCGAGGGCATCTGGCCCTCCAGTGGAAAGAAATCCCTCGAAGGCCAGGCCGTCCTGCTCGGGATCACCTGGAAGCCCACTCCAGACAGTGTGTTCACCCGGTTCCACATATCGGACATCTGGCTGGACGACACCGCGATGCAGTGCGCCGCTCGCAATCAGACCGAAACACACAAAGCCTTCATCCGCAGTCGCTGGATGCCTGCCTGGGTCGATTCCGTCGAGTATGGTAAGTTCGGCCGCGCCACCGTGACCGCGACCTTGTTCGGCGGCATGGATTCCTCTCTCTACGTGGATTTTAAGAAAGGGAGCCAGGCCCTGATGGCCGCATCCGAAAACACGTTGAAGCATTGGGCCGGGGGTTCGGCGGGCACCTCTCAAATGGCCTCAAAAGGCCCTATCCTGGATGTCATCAAGTCGGACGGCGAGGCTCCACTGGGAAGCAGCGGAACCCAGATTCGCTTTGAGACCGATCTCATCACCGAAGGTATTCGCCCCGGAAGAGTCGTCCGTGTCCGCCCTGCGATTTGGCCCGACCTGCGCGTACCCCGTGAGGAGTATCTGCAAGATTGGAAAGCTAGCCATGAAAACCGCTTCCCGACCCCGGCCATCTTCCCCAGATACTGACCCCCGTACCGAAAAAAAACTCAGCCGAACTTAAAACGCTACTAATTAAGGTGTCTGTGAGCGACGGGCTACCCCTGTTCTCGGACGATCTCCTGACTCTGTTCGCCAGGACAATCAGAGTAACCGTTATTTCTGATTGAGGAAGAGGTCATTAATTCCTGATTCATGGTTTGGTACTGACGGCCAGCGGTTAGAGTTCCAAAGTAACCCTCCCCTGCACTTTGGTAACTGAATAGATGGAAACTGTGATGCAGCCTTGGAACCTGCTGGTTTTCGCTCTGGTAAGTTGGGTGAATCGCGAACAGCAATTGGCGATTGAATATCTCAAGACCGAAAATAGTATCCTCCGCGAAAAGGTCGGCAAGAAACGCATTCTGCTCACTGACGAACAGCGTCGTCGCCTGGCGGTCAAAGGGAAAATGCTCGACCGGAAGTTGCTGAGTGAACTCAGCGCGATCTTTACTCCTGATACCATCCTCCGCTGGCACCGGGAGTTGATTGCCCGGAAATGGAATTACACTTCAAATAAACCTCGTGTTGGTCGACCTCGTATTCGACAGGAGATCGTCGAACAGATTCTGAGGTTTGCGAACGAAAACCCCACGTGGGGAGCTGAGCGAATTCGTTGCGAGTCTTTTACGACTTACGTCGTTTCAATTTAAATAATTGATTTTTCGCACATTTCACTTTTCATTGGCGTAGGTCTTGGTAGCATATAATGCAGGTGCAATAAGTTTGCATTTAGGTTTTGTCAGAAAAACAGGTTTCTCATGCTGTTTCGTAGTCTATTCATCTCGGCCTTTGTGACCGTAGCCCTGTTGGGTAACGCGGGGACGCATGCCGTGCAGGAATGGCTAGGGGTCTGCACTCATTCGCATTCTGTCGTGCACGAATCGACTTTGCCTTCAGGTGAACATGCTCATTGTTCTCACGGTCATCATAGTCACCACCATCATGGTCAGCATTCGTGTCATGTACCGGTAGCAGATGACTCGTCTGTACCATTGCAGCCCCGTCCTTCTCATGACGCAGACCACTGCCTCGTTTGTCAGTTCTTCGGCCTGTCGTCCCGTGTGACTCTCCAAGTTGAGTCGCCCTCTCTCTTTCAGGCGGTCACGTACGCTGCGATTTCTGATTATCAACAGGAATGTCGTCGCGTTGTTGTTGCTTTCAACCGCCGCGGACCTCCGACGCTGAGCTAAGCGTCCTTCTTTTAACGGAATGTATTTACGCATCGGGTCTACGCTGCGCAGTTTCTAAGCTCTTTGAAGGTTAGAAGCTCCATTTTGATCCGCGTTTTACGTCGCCTTTCTATCTTCAGGCTAACTTGCTCGCGCCATGAGTGAGGGTTGAGCATGTCTGAATAACCGTAGGTCAGGCTGACAGGCATGCTTGCGTCTTATTCTGTAAAGGCAGGACGGCGATTAACGACGAGAAAGCGAACGGCTGCCGCCCGACGGTTGGCCCGCTTCTCTGAGGATTATTCGTGGAACGTGAGATCAGAGGAATTCCGCATATTATGCGTGCATACCTCTCTATCGCTCGCGTTGTCTTTTCCCAATGGAATTCTCACCCCGATATGAGGTGCGTTATGTCCACCAGCGTTTCCGAACTAAATGGTTCAACATCGACTCACACTTTCAGCAAGCGATTTCATGATCTACTGACACGTGACTTCTGCCCGCAAGTGAATAAATTTGTTTACTGGTTGAAGCATCCGCTGGCCTTGATTGGCGGAGGAATTTTGAGCGCTTTGTTGCTCGCGCTGTTCATGAATCAAACGGTATTCCTGGCGATGCTCGCCATGACAGTAGTGCTGCTAATCGCCATTGTCTGGCCGTTCATCACTGTGCGTGGACTCCGTGGTGATTTGACCATGGGAACGCGCCGGACACGAGTCGGACAGCGGGTTCAGGTCAGCCTGAAGTTGACCAACAAATGGCCATGGCCACTTTGGGGGTTGATGGTGTCCAAAGGCTTCTTCCCAGAATCCCAGAGGGTAAACGGCTTCTCTCTCACTCGGATGTCCGCCTGGACAACCGCTGAGTTCAGTTGGGAATTTTCGCCCGAGCAACGTGGAGTCTATCCGCTAGAAACGCCACAAATTGAAACCAGTTTTCCGTTGGGACTATTCACCTGCCGTTCCCCAATATCATGTCTTGGAGAATTGATCGTGTGGCCGGAAACGGTTCGTCTGGAAGGCCTTCCTGATTCAAGCTCACTCGATTTTCACGAACAGAATATGACTGATCGAAAAGCAGGAGACTTAGGAGACTTGATTGGAACGAGAGCCTTTCGTGAAGGAGATTCCCTGCGTCGAATTCATTGGGGCCAAACAGCACGAATGCAGTCGCTGATTGTGAACGAGCGGCAATCTCCCGCATCGGCTTCCGCAGAGGTGATTGTCGATATTTGTAGTTATCTAGAACGCTCTCCGGCGTGGGACCGGAAAGTGGAGGAAGTGCTTTCAATAGCGGCGAGCGTTGTGGAATCACTTGTTCGGCAGAACGCGTATGTTCTTTGTGACATGAGTGGAGAAATCTATCAGTTGGGAGGAAATCACCGGAATTACGAACGGTACATGGACGCTCTTGCGCGTGTTCCCTATGGAGGCATATCAGAAACGAACTCTTCGCAAGACTACTCTCGTTCCCGTCTTGGAACGGCAATTGTTATAACCACGGCTGAATCACCACTCATTGAATACATGAGCAAATCCAGGAATCATCATTCAACCTCTTGGATCGAAGTGGGAAGCCTCCCTTTAGAGCCAGTTGCAAACTCTGATTGTCGGAGTTCTGTTCAAAGCACCCGTTGGCAAGATGACTTGAGAGCTAACTGGCTAAGAAGGGGACATTGCCATGTTAACTAGCCAGTCGGAAGTCCCTCTGAAAGAACATCTCGGCTTGGGACTGATTTCGCTGTTAGCACTGGGGCAATACTCGCTGGTTGAGATAGAAGTGCGTACGCCTCTCTATTTGTTCGTTAGTTATCTCGTACAAACGGCGCTGCTTATTGGCGGAGTTGTCTTTTTTCGTCGGAAGCAGTTCTACCGTGGGGAACTACCCGCGTTGATGCCAGTAATCATTCTCACAGCAATTGTGTCGTTAGCAGCAGAGCCAATCTTGCGTTTGATTCCTAATGGAGGTTCATCCGTTGAAGTAGTGATGGTGCGTGCCTTTAAAAATGAATTGCTGTTGTTCACCATGATTTGCTGCTGGCGGCAATATCAACCATTGACGATTGCCATCAGCCTGTTTGTGTTTCTGTTCTCGATGGCCCTCAGTCCGACTTCTGGCCTTACGATTGTCCTGATGGGGCTTTACCTGTGCGCGTCAATAGTCTGGCTGATTACCCGGTACTTGAAACGTTACTCCGGAACAATTCACGCCACTCAACGTCAATACTCGCTGAAGCGATTTCTGGCTTTGGCGATTTTCCCTGTGTTAATCGTGATTGCTTTCGCCCCGTTCGCATCGGGAAGAACAATCTGGTCGCTACAAGGATTTTTCCCAACATCAGGAGGGGAAGGAGGACGAGATGAGTATTCTCTCAGTGGAATCGGAAATGGTGATGCATTAGTGCCAGGAAAGGAAAATGTGCAGTCATTCGCGCCGCTTGACGATGCTCCTTTCCGAGAAGATGACAAACCGAGTCTGTACGATTCCTTTAGTGAAGAATACGGCGAACCATTCAAGCCTAAGAATTCCGATCGCATGATTGCGATCCCACCCAATCGTACGGAAACACTGTTGCCTGAGTTGGTTGAAGAAATGAAAACGATGCAGCAATCCGGTCGACAGTTTTCAATGTTGCGTGACAAGGTAGGGCGTAAGCGGTCGGACGTAGAAAGTACGACTTCTAAGGCGATCTTTCACGTTGTCGGGCGCGTTCCGCTACATCTAAGAATGGAGACTTATGACTTTTATGACGGGAGCCAGTTAATTCCCGGTGACAATTCGACGAATTCGACCGAATACGTTCTCAACGAACATGACGAAATGCACTGGTTGGAGGCACTGGAAGATTGCGCCTTCAACTTCTTTTCTCCAGAAGAATCGCATGTTCTCAAAATCGTCGGAATCGATTCGAATATTATTCCGACACCTCTGCACTGGACAGGGATTGCCATTAAGGATCTCAACACCCGCAATTTCTACGTCGAGGGGCAGCACCGGGTAATGCACTTGGACCGGGATGCTCTCCCGGATCTCGTTCCGATACATGTGCGGTCCCGCGTTCTGGATGAGCGGAACTTCGATTCGGCACAGGTTCTGTATTCAGCGATCCGACAACGATATATCTCGATCCCTGATACGCCCGATATGTTACCCATCATCGAACTTGCGAATGAGAATACTGCGGAATGTACTCTCAAGCGAGAAAAAGTTGTCTCAATCCTGAACTACGTTCGAGACAACTATGACCATGTAGAAGAGAATTCATCCCCGATAATCGGCGATAAAGATTCGAAATCGCTTTCGATTACTCCTTTTTTATTCGAAACCAGAAAAGGGACGGATTACGAATTCGCCACGGCGACCATGCTATTACTGCGGTCACTCGATATTTCCTGCCGAGTCGTCAGTGGCTACTACGTCGATCCGGACAACTATGATAGAAGAAAAGATCACACGTCGGTTTACTCCCAGGACGTTCATTTCTGGTGCGAAGTCGATCTTGGAGGCAACACATGGCAGACACTCGAACCGACACCTGGGTATGAGAAACTGGGGCCGCCATTGCGATTATACGAGCGAATTGAACACGCATTCCTAGAAGTGATCAGTTGGTCAATCACGCATTGGATGGGAATCACAATGTCATTCGTTCTGACTTGCATGATTCTTTGGCAGCGTCACGCAGTGATGGCTCTCCTGGCCCTGTGGTACTGGAAGATGTGTTGCTTCTGGCTACGCATCGCGACTTCACGACCAGATAAAGTGTTGCTGCTCACTCGAGATCTATTAGACCGTCATCTGGCTTTAGTTGGTCATCGCCGTCCAGTTGGAGTTACTTTACGAAAGTGGCTTCTGGAATCGTATCTACTAAATGGACAAGAGCGAGAGCAACTATCGGACTTTATGTATTTGATTGACGAAACAATTTACGGAAGCCGAGGGAATTCTCCCGGGATGCTTCTGGACCCACTTCTTGTTTCGAAGGACATGATCCGTCATTTCTCATGGTCACGATTACGTCGTGGGTAAAGATGTCTAGCCTCAAGCAATGAAATAAACAATTCGCTCAAAGACCGATTGGAAGTAAATATCGATGACTATCACGTCTCCAACAACGAACGGACCTTTAATCGCCGTTGACGAACAACTCGAATTAATATCGCAACTGGAAGAAACACTGAATAAAGCGTTAAAAGGAAAAACGTCGGTAGTGCGAATGGTTCTGGTATGTCTTCTCAGTCGAGGCCATCTGCTAATCGAAGATAAACCGGGACTCGGTAAAACAACGTTGGCGAAAGCCCTGGCGGCCGCGATCTCTGGGCATTTTGCTCGAGTGCAATGCACCCCGGATTTATTGCCCAGCGATATTACCGGCTTTAATATCTTTAATCAGAAGGATCATTCGTTTGAGTTCCGAAAAGGCCCAGTGTTCTCGGATATCTGTCTTGCGGACGAGATCAACCGCGCGACTCCGCGAACCCAGAGTGCTCTGCTTGAGGCGATGGCTGAACGGCAGGTGACGATTGATACCCATTGCCATAAACTGCCTCCCCATTTCTTCGTTATTGCGACTCAGAACCCTTCGGAACAACACGGAACCTTTCCATTGCCAGAGGCTCAGTGTGATCGCTTTTCTATGAAGCTATCGATTGGATATCCAGGTCAAATCGATGAAGTTGCGATGTTAAACGCGGCTATCGCTAAAGGCGAAGGAGAAGATTCCACTTCTCGCCGGGACTCCCCCCTGGATCTCAAAACGCTTGCTGTGATTCAGAATCAGGTCGAGAAGATTGAGATGAAGAGTCTGTTGCTTGACTACATGGTCCGATTTGCTAAAGCGACTCGGGAGCATCCTGGATTGAATCTCGGGATTTCACCTCGTGGTTTACTGATCTGGCAACGGACGGCTCAGGCGACGGCATATCTTGCCCGGCGGTCCTACGTCATTCCTGAGGATCTGCAAGAGACCGCGTTGCCAGTGTTGTCAGTTCGTCTTGGGTTTGAATACGACGAAGGAGAGACGCTGCTGGAAGAGCTATTACGGACCGTCCCCCTTCCCGAGTTTGACCATAAATAATCTACCACTCTTGAATACCAATGTCGTTTAGAAGTCAGGTACCACTTTATGAGAGCTTATGCACAATCATCCGTTGTATTAATCGTCAGCGCTCAGGTTCTAATAATACTCGGGCTAACCGGTTGTCAGCCTTCGGAAACAAAGCCGAGTTCGCTACCGACCGATCTGAAGAAAGAAGATGATGATCACGGACATTCTCATGGTCCATCGTACAAACCCGAAACTTTCGCGAAGGCCGTTGCAGAAATCAAAAAACGACTAGAACACATTCATGTAGACCTGACTGGAGGCCATCTTGATCATGTTGAGGACGAAATTATCACACTGAGAGAATTCATCCATTGGCTGCCCGAACTCGCGGGGGATACCGATATGGCAGAAGGGGAATGGAATCAGGTACAGGCCGTCAGCCGAGAAATGCTGAAGAGCTGTGACAACGTGGATTTGAAGATAAAGCAGGGTTCACTCACTGTCGAAGATCTCTCCGATCTGGAATCACAATTGAACAAGCAGGTATTGCTGGTCCCATTCGCCGTCGATCGTCCGGCAGTATCTGTTCCTTTATCAACGAAGCCTGAAAAACCTAGTTCCAGGTAAACAGACTCATTCTTATTGTTGTTTCACTCTTTCTATTTGGATGCTCGTTATGTTGTTGATGATTATTTCCGGATTTATTGTTCGGTTCGTTCAGTGCCTGGCACAGGCTGCTCCCTTCATCCTGACTGGTTTGTTCGTAGCGGCAATTCTTCAACGAATGCTCGGTGCTGCACATACCCGAGCTTTATTTGGTGGGAACAGTCGTCGATCTCTGATACAAGCCTGGGGAATTGGCATGTTGCTTCCTGTATGTTCTTTAGGCGTCATTCCGATTGCTTCTCAAATGAAACGAGCAGGACTTGCCGGGGGGACTATTCTAGCCTTTGCTATGGCTGCTCCACTTTTTAATCCACTTTCCCTCCTGTACGGTCTGACGTTGTCTGAGCCAGTCGTCATCATTGCTTTTACCTTTTGCTCACTTGTATTGCTGACCATAACAGGCGGGTTGTATGATCGTTTCTTTAGTGAGACAAAAGAGAAACCAGAGCCCGAAGAAATGCTTGAGCCAGGTGTCAAACGGATTCTTTCAATTGGAATCTCTGCGGCCCGTGAGTCGGTGGGGCCTTCGCTAAAGTACATTGCTATAGGCTTGGTGGGAGTCGCATTGTTAGGGGCCTTCCTGCCGCATAACAGCTTGCAGAAGTCCATGAATTTCGACAATCCTTATGCTCCGCTACTAATGTCAGCGTTGGCTGTACCTGTATATGCGACACCGATGCTGGCGATGTCGCAACTCGGGATGATGTTTGCCCATGCCAACTCGGTGGGGGCCGCTTTCGTCCTGCTCACACTGGGGGCGGGATTAAATCTAGGCTTAGTTTACTGGATGATCAGGAATTTCAGTCTCCAGAAAACATTAGTGTGGTTCGCATTGCTATTAGTAATCGTTCTGGGGATCGCTTACGGAGTGGAGAGGCCTCTTTTCCCGGCAGACATAGACCCAGCCAATCACAGTCACGCTTTCGATATTTACGCTCAGCCATTTCATCTAGCTCCTTCTAATCCAATTCAGGCAATCAAAACCAAATGGGGACATGACATTCTACCTTACGAGTGGTACGCCCTCTCTATGCTCGGAGTCCTCATGACGTGCGGACTGGCGCTGAGAAAGGTTGAACAAACACATGACGTGGAGGTCTGGTTGCGGGTGAAGTCTGAGCGAGAGCAAGGCTCGAAACTCGATCGGCAAGTCTCTGCCCCTGTGCTTGGAATGGTTGCCATCGGCATGTTGATCTTATTCTCAATCGTAGGTTGTTTTGTCTACTATCCTCCCAAAGACGAAATCTTTGAGGAGATGCAGATTGCCCGAGCAGAAGTTCTCACTGCAGCCATGACAGGGGATGCACAACACGCCAGTTACTGGATCGAACTCCTCGACGACTGGAGTCGAAAGCTCGAAGTCAGTACCTATTTACGAGAATGGGAACTGAGTGACTACCGAGCGATGAAATCTCGACTCCTTCGTGAGCACCTGGAGATGCTGGAACATGCTGTTGAAGACGAAGAAAAAGACGAAATCGAGACTTACCGAATCAAAGTCAACAATGCTTACTCACGCATGAAACAATCGTACGAAGATCCACTCCTCTTAACGTCATACTAAGTCAGATATCCAATTCTCCAACATCTACTCTCGAATCCAACGTCACCACAATGTTCTATCGCCTGATTCTCTCCCTTGGTCTGCTGACTCCGTTTCTGCTTGGAAACGTGGGGATGCACGCGCTGAGTGATATCGGCGTGGCGAATTGCGTCGATCAAAATTCATCAGTCGAATATTCTTCTCGACAATACTGTTTGAGTAAGTGCAGGCATTGTCATTCGCATTCTCACAATCAGCCGGAAGAGCACTCGGATCGCAACCAATCAGAAAAGGAACCACACGATCCTGAGCATTGTTCCTTATGCCATCACTTTAGCCTGGCCACAAAGGTGGTGTCGCTCTTCACGCTTTCCCTCCTTCCTGAACTGATTGCGCCTGTTCACGTTGCTGAGTTAACGACTCCTTCTTCGCGAACAGTGACTCTCTTCTTACCACGCGGCCCACCGGCTGTCTGAGCCGCGTTTGACTTTTAGCGTCTCTTTCTCATTTTTGCGTGAAAGATCCGTCTCGAATTTCATGCCCCGCTGATCCCTCGCGCCAGTATTGATGCAGACCAATGCATTCAGATTTCGTGTGTTGAGGGTCTCTGACAGTCAACCCAGGTCGCTGACCAGGAGTAAACAATGAAACATCAAAAACGTACCGGATTCACTCTCATCGAATTACTAGTCGTGATTGCCATTATTACGGTATTAATTTCTCTTCTACTTCCAGCTGTACAACAGGCCCGGGAAGCTGGTCGACGAACACAGTGTCGCAACAATCTGAAGCAATTAGGAATAGCATTGCATTCCTATCACGACGTGCATCGCACCTTTCCCACAATGGCATCCGACTCGCTTTACGGATACTCGCCACAAGCGTTACTGCTCCCTTATTTTGAAGCCAAAAATCTGCATGACATTATCGACTTTGACGAACCTCTTTTCGGTGGATTGCCATGGGCCCCTATTCTGAATCCCAGTATGCGCGAGGCTGCCTCTACGGAACTGGCAGTACTAAAGTGCCCCAGCGATAGTGGGAATCCGATTGATGTCGATGACAATGGCGATATCTTTGCTGGAACGAACTATCTCCTCAACGGTGGTAGTGGAGATACCCTTGAGTACTGCTCCTCAGAGAACAACGGCCTATTCTGGCGTGGATGTGACCTCAGCTTTAAAGATCTTCGGGATGGAACAACCCAAACCGTGTTCGTTGCTGAAGGTCTATTCGGACGCCGGGGAGACGATACGTCTGTCCTGACCGACTCACAGCGTGAGATGAAACGGGTCAGCGGTGGTAGTCCCTGCTCGACAAATGCCTCTGATCTCGTAGTACTTCCAGCCACCCGCTACGAGGGACGACGCGCTGGCGGTTGGATTCGCGCGACGGGTTACAACATTCTTGTGAATGCATACTACTCACCGAACTCGAATGAACCTGATGTTGCGCATCATGGTGAAATTATCTCCGGACCACGTTCCAGTCATACCGGTGGTGTGAACACATTGTTCTGCGACGGGAGCGTCCATTTCATTGGAGATGGGGTTAACAACGACCTCCTTCGCAAACTATTTAATCGAAACGATGGCGAATACGTTGGAGGAATCGAGTAGAGCAACACTCATTATTCTTTTAAATTAAATCGAAGTCCTATCAGGAGAATCCCTGTGACAAATATTCATTCCAGAGTCTGTGTACGCGTATTCGCCATCTCATTTTCAATCTCTTATTTTGTAGTGATGTCTTCCTCTCTAAACGTACACGCTGCCGACTGGAATTCCTTTCGAAACGGAGGCAACTCGACGGCAGAAGGTAATTATCCGACGAGCTGGTCTCCCGATTCGGGAGTTGCATGGCAGCGGGAAACCCCAGGATACGGACAATCATGTCCTGTCATAAAGGATGATCATATTTTCGTAACGGCAGTTATAGGAAATCAGAAGGAAACCTGTTTAATTATCTGCTACCGCCTCGTCGACGGTGATGAGGTCTGGAAATATTCCCATGACGCGACTTCGACGGGGCCATCGACCTATATGATGAGTCGTGCGGCTCCAACTCCAATAGTCGACGATCGGGGAGTCTACGCATTCTTCGAAAACGGTGATGTGATGGGAGTTGATCATTCGGGTAACAAATTGTGGTCGCGTTCATTAACCCAGGAGTATGGAGCTTTCGATTCCCGTCATGGATTGGGGTCGTCACCTGCGCATAATGCAGATTCACTCTTTCTCAATGTTGAGCACGGAGGAGAATCTTATTTATTAGCCATCGATAAGCAAACCGGGGAGAATATGTGGAAAGCGGCGCGTCCTTCAGGTTCGTCCTGGACATCTCCAGTGGTTGCAGAAACGAAACAGGGGGAACAATTAGTCGTCAGCTCAAACGAAACCGTTTCTGGATTTGCCGCTGAGACTGGAAAACTACTCTGGTCACTGGAGGGCATCGCGGGAAACAGCGTCCCTTCGCCGCTCGTCCACGACAATCGCATTCTGATTGGTGCACGTGCGTCAGAATTTGGCTCCGCGTCCGCGGCTGCGAAGTCGAATTTATGTTTTGAGATTCCAGACAGTTCCAGTTCAGTTCCAGATATTATATGGAGAGCCCGAAAAGCGGTCTGTCATTATGCCAGTCCAGTCTACTGTGAAGGCTGTGCCTATTTCCTGAATGATGGTGGAATTCTTTATTGTCTCGACTGGGAAACAGGGGAAGAGCATTATGTGAAACGAATCGGCACCAGTTGCTGGACAACTCCTGTCGTCGTTGACGATCGCCTCTTCTTTTTCGGCAAAGATGGCCAGACCGTTATTATTCGGGGTGGTCCAAAGTACCAGTCAGAAAATGTCAGCCAACTATGGAATCCTGAAGAGCCTCCTGTGCCCGAAGAATACCAAGAGGCGGCTTCGGAGCAGTCTTCTGCAGACCAGTCCCCTGCAGATAGCGGACCAAGTCGATTCTTAAAACGCCTGCTTGGTGGCGACACCAATGACGATGGGCAATTGAGTCGAGAAGAACTTCCAGTGTCCATGCAGTCTTCCTTCGAAAAGACGGACCTGAATGCGGATGGTGTTCTTGACCAGGATGAGCTAGGGCAAATCGAAGTCGCATTTCGTAAGCGACGCGAGAACTCACGCAGTTCGAGTCGGGATCCGATTGTGTATGGTGTATCTGCAGCCAATGGTCGGTTTGTAGTTCGAACAGGGACGAGGTTGTTCTGTATTAGCGGAGACGAAACCCCATGAATTCAACACAAGTAAGTTCGTTATCCACACTTCTCATCGCATGCCTGTTCATGATATGTGGTTGTTCGGAACAATCGATGGAAAAACTGACCCCCGTAAATCAACCTCCGTTGACGTTTGTTGAAGGCGATTCGACTTGGACAAAAGAAAAGGAGATTCTTCCCGTGATGGAAGTTGAGCTAGCAACGATCGTAAATCATCGTCCGTCCCTTACAGACAATCCACGAATGACAGGAAATCCAGTTCTCTATTCTACGTCAGACGGAAGAATTCGTTTCTACTGGCTTACTATCGGGATCGGGGAAATGGAATGGTTGTATGTCGAATTCAACGAAGGTGGTTTCAACACTTCCGATGAAGGAACCGGTTGGGAAGACACGTCTGGCTGAACGACGAAGCCATTTCATTCTTGTACAAATTCTTCAAACATTGAACTCAGGTAAAAACACCCATGAGATATAATCTTATTACGTTATCACTCTCGGTCTCTGTCACTCTATCACTGCTCGCAGGTTGCACTGAAGCAGAGTCCTATCAGGAATATCAACTCGTTCAGGCCGAACAGGAAGAGACTTCTCAGGTCGTCTGTCGCCTATTCTTTCAGGATCATGATTCGTCTCAACTGAAATGGGCCGACTTGCGAGAAAGCTCGTCTTTTTTACTCTCCGAACCGGCCCCTGTTAAAGGGCTTCCTGAACTTGATAACACTCGGCAAAAACTGGTACAGATGGAGCGTATTGGTGACAAGGTAATAACAGGAGTTCGTGACGATCAAGATGGAGGATTTCAGAGTGGATGGATATTCCTGGAAACCGGAGTGGAAGAGGAAGCTCACGGCGATCATTCGCACTGGAGTTATGAGTCAGAACCACAGTTGCTGCATTCTCAAGTCGATGACCAGCAAGGAAATCCTGCCCACTTGTACCAATACGATGCCCGCTTCTATTTGGCCAATGATCGGAATAATGGATTTACTCGCATTGATCCGGCTCTCTGGATTGAAAGCGAACCCACTAAGAACATATCTGCGTTCCATGCAGGAGGAGGCAATCACATCACTCTTGCTGTTGCCAATAACTCCGTTGGCTATTCCACCTGGATCGATGGTGGCGGCCCAAACAAAGGCCGTGTCGATGTGGTACCGGTCTCGGACTCAGGGACAAAAGATGTCAGCTACTCGTTCAACTTAAGCAGCGGGGCAATCCATGGCGCGACGGTGGTAGAGAACAAAGTCTTCTTCGCTCCATCAGAGGGAATCTCCTGGGTTTCTGTAGATCCAAACCCCGAACAACCGAAGTTGATTGAAGAAATAAAAATTAACTCTATCGAGATAGGAACTGATCAGGAGACGAAGAAGCCTATGCGAACAGGAGCGTTTACTGTCAACCGTGACCGTGTTCTCTTTGTGAGTGGTTCAGGAAGGAGTACTTTGTTAGGAATTATCAACGCCACTAGTGACAATCCGAGTTTGACCAAGATCGACATACCGATGGACGTCAACACCACACCAACGACTCCTCAAGTGGTTAACTCAGTCTCTGGTCAACGTCTCGCATTTATTTTTCATGACAATAAAGGTGAAGAACAAGCGGATGAATTTATGACGATAGTCGAATTGGATCCAAACCAGGACTTCGACTATTCCGATGCCACCGTATTGTCGAGTATTAAGGTCGGACCAAGTGCCGTCGATGGGCATTATGGTCACCATGACATCGCGTTCGACAACTCCGGTCGCTATGCGCTTTGGTCGAATCCGGGAAACGGAAGTATCACCCTGTTTTCACTAAAGACACTCGAACCGATATCTGATTTCACTGTCGGTGGAAAACCGACGAAACTCATTGTGCATGGTGAGATGAATTCATCGCACTGACTGGCACTCTAAAGTTGTGATTGAAGTCCTGCGACAAACTCATCCGAGCTCAGAACTGCATAACTCACAGTCTTATTGGCGCACTGCCCGCATGTATTCTCAGATGGGTCGACAAGAAAGCTCGCCGCTCCAATCAACGTAACTGTTGCATCTGATCGCAACGACTGTCAGCGATACACCTTTCGCGAGTGCTACGGCTCCAAAGTAATCTTCCCCTGCACTTTGTCAATTGCTTATATGGAATCTGTGATGCAGCCCTGGCATCTATTGGTATTCGCTCTGGCAAGTTGGGTGAATCGCGAACAGCAATTGGCGATTGAATACCTCAAGACCGATAATAGTATCTTACGCGATAAACTCGGTAAGAAATGGGGCCTGCTGAATGACGATGAGCGTCGCCGCTTGGCGTCAAAGGAAAGCAGCTTGGCCGGAAGTTACTAAGTGAACTCGGCGCGATCTTCACTCCCGATACCATTCTCCGCTGGCACCGGGAGTTGATTGCCCGGAAATGGGACTACTCGTCGAAGAAGAAACAAGTTGGGAGACCTCGTATTCGAACGGAGATCGTCGAACAGATCCTGCGGTTCGCGAAAAAGAATCCCATGTGGGGAGCTGATCGAATTCAGGGTGCTTTGTCCAATGTCGGTTATCACATCACCGATACCACCGTTAGGAATGTGTTGAAGGCGAACGGTATCGAGCCTGCCCCCGACCGTCCCGCTTCAATGTCCTGGGAGACGTTCCTGAAAGCTCATTGGGAGACCATCTTCGCTGTCGACTTCACCTCGGTAGAAGTCTGGACGAAGACCGGTCTGACGACTTTTTACGTCATGGTGGTGATGGAACTGAAATCAAGGCAAGTCGAGACCGCAGGCATCACAACGAATCCCAACACACAATGGGTAACTCAAGTTGGACGTAACCTGACGGGCGACGATGGCTTCCTGGAAAGCGCGTCCCATCTGATTCTTGATCGCGATACTTGTTTCCAGCCGCTGCGATCTTTTCTGAAGAACCAGACTGAAATCGAACCGGTGCTACTTCCGCCGAAAAGTCCGAACATGAATGCGTATCTCGAACGCTTTATGAGAAGTCTGAAATCGGAGTGCCTGAGAAAGATGATCTTCTTCGGTCAGCACTCACTCGAACGAACGCTGAAAGAATACGTTGCCCATTACCATTCTGAGCGGAATCATCAGGGACTCGACAATCAGCTGATTGATCCTGATAAAGACGTTGGATGCGTCGCCGGCAAGATCGAATGCAGAGAACGCCTCGGAGGGCTGCTCAAGTATTACTACCGCGACGCAGCTTGAATCAGCCTCGAATCGATGTCGGTCCTCGTGTTGTGATTCCGCGCTACCGTTGCGCTCGGAAGTACGATATTGCCTCAACTCCGACAATCAGCTACGGGCAGTGAAATCAATCTCGTCCGAAAACCATCGCTCGTCTGCAACACAACCACTTGGAATCACTCGGTTTTGATGTCGTCTGAATAAATTTACGATACGGGATTAGCAATACACGGCTGACCTCAATTCAGCCTCTCTTGAGCATCGCATAACCCTTTAAACGCTTTACAGGTCGTGTTTCCGAAAAATGGCTTTCGGCCTGGAAAGTGTGTTTATTTCGCGCTTAGGTAACATTTCAGGTAACACCTGATTGATAGTTGGCTTTTTCTGACCAGCGGACAACAGTGAATTCATTCTATCTTTCGATATTGTCTTCCCTGATTAATCGAGCACCTCGTCTAATCCCTCTGCGAACACAGCATCGCTCATCGATGAAAGCGCCAACGCTGAGATCGGTTCATCGAAGGTGAGTTGGCGGGTGAAGACGCCGGCAGAGTCGCCGTCACCGTAACCGCTCCAAATGACGAGGAAACTCTCTCCTTCGGAGTTCGGACGCTGGATCACCGTCGGATTCCATTGGCGGTTGTCAAGAACCTGGTTCACCACCTGGGTGGTGCTGATCGCGATGTCGTTTTCATCGAACCGGCGGAGTTTGATGTCGTAATCAATGCCGGTGTTCTGATGTGACCAGACGACGACGTAATCCCCTCCGATGAAGTCCGCGATCACAGAAGGAGTGACCTGATTAGCTGAGGTTTCTGTGTTGACGAGGACTTCCAAACCAGTCAAGGCTCCCGCCGAGGTGAGTCTTCTGGTAAAGATCCCGACGGTATCTCCCGTTCCTTCGCCACTCCAGGTGACGATAAAGTCCCCCGTCGCTGTTTGTGTGACGCGAGCGGATTCCTGTGCACCGGTTGTGGTTTCGTTGACGAGGACTTCACCCGTCAAGGCTGTCCCCGCGTTGTCGAACCTGCGGAAGAACACACCACTGGTATCCCCTGCTCCTTCCCCGTGCCAGACAACAGCAAAGCCACCGGCGCTGTCTGCCGTCAGTGAAGGATCGAGTTGCGCCCCGGTCGTGGTGACATTGACCCGGAACTCCGGTGCCGCTAGGTTTCCGGAAGCATTAAAGATTCGGGCGAAGACCCCGTTGGTATCTCCTGATCCCTTTCCGGTCCAGGTAACGACGAAACTACCATCACTGAGATACGCCACATCGGGCAGGGACTGGTTGGAGAGTGTTTCGCTGTTGATGACGAACTCCGTCCCATCCAGGAGACCACTCGCGAGGAAGCGTTGTCCATGGATCTCCCAGTTCACTCCGGCACCGGAATCGGAGTCGGTCTGCCAGACGATGACAAACTTGCCGTTATCCAACATCGCGACGGAAGGATTCAGCTGATCCTGATCTGTAGTCGTGCTCAC
Source organism: Polystyrenella longa (assembly GCF_007750395.1). Classification (GTDB taxonomy): domain Bacteria; phylum Planctomycetota; class Planctomycetia; order Planctomycetales; family Planctomycetaceae; genus Polystyrenella; species Polystyrenella longa. Next base: position 5,523,900 of record NZ_CP036281.1, on the reverse strand, counting down.
GAGGAACGGGCCACCCACTTTACTGCCATCCGCGCGGTACAGCTGGGCAAAGACACCGGAACCGCTGCCATACCCTTCGTCACTCCACCAGGTGGTGATATACCGACCGTCGTCAGCGGCCGCGGCTGCGTGTTGTCCGACAACTCCCGTCCGTTGTTGCCCTTTCGTGGAAGAACTGACGAGCGTTTCTGATGTTACCGGTATGAGGCTGGCATCGAGTGCCCGGGTGAAGACGCCGGCATTGTCTCCATCACCATGTCCACTCCAGGCAAGGACGTATTGATCACCCACTGAAGTCGGACGCTGAGTGATCGTCGGATTCCACTGCCGGTTGTCGAGGACTTGATTGACGGTCTGCTCGTCCCAGGTGGCGGAATCACTTCCGTCGAATTGACGCAGCTTGATGTCATAGTCAATCCCCGTGTTTTGATGCGACCAGGCCACAAGATATCCGTTGGTAGTGAGATCACTTGTGATGGACGGAGTAATCTGACTCCCGGCAGTGGACTGATTCACCAGAATCTCGTTCCCGGTTACTCCCCCGGAAGGAGACAATCGGCGGGTGAAGATGCCTTCGCTGTCCCCGGTTCCTTCCCCGCTCCAAGCGACAATGAAGTCCCCGTTGTTGGCTTGGGTAACGGAGGCTGTCTGCTGGATACCCGTCGTCGTCTGGTTCACCAGGACTTCACTCGTCAGCGGCGAACCGGTATTGTCATACCGGCGGAAGAAGACACCATCACTATCACCCGTTCCGTTTCCATGCCAGACGACGGCGAAGCCACCGGCACTGTCGGAGGTGAGTGACGGATTGACCTGCGCCCCGGTCGTGGTTTCGTTAACCTGAAACTCAGTCCCCAGGGGATTGCCACTGGTATCAAAGATGCGGGCGAAGACCCCATTGGCATCCCCCGATCCGTTCCCGGTCCAAGTGGCGACGAAGTTCCCGTTGGTAAGGTATACGACATCGGCCAGCGATTGATTCGAGGTCAATTCGCTGTTGATGACCACCTCAGAACCATCCAGGAGTCCACTGGCGAGATATCGCTGGGCGTGAATGTCCCAATTAGTCCCTGCCCCAAGGTCAGAGTTCGACTGCCAGACGATGACAAACTTTCCGTTGTCCTGCATCGCGACGGAGGGGTGTAGTTGATCTCCCTCGGTCGTGGTACTGACGAGGAACGGACCGCCGACCTTACTTCCATCAGCCCGATACAGCTGTGCAAAGACGCCAGAACCATCGCCGTCTCCCTCGTCGCTCCACCAAGTTGTGACATAGCGGCCATCGGCAGCCGATGCGACTGACCGCTGGCCAGCAACCCCCGTACGCTGTTGACCTTGGGTGGAGTAGCTGATGAGAGTTTCGGGGGTTTTGTACGTAACCTGTGCGGCAGTATTATTGATATTCTCAAAGTAATGGAGTTTCCCGGTAGAACCTTCGAACACGAACGCATCTAGGTCACCATCTTGATCAACATCACCCAATCGAGAACGCCATCCCCCACTCTCATATGGTGGGGGTGTACTGTATAAAGAGGAAATAACTCCTACGGAGAAAATACCTGATCCATCGTTTATCCAAGTCTGAATCGTAGGTGCCGTACCAAAAGTCGAGAAAAATGCATCGAGGTCGCCATCTCCATCCAAATCACCGACTTGGAGTCCTTCTATTCCGCCCTGCCCACCTTCAGACGTGTAAGTTCGTTGTCCAGAATAACTGAAATTGCCGGTTCCATCGTTATTCCAGAGTTCCACATGGTTAACGCCGACGTTTAACAGTAAATCGAGGTCACCATCTTGGTCGAAATCTCCTTTCTCGACGTTCCAGTGTGACTTATCTCCGAATGTTTCGCTCGATTTGAAGAAAACTACAAAGCCATCATTCAACCATAATTCACTCGTAACTCCAGCCTTCAGGTTGGAAAGTATAAAGTCAAGATCCCCATCCCCATCGAAGTCTCCGATTGTGGTATCCCAAGTGAAATCATCTTCACTTTGCATCGGTAACGGAATGACTTGGGAGAAATTACCAGTCCCGTCGTTGAGCAGAATGTAATTCTCACCTGTTCCACCATACTCAGTCTTCGATCCTCTCTGGTCGGTAACCACCAGGTCAAGATCACCATCACCATCTAGATCCCCTGCTTCAACTTCGTTTGATTGCAGGCCACCGATTCCGGGGATGGGAATGCCTGACGCAGTAAAATCACCGGCACCATCGTTCAGGTAAACCGCTTGGACATTGGCGACGATGACCACCACATCGAGGTAGCCATCGGTGTTGAAATCCCCGATCTCAGGGGCCGCCGCATCGTGTGGTTGAAAACTCTGATAAGCGAGATTTTGACCAGAGTTGACGAGCCCTTCGGAGGCAGAATCATAAAACCAAATTTGGTGATAACCGTAATAATCTACGCCATCCCAGAATTCCAAGGAAAGTACCGCATCGTTGTATCCATCGTTATTCAGGTCGCCGAATGCAATGTCATTGATGTATTCGCCGCTTGAACCTGGTACAGCGACCGAGATCACGGAGCCTTCTTTGAACTCCGCCTTGCTTACCGCTGTTGGACTGGTAACGGAATCGATTTCGTAGTCGCTGTTATTAGATGGATCGGTTTCGCTTACTCCGCCTGGGACCGTGACAGTCGCTTCATTCTTCAAGAAGCGGCCTATGTCATCCCCCACCCGCCCCCCAACTGTGTAGGTAATAGTGCCTCCGACCGGAATAGCGACCAACTCGTCGATCTCCCCTATACCACTGCTCGTTCCAGCAGCTCCCGCGGTGAACTGCGCAGACCAGGTCACAGCATCGACCTGACCGGAGAATAGATCTACCACTCTTGCATCGATAACATTCGTTGGCCCCTGATTGATAACAGTAATTGTGTACCCGATCACTTCGCCCTCAACAACCGATTGCGGAGTGGAAGTTGTGTCGATGCAGAGGTCAGTTCCCTCCACTACTTCAGAGGAAATCTCTTGCGGTAGAAGTTGTCCGACCGCCGAAAGCAAAACCCGGGGTTCCAAATTCTCAAGTCCAGCATGTACCGGGGCGGAATGATTGTGGCGCCGCCGCATGGAAACACATTTGCTTTGAAAGGCTGCTAGCCAGTGGTTCGATGTCATAGCCCGGTTATTTCTGAAAGGAGTTGTGGTAGCGCGGCTGAATTGGATTTTGCTAAGGATGTTGGCGAATTCTCGTGCCTGTCCAGCAGCAAACATCAAAAGAAAAAGCCCCTCCGCCTTTAAGACGCTATTTATCCCAAAATGCTACTTGAAAAATTGGCCGCTTCTGGAATATTCTGATTTGTCATGGATTCGAGGTAGTTGATTTATCTCTAAACGCATGACTACTATGAGTGTTCTTATTCTAGGTGAAAGAAGCAACTCGCGTTCTCTGTGTTCTAATTATTTTCCCGAGCTCCAGTTTTTCGTGTCTGTAATGGCTGTTGTTAGCATCAACAGTAGAGAGTGAAGACTTTATGTCTCAATTTGTTTCATCCGAGTCTTCTGAGCCTGTTTTTGATATTCCGCTCGGTAACAGCGAGATGGAAGGTTCCGAAAGTAGCGAACCACTGCTTGAGTATTATCGGAATTACTTGCTTAAAATAGCAAATCGAAAGCTGGACCGTGATTTGTCGGTGAAGGTACCGGCTTCGGATATTGTTCAGAATACGCTTGCTAACGCCTATCTGAATTACGATCAGTTCAGAGGGGAAACCAAATTTCGACTGTTAGGATGGCTCAGGACCATTCTTGAGAATGAACTGGCTACGACAAAACGTCGATTTATAACTGCCCGTAAACGGGACATAGGTAAGGAAGTTTCATTATATGGTAATACTGCTTGTGGCACTCGGAATGTGGGAGAAATCGAAGATTCACTCACACCGAGCCAACCAGTCCTGCGAGAGGAAACGCGGCTTCTTTATGAGACAGCAATGGATCGTATTCCGATACACTATCGGCAAGTAATACAATTGCGCAGTCTGGATGATCGGTCTTTTAATGATGTCGCTGAAATGATTGGAAAGTCAGTCGGGGCGACTCAAAAACTATGGGCACGAGCGATCGAAGAACTAAGACTGGAACTTTTAAAAAGCGATCCACGCTATTATGAGCGACTATGACGACTCATTTCTCAAATCACTGGTATCGTACCAAGAGCAGTTGAATTCGGCTGACGCTGTTGAACGTACCAAAATTGGAGAGGATTGCTCCTTGCCCCTTGAGGCACTGCAGAAGCTTGCCGAAAACCAGCAATGTCTTGACTTCATCGACAAAATTCGCAGGATGGTTGCCTACCAGTCCCCACATGAGGTAACAGAGCTATTACCGACGACTATTGGTAAGTTTCAGGTTCTCTCTCAATTAGGAATGGGCGGGTTCGGAATCGTGTTTCACGCGAAGGATCCGGACAACAATCGGTCGGTGGCTATTAAAATTCCTCGTCCTGAAATCTTGATGTCGGAAGATCATGTCCGCCGGTTTCGCAACGAAGCCCGCACGGCCGCTCAGTTGGATCATCCCAATATCGTTCAGGTTTTTGATAGTGGTGCTGAGGGCGTCGTACCCTATATTGTGATGCCTTACGTCACAGGCGGAAATTTGGCGATTTGGCGCGATCAACAGCGGAAAATCGCCCCGCGTGAGGCGGCCGAGATCGTCATGCATTTAGCCCGGGGAATGGCACATGCCCATAGCCGGGGAATTTTGCACAGAGACATTAAGCCGTCGAATGTTTTACTGGAACCTGTCGGCGAAATGAAAAATGGCTCTTTTCTTAAATTCATTCCTAAACTGACTGATTTCGGTTTGGCGAAACAGGAAAACTCGGAAGAAGATTTGACTCGCTCAGGTTTGACCCCGGGAACATCGAGTTATATGTCGCCGGAACAGGTGCTGGGCAGCAGCAAAGACGTAACCGCGAAATCGGATATCTTCAGTCTGAGCATTATTCTCTACGAATTGCTGTCAGGAACACACCCTTTCCGCTCCCATTCCGAATCGGAAACCCTTAATAATCTCAATCTCACGGAACTAATTCCTTCTCGTCAGTATCGACTGTCCGTTCCCCGGGATCTTCAGGCGATATGTCTCAAAGGACTCGAGAAAAAACCAGAACAGCGTTATCGATCGGCAGATGAACTGGCCGACGACTTAGAGCGTTTTTTAGATGGTCGAACTGTGCTGGCTCGGCCTGCGAATCTCTTAAAAAAAACCCTCAAATGGGGAAAACGCCACCCCTTGCTGGCAATGGCTTCCACGATCTTGAGCGTCAGCCTCTGTCTCCTGATCTGCGTGACATTCTATTACAACAATAAATTGCAGATATTGCTGGTCCAATCAGAACGAGGTCGGGTAACGGTTGAAAAGCAGTCGTTCGCTATTCGTCAAAGATCATGCATGACGGATACGCGTCTGGCTCAGTCGGCCTGGTCTCAGGGCAATACCAAACAAGCACTGAGGCTACTAAAGCGGCACTTTCCCGGTAAAGGTGAAAAGGATGTCCGTAGTTTTGCATGGTGGCATTTATGGAAGGAATTTAACGATACTACTCGTATTCTCGGGGAGCATGCAGATCAAATTACTAGTGTCGCTCCCCACCCGTCTGGTCACTTGGTCGCATCCTCCTGCAGAGATGGAGTGATTAAGATCTGGGACCTTGAAAGCCTGGATAAAGTTTCCTCTCTTCGTGGACATGAATCAGGAAGCATCAATTGCGTAGTATTCTCACCGTCAGGCGATTCATTGGTCTCTGTCGGTGACGATTCCGCTATTTGTTTCTGGGATACTCTCGACTGGTCTCTCAGGAAACAGATCCACCTTGATGGAGGAAAGATAAATAGAGCTTCTTTTTCAGCTGACGGTGATTTACTGGCCGTCGCAGGTGTTGACTCTGTCATTCATATTCGAGCGGCTTCAACGGGAGAACCTCTGCAAACATTAGACGGGCATCAGAAGGAAATCAGTGACCTGACATTTCACCCCACTGAAAGAATCCTCGCCTCCACTTCTAAGGATGGAACGATTCGAGTCTGGGACTTCAGGGCTGGTGAGAAACCGAAGCAATTTGTAATTCAGGTGCCGAGACCTGAAAACTGGTGTCGTTCTCTGGCTTTTTCACCAGTTGGCGATCGATTAGCGGGTGGGTCGATCATGAACGATACGTTCGTCTGGTCCACGGCCGACGGAGACATGGGAGAACTGATTGATGCGGAAAAACAATATCCCAACGCAAGATCGCTCTGCTGGCCTGCGGCAAATCGTCTATATAAAGCAGACATAACCGGTAGTGTGACAGAATTCCAGATAGCTGATCGCGCTCTTCGAAAAACCAAAAAGATCCTGCTCGACGAAGAGATTTTTGTGGGACGTACATCGACAAGGCATAGTCAGGCTATCAATTCGCTGCATAAGGTACCCCATTCGTCCTTTTTTGTAAGCGGCTCGGAGGATCGAACTATACGGTTGTGGAAGGTTCTTCAGTCGCTGGAGCTAGTTCCGGCCGATTTGCGGGATCAGGAACCGTTTAAGACGGCGTCGCATCGGGAATTCAACAGGATGTATTGGACTCCTTCCAAGTTATTCATCATGACCCATGAGGGGGTTCGGAATGATATCGGCTGGGATTCGGAAGATAGCTTTCTCCATGTGTTTTCAAAAATCGAGGAGCCCGTACAGCATCGATTAACAATGCCTTCTGGCCAGGATATCGCTGTTTCTCCCAGCGGTGGCAAATTGATACAGGCTTATCACGAAGGCCGGTTAACGCTGATGAATACCCACACACGGAAACAGGACTGGGAAAGATCGCTGCCCCCCTTTCTTCATCCGGACTATATACATGGAGTTCCGGTCATCAACAATCTAGAGACTCACTTCATTCTTGCGTGGGGTAGCGACCTGTATTTTGGAGATTTGCGAACCGGTGAAATGGAAGAACCGCTCAAAAATGAGTATTTCACGCCCTCTGTCATTTTCGTAAACGAAGAATCTGGGCCATTGAATGCTATCTCCGGAGATGACCGGGGCAATGTACATCTCTGGAATTTGGAGGGGGGGGGAATAAAAAAGAGACTTTGGACAAGCCTCGGATCGAGCATCAACTCGCTCAGCCTGTCACCAAGTCGCCAACGTTTGGCGATAGGTCTCTCTAACGGATCAGCGGTTGTCTTTCTTTACCCTGAAATGGAAAAGATCGCTGAGTTTTCCCATGAAGATGTTGTCACAAAAATGGAATTTTGTAACCAGGATCGCATTCTCGTATCGTCTTCAGTCCGAACCCACTTCTGGGATCTGGAAAATGAAAGTGAGCTGCTCTGCTTTCCTGAACCGGTATCTTTGCATTGGGAAAATACACATGAAGAGCTATTTACCCGCTGCTCGGGGCCATTTGCCGTCAGCCCGGATCGAGATCGGGTGGCGGTGATCCTGCAAGGGGAAATGCGACTTATTGATCTGAGCCCTCCATCAGAACAGGCACGATAGGTTTTTGGGGATATTAGAGAAAAGTCAACATTTTATTAGTCGGTATTAAGAAGTCTCTGCATCCTGAAGTAGTAAGCCAGTCTCGATTCGGCACCTGATCGAATTCGGAACACACTGCGTTTTCGCATACATTCGCCAAGTTACTACCAGGGGCCATCGTCAATGCATCGTTTCTTTCGTTATTCGCGCCAGTTCAAAACATCGCTTTCAGCCCGTTTTTCAAAAGGAACCGCAAAACGACGTGGTCTTCGCCAAAGTCATCAATGCTCTTCACTCGATCAGTTGGAAAGCCGACTTCTATTATCAGCAGGCACCGTTGATCCTCCCGCTTACCAGGAAACTTTCAACGACGGACTGGCACAGGATTTCGAGACTCAGGGTTCGCCTTCGTGGAGCGTGAACAGTGGCGCCTACACTGTCGATACTTCGGGAGGGCTTGGCTGGGGTATCTCTACGGTTGATTTTCGAGGATTTCTGCCTGTCAATTATGAAATGTCCGCACAGGTCACATCCGTTTTCAAGTCTGGCAGTTGGCTCGATGGATTTCTGGTATTCGACACTGAAAGTGCGAATAACTTCAAATATGCAGGATTTTATGCTGGTCAGAATCAATGGGTCGTAGGTGAAATTGTAGACGGGAAAGAGCACCGTTTAGCAGAGGTCGACTGGGACTCCTCAGGACGTGACATTCAAACCAATACGAGCTATACGATTCATCTTTCCATCACCGGCAATCGACTGGAATTGACGGTCAATGGCGAAGCAATTCTGGCAACGACGTTCGAAAACAGCTCTCAGCTAAATCAGGGCTATGTCGGTCTGGCCACCCGGAATGGCATTACCCGATTTGATAACTTTACAGTTTCCGACGAAGTGCTGAGTGGTCGTAGCTTCATTCCTGTACGCGAATCCTTTGAAGATGGATTCGCCAACAACTTCACACCGACAAGTCCGGAATTCTGGTCGGTAGTCAATACCGGGACGGACAGTGTATACCAATCCATCAGTTCACCATCGCAGCCCTTATCTACTTCACTCATAGAAATTAGTGGAACGCTCTCAGAGAACTTCGTTCTCTCGGCGTCTATCAAATCGCTGTACAATCCTAGTGGGGCCTATGATGGCTTCTTAATCTTCGACTACGAAACGGAAACGAATTTCAAATACGCAGGCTTTCTCGCCGGTCAGAACCAGTGGGTAATAGGTCATTTTCGAGGAGGATTTGGCAGTCGCATCGCGGAAGTCGATTGGGACAATAGCGGAAAGACGATTGATATCAATCGGGAGTATAAACTCGATGTAATTGTTACTGGAAATCAAGTTAAATTACGGGTGGATGACGACCAGGTGTTGTTTGGTAGTTTTCTTAGCGAATCAGTTCTAAACCAAGGTCGTGTCGGCGTGATGGGATACAATGCACGAACTGAATTCGATAAAGTTTCCGTTTCAGCCATTTCGGATGCGGGGGACGAGGTTGAAACAGCCTCTGATCTCGGTGTATTGGGAGACTCGATCGTCATCGACGATTCACTGGGAGAAGGTTCATTTGGTCAGGCTGATCTGGTTGACATCTACCGTCTTGAACTAGTAATCGCGTCTAATCTGCATATGCACTTGCGACTGAACACAGCGTCGAATCCTATTCCAGTGATATACGCCAGGATCTATGAAGATTTCAATCACAATGGTGCCCTTGAGTCGTTCGAGCTTGCCGGAACTTTAAATAGTCAGATTACGTCTTCTATCGATGAAGCTTTGCCAGCCGGTCAGTACTTCATTGAAGTTTATATTGTCGCCACCACCGACGAACTGAATTACTCTCTATACTTATCGCAGGATCCACTCTTCTTTAGTATTCCAGATCCAGGTGCCTCTATTGTCTCGGCGTATGATTTTGGTGTACTGGATTTGGCTGTACAGGCAGATAATATGCTCTGGGGACTGGATGCTGTTGACACGTACTCATTCGAGCTTTCCAGTCCGAGTAATGTGTCCATTTCCATCAGTGAGACTCAAACAGCAATCTATGCAAGGTTGTATGAGGACTTCAATCAAAACGGCGTTCTAGACAATTCTGAGCTGGCATTCAATGGGCAGATCTATACCGGTGGTGGCGGCGGCATTGGTGGATTAAGCGGACTGATTGAAGAACATCTACCGAAGGGGCGATATTTCTTGCAGATCTTAAGCTCCACTAACTTTGCATCGCACACAAATGTGAATACGACTTATTTACTAGCAGTTTCGCAAACACCTGTAGTGGTTCTGCCAACGGATCCTGGAAGCACGACTGGAACAGCTAGAAACTTGGGGACAATCTCATCCCCGGTCGATGTTGGCGATCTAATCTGGGGAACCGATGCTTCTGACTATTATAGATTTCATATCTCGAGCTCCACTCAAGTCACCGTCAGCTTATATGATATGTCGGAAGCGGTGGACGGCATTATTTACAAAGACGTGAATGGGAATGGCGTACTCGAATATGCGGAAAGAGTCGGTTTTCCTTTTTTAGGTACCATTGATCCGGGGGCTTCACGCTCATTTAACGCGGATGTGGGCGTCTATTTTATCGTACTGACTTCGGGATCATTATATGGTAACCCATACTATCATCTGAACGTTTCCCAGAATCTCGCTTCCACCATCCCTCTGCTTAGTGACAGCCTGTTTTCCGAAGAGGAACTGTTTGATCTGATCTAATTACAGTGTGAAATCTGTAGTTCATTTTCGTTTGCAAACAAGGCAAAGAATTCCTGAATCAGTCTGGTCCATACATACTGGCTTACGTCTTGGTTCTGCTCCTAATCTGAAGCGAGTTCGCTAGAATGCTCGCCGCGACATTCAGGACATCGGTTGTATGCGGTCATGAAGACTGGCGACAATACACGTTTCGGGAGTGCTAAGACTCAGAGAATGACTATAGTTCCAAAGTAACCCTGCCCTGCACTTTGGTAACTGATTTGATGGAATTACAGATGCAGTTTTGGTACCTGTTCCTGCTCACCATGGTCGGCTGTATGACTCGTGAACAGCAACACGTGATTGACTACCTGCAGACCGAAAATAGCATCCTCCGGAAAAAGATTGGCAAGAAACGGGTCCTGCTGAACGATAACGAGCGTCGTCGCCTGGCGGTTAAAGGAAAACAGCTTGGCCGGAAGTTGCTAAGTGAACTCGGCGCGATCTTCACCCCTGATACCATTCTCCGTTGGCACCGGGAGTTGATCGCCCGGAAATGGAATTACACTTCAAATAAACCTCGTGTTGGTCGACCCCGTATTCGAACGGAGATCGTCGAACTGATTCTGCGGTTCGCGAAAGAGAATCCCACGTGGGGAGCTGATCGAATTCAGGGTGCGTTGTCCAATGTTGGTTTTCACGTCACCGATACCACCGTGCGGAATGTGCTGAAGGCGAACGGTATCGAGCCTGCCCCAGACCGTCCCGCTTCAATGTCCTGGCAGACGTTTCTGAAAGCCCACTGGGAAGCGATCTTCGCCGTTGATTTCACTACGGTAGAAGTCTGGACGAGGTCCGGTCTGACGACGTTCTATGTCATGGTGGTGATGGGATTGAAATCACGACGCGTAGAGATCGCGGGGATTACGACGAATCCAAACAGACAATGGATAACTCAAGTTGCACGCAACCTGACTGGCGACGATGGTTTCCTCGAATGCGCGTCTCATCTGATCCTTGATCGCGATACCAGCTTTCAACCACTACGAGGTTTTCTAAAGGCGTACCGTAAAAAAACTCAGCCGAACTTCAAACATTGAAAAGCCAGAGGTCTGTGAGACACTGACGCCATGAATTCTCAGACGAGTTGGCATCAACGCTCGTCGCTACATTCAGCACAACTGTTGCATCCGGTCGTAGAGACTGGCGACGATACCCGTTTCTTACCGAGCTTATTGCGGAGGATACCATTTTCGGTCTTAAGGTATTCAATCGCCAATTGCTGTTCGCGATTCACCCAACTTGACAGAGTGAAGCCGAGCAGGTGCCAGGGCTGCATCAGAAAATTCATGGAAACAGTTCCAAACGAGGGAAGGGAGTCACTTCGGATCGATAGCCATTCCGTAAGCCGTAGCACTCGAGAATCTCATATCGTCTCCAATCTCCACGACCGGATGCAATGGTTGTGCTGATTGTACTGACGTTCAAAGTCAGCAGCTCGTTCGAGAACAGGGGTAGCCAGTCTCTCTCAGACACCTTAATTTGTAGTGTTTCGAGTTCGGCTGAGTTTTTTTACGGTACGCTCTCCTGCGTATCACATAACCCTTTAAACGCTATACAGGTCACGTTTTCGAAAACCGGCTTTCGACCTGTATAGCGTGTTTATTTCGCGTTTAGGTAACATTTCAGGTAACACCTGATTGATAGTTGGCTTTTTCTGACCAGCGGACAACAGTGAATTCATTCTATCTTTCGATATTGTCTTCCCTGATTAATCGAGCACCTCGTCTAATCCCTCTGCGAAGGCAGCGTCGCTGATCGATGATAGTGCGAGGGCTGCGATTGGTTCTTCGAAGGTGAACTGGCGCGTGAAGACACCAGCGGTGTCGCCGTCTCCGTTGCCGCTCCAGATCACGAGGAAATCATTCCCTTCCGAAGTGGGACGCTGAATAATGGTCGGGTTCCATTGCCGGTTCTCGGTCACCTGATTCGCAAGCTGAGTCGCGGAGACAGAGGAATCGGTTTCATCGAACTTACGGAACTTAATGTCGTAGTCGATACCGGAGTTCTGATGTGACCAGACGACAAGAAACCCACCCCCAGTGTGGTCTGCGACAACTGAGGGAGTCACTTGATTACCGGCTGGTTCCTCATTGACGAGCGTTTCCGATCCGGTCAAAGCGCCGGCGGGAGAGAGACGCCTGGCAAAGATACCGTTGATATCGCCAATGCCCTCTCCGTTCCAAGTGACGATGAAGTCACCCGTTGCTGTCTGGGTGACACGTGCTGCTTCCTGTATTCCGGAAGCGGTTTCATTGACGAGTACTTCACCCGTTAGAGGAGTTCCCGCGTTGTCGTACCGACGGAAGAAGACGCCATTACTGTCCCCTGCTCCATTGCCGTGCCACACGACGCTAAAGCCACCCGCGCTATCCTCTGTCAGTGAAGGGTTGAGCTGGGCTCCGGATGTTATCTCGTTAACCAGAAACTCGGTTCCGAGGGGGGTACCGCTCGCATCAAAGATCCGGGCAAAGACACCATTGGCATCGCCCGGCCCTTTTCCTGTCCAGGTAACGACAAAGCTGCCGTTGTCGAGATAGACGACATCTGCGAGTGTCTGGTTAGATACCGTTTCACTGTTGATCAGGAACTCGCTACCGTCGAGCAAGCCACTGGCGAGGAAGCGTTGACCGTGGATTTCCCAGTTTACTCCTGCGCCGGAATCGGCGTCGGTCTGCCAGACGATGACAAACTGACCCGTCTCCTGCATCGCGACTGAAGGGTTAATCTGGTCTTCGTCTGTTGTTGTGCTGACGATAAACGGTCCGCCCACTTTACTACCATCAGCCCGATACAATAGACCAAAGACTCCGGCTCCGTCGCCATCTCCTTCGTCGCTCCACCAAGTAGTGACGTAGCGACCGTCAGCAGCGGTAGCCGCTGCATGCTGTCCACCCACTCCCGTCCGTTGTTGCCCTTTGGTGGAAGAACTAACGAGGGTTTCCGGAGTGATGGGATTGAGACTGGAGTCTAATGCTCGTGTAAAGACACCGGCTGTGTCGCCATCTCCGTATCCGCCCCACGCGAGGACGTATTGATCACCGCTGGACGTTGAACGTTGAATGATCGTGGGATTCCATTGGCGGTTCTCAAGCACCTGATTGATCGTCTGCTCGCCCTCCGTTGCCACATCACTTCCATTGAACGGACGCAGTTTGATGTCATAGTCGTTTCCTGAATTCTGATGCGACCAGGTAACGAGGTAACCATTGGTGGTAAGATCAGGTGTGATGGAGGGAGTGACCTGATTTCCTCCGGTTGTCTGATTCACAAGAATCTCATTGCCTGTAACGTCTCCCAGGGGAGTTAACCGGCGAGTGAAGATACCATTGGAATCTCCCGTTCCTTCGCCACTCCAGGCGACGATGAAGTCATCGTTGTTGGTTTGCGTAACCGAAGCGGTCTGTTGCACTCCTGCAACCGTCTGATTTACCCGAACTTCGCTTGAGAGTGCGGTACCCAACTGATCAAATCGACGGAAGAAGACACCATTGCTATCGCCAGTACCGTCACCATGCCACACGGCAGCAAACCCACCGGCACGATCAGCAGTGAGTGACGGATTGACCTGGGCACCGGCTGTCGTTCCATTAACGAGGAACTCAGGTCCCTGCGGGTTACCACTCGCATCGAAGATGCGGGCGAAAATACCGTTGGCATCTCCTGGTCCCTTTCCGGTCCAGGTGACCACGAAATGACCATTCGCCAAATATACAACATCAGCTAATGACTGATTCGAAGCCAGTTCGCTGTTAATCGCGATCTCGCCACCATCGAGCAGACCACTGGCAAGGTATCGCTGAGCGTGGATCTCCCAGTTGACTCCGGCTCCGGGATCGCTATCCGATTGCCAGGCGATCATAAACGACCCGTCGGCTTGCATTGCAGCCGAAGGATTGATTTGGTCTTCATCAGTCGTCGTGCTGACGATAAACGGTCCACCGACTTTGCTACCGTCGGCTCGATAAAGCTGAGCGAAGACCCCCGCACCATCTCCGTCTCCCTCATCACTCCACCAGGTGGTCACATACCGACCATCCGCCGCTGCAGCCACCGACCGCTGGCCAGCAACACCGGTCCGCTGCTGCCCCCGAGTTGAATAGCTAATGAGAGTTTCGGGAGTTTCGTAAGTAGGTTCTTCTTGGACAATTTCATTCTGGATCAGTTTTGAGATGAATATATCCGAGTCAGGCTCAAAAATTAGTGAGTTATCAGTTAATTCGTAGGAACCAGGTCCCGGGTCAAAATCGATCTTTCTACGATACGCTCCGGTCAGAAGAATATTGTCAGAAGCATCAATAGAGATTGCGATAATTCGACTGGCATTATTACTTGGGTAGTCAAGTGCCCAAAGGTAATTCCCCTCTGTGTCCATTTTTATAAGTAACGCATTGTCTCCACCAGCAGATTCCAAAGTAGTCGTCCCGGCATTATTTTCAACTTGCATGGAGTCAGTATAGGACCCTACTACGTAAATTTCCCCCTCGGAATCTTCGGCGATTCCCTCTGATTCGATCCAGGATGAACCGCTGATCTTCTGCGTCCATTGCAAATTTCCATTGGGGTTGTATCGATAGACAAAAAGATCACTGTCTCTTCTACTACCTAGCCAAGGAGCTGAGCTATCATCAATAAGTGTTTCAAGCTTTCCGGTGACATAGATATCGCCATTCTCATGGAGTAGAAGACCCCGCCCGCTATCGGAATAACTGGAGCCGAAACTTTTTGACCATTCATATCTTCCTATGTTGTTCAACTTCACAAGGAATACATCTGAGGACCCGATACTGGTGTGGTATTGCCGGGAAGAATCTGGATTGAAATCGACCGTTGAATAGTAACTTCCAGTCAGATACATATTATCAGCATCATCAAAGTCTATATCATTAATATAAACAGCATTATTTCCTTCGAAATGGTTACCCCATAGAAATTGACCAGTGGGGCTGTAGGCAGCAAGAAATGCGTCCGTAGAATCGTCCGCACTCAGGGAGAAAATTGAACTGGATGGATCAAGATCGATCGTATTATTAAAATGTCCAGCGACGATAATATTTCCATTACCATTGAATTTGACAACTTTTCCCAGAATCGAACCCGTGCCGCCAATACTTTTTACCCATAGGAAGTCGCCGTTTTGATTGAGCTTCATTAGGAATGCATCTGACTCGTTGCTACTCGTCCGTTCAAACGTGTTCGGACCTGGATCAAAATCGACAGTGTTGTCAAAATAACCTGTCAGCAAGATATTTCCAGTTCCATCTATGGCTACACTTTCTATGCTTTCATTCCCGTAGCCCTTGATCTCTTTGGCCCATACGAAGTCCCCCGACACATCATGTTTGATCAAATAGCCGTCACGCCCCCCTGTACTTACTAAATCAGGACTGGAGATCGCCGGGTTAATCGTCATCTCACCCTCATAAGAGCCTACGGAATAGACATTTCCTGCTGCATCCGTGCCAATGCTCTTAGCATCCGCATCAATGGATGTATTTCCATTATAACCAAAACCAAATTTAGGCAGCACTCTCTCAACCGTGACATTCACCATGCCTGTACTAGTGAGTCCATCCAAGTCGGTCACTTTCAACTTTACGGAAATGACTTCGGTACTGTCGACGTTGGGGGCCAAGTATGTTGGGTTAATGCCAGTTTCGTCACCATGAGTAGCTTCATTGCCAGTCTCACCGAAAACATCATCGCCATCGAGATCCCATTCAAAAGTGAGAGAGTTGGTGTTTTGGCCTGTATCAGACGTACCTGAAGCATCCAACTGGAGTAGTTTAGTTGATTGAACTGTGTAGGGGCCTCCTGCATTTATGCTCGGAGGACCATTAACTCTATCGGTGCCGGTCTGATTATATCTGGCGATAAACGCCCCACGATCTGTAGTGAGGGAATAGACGTCAATGTCTGGATCGAAGTCTAAATGTCCAAAAAAGTAACCTGTGAGATAAATATCGCCGGCAAGGCTGACATCGAGACCGGATGCTGATTCGGAAAGTTCGCTACCGAAACTTTCTGCCCATAAAAAGTTCCCAGAACTATCTAGCTTTGATACAAAAATATCATTCCCCCCTTTACTTGAAAGGTTGTATACGCCCGGTCCTGGATCGAAGTCTCCTGTCTCTAGGAAATAACCTGTTGTGTAAATATTGTTTTGACTATCAACCGTAATGGAAGCGACTGAGTCATCCCCTGTTCCACCTAGATTTCTAGCCCAGAGAAAGTTGCCTGAACTGTCAAGTTTGGAGATGAAAACATCCATCTCTCCATGGCTGGTTAAGTTGTAAATATCTTGCCCTGGATTAAAGTCAACAGTTCCAGAGAAGCGTCCTGAGGTGTAAACACTACCCTGGCTATCTGTCGAGATAGAATATCCTCTTTCTCCTCCGATGTTCCTGGCCCACAGAAAGTTCCCCAAACTGTCAAGTTTCAGCACATATGCACTCGGGTCCGTTGTGCTTCTGAGATTGTATACATCTGGCCCAGGATCGAAGTCCATATACCTATTTGGTGAGTTTGTTGTGGTACGTAAAAAGTAGCCTGTGGTATAAATATTTCCCGAATTATCTAAAGAGATTGAGTATCCATAATCTATAAACTTACTTCCAAGACCTTTTGCCCAGATAAAGTCCCCGGAACTACTTAGCTTTAATATAAATATATCCTCCGTACTCGATAGACTAATCAGATTATAAGTCTCAAGTCCAGGATCGAAATCCACTGTTCTGCTGAAGAAACCAGTAGCGTAGACATTTCCAATATTGTCTACTGTGATCGAATTCCCCGAAGAATACTTGGGGCCACTGGAGTGTCGACTCCATTGGAAATCGCCAGTACCACTCAGCTTCAAAATGAACATGTTGATTGCGGATGCGTCTGGGTTAGTTAGGTTGTAAACGCCCGGTCCTGGATCAAAATCAACAGTGTTACTACTAAAGTAACCCGTAATATGAATATTGCCATGGATGTCGACCGAGATTGAATTGCCAACATCTTTGTCCGTTCCACCAATACTCTGAGCCCAGACGAGATTTCCTTGAAAATCAAGCTTCGAAATAACGATGTCTTGATCGCCATTACTTGTCAGGTTGTGGACATTAGTGCCAGGGTCGGCGTCGATAGTTCCGCTGAACGATCCAACGATGTAACTGTTACCAGAACTATCTGTCGCAATGTCACGAGTATTTATTCCGTCTAGTCCCTCTTGCACACCGGCAAAATCAAGTTGCAATGGCAAATCAAAGAGATCGATCTTTGTCGAAGTAAGATCTGAGGCTCCACCATCGTCAGTCACTCGTAGCTCAACCGTCACCACTTGTTCAAAAGGGAACATATCGGTTTCAAAAACTGGGTTCATTCCAATTTCATCGCCATATAGAGCAGCTACCCCAATCTCACCGAATAATCCATCCCCATCGAGATCCCATTCGTAAGTGAGTGTTATTGAATCCTGTTCCGCATCAGTAGAGCCTGAGGCATCCAGCTGCAGAGTTTCTCCTGTTTTAATCGAATAGGGGCCACCGGCATCGGCTACGGGAGCCGATAACATCGTGCGATCCTCCAATCGCTCTAGCTGAGTCCAACAGGAAAGCTTATGGGACTGGAGATTGCTTTGTTTCTGACGTACTTTGCGTTTATGGGCACGGAGAAATGACGTGAGATGCGATGTGAAGTGCATAATCAAAGAGGCAACCTGTGTTAGGAGAAATACTAGATCAGGCACAACTCCTTCGGGTTGCATGTTGAAGGATGGCTAGTCGGAGTTAAAAAAGTCTGGATGCAACCATTACAGCATCTGGATGCTGACCAGTCAACTGTGCGTCTGGCAGCCCGTTGAAAACCTCAACTTCAGCTTCGTTGGCAGTAAATCGTGTCAGTGATTCTGATGGGTGCTGGAAAATGGGGGAATTCGGCGGATGAACGTTTTGAACAGGCAACGACTCCGTATGGCTCTGTTAAACCGCGCTAGGCGGGCTGTATCAAGTCCAAACAACCCGCAAACCCGTATCGTAAAAAACTCAGCCGAACTTAAGACTCTACAAACTAAGGTATCTGAGAGAGACTGGCTACCCCTGTTCTCGGACGAGCTTCTGACGTTGGACGTCAGTGCAATCAGCACAACCATTGCTAGAGTCTTAAGTTCGGCTGAGTTTTTTTAAGATACGGGTAGTGAATCTCAATACTGGGGCGGGGAGATCTGTTCGACATTGATTTGCATCCGGAGCACCTCAACAGGATCGCCGAACTGGGTATAGACTGCAACGTCTGCTGCATCACGACCATAGGCAATCGCCACTCGTCCTCCTTTCAGATTGTCCTGGGTCGGGTCGAACGTATACCAGCGCCCGCCTACGTAAACTTCAAACCAGGCATGTAGGTCCATCGGTTGCAGTGTTTCCAAATATCCGACTACCAGTCGTGCGGGTATCGACAGGGCGCGACAGCAGGCGATCCCCAAGTGAGCCATATCGCGGCAGACTGCCTGTGATCTTTCATTGACTTCGCAGGCGCTGATGATTTCCTGACCCTCACCGGGCGCATATTTTATGTTCGTGCGAATGTATTCCACAATTTTGTTGCACTGGTCGTAGCCGGGGGCCACTCCTTGGACAAGCGAGGAGGCCATCTTTGAAAAGCGGTCTGATTCGCAGTAACGGCTGGGCAGCAGGAAAGGGAGTGTATCTTCGGGTAACTGTTCGACTGGGATAAAGAAGGCGCCAAAAGCAGTATCAGAGGAATCGGCGACTTCAATGTCAAACGAAGTCTGAACTGAAAACGAGCCGGCGGGGGCCACCAGTCGCTGACAGAGATTGCCGAACGGGTCGGTGAATTCGATGGCAGAAATACTGGGTTTTAACACATACTGTTCGCGACCCACCCATTGCTGTTTCCCGCTACGGGGCCGCAGCATGAGTAGGAAGGGGGTATCCACGGGGATATTGAAGTCGAGTAAACAGGAAGCATGCAGCCACATATAGAATTAAGTCCAAAAATTGATTCCAGCGTTCTCGATTCCGCACGCAGGTCATATAAGCAGTTTCAAAACTTCTTAAGTATAGGGAACAGCGTATCGTAAAGAAAATCATTCGACGACGAAAAACAGTGATTCCAAGCGATTGTGTTGCTGACAAGTAATGGTTTTCGGACGAGATTGGTTTCACGACCTATACGCTGCTATCAGATTCGACGCTAAAGTGACCGTTCGAGCGCAGCGGTAGCTCGGAATAATGCGTGAGAATTGGGGCCTGCGAGCGATGTTGCCAACTCGACTGAGAATACATGCCGCCGGAGTCTCACAGACCCCTTAATTTGCCGTGTTCTGCGATCGGCCGAGTTTTTTTACGGTACGTTATTGTCTATTGGGATTTGGCGTAATCCCCGCGATCTCAAAGCGCCGTGATTTCAGTTCCATTACCACCTTGACGTAGAACGTGGTGAGATCGGTCTTCGTTCAGACTTCTATCGTCGTGAAGTCGACGGCAAAGATAGTCTCCCAGTGGGCTCTTAAGAACGTCTGCCAGGACATCGAGGCAAGGCGGTCGGGAGCGGATGATGCCGTTCGCCTTAAGCACATTCCTGACGGTCGTACCGGTGATGCGATAATCGACGTTTACCAGGGCACCTTGAATTCGATCGACTCCCCACGTCGGGTTCTCTTACGCGAACCTCAAGATCAGTTGGATAACTTCGGGTTAAATGCACGGCTAATCCGTTTAGATTCTCAATAGCAGTCGACAATGTTCGTTTACTTCAAGCTTGGCTACGTCGCCCTAAGTACTTTTAATGTATGTGTCTGCTGATTGTTGTCAATTGTCATCTTTGTTAACGTTATAGAATCTGACTTGAACGCATTTCTTCAATTACTAAGCAGGTTCAACAACAGCAACAGACGAGTAGCTGTTGATAAAACAGGCTGCCAAGGAACTGGAGGTTTTGCAAATATCGTCATCAGGGAAGGTCTCAATGATCCACCCGCTGGACAAGCCCATTGTCGACAAATGAGTCCCGAACCTAGAACACTGCTGGTTCTGCGATCGTTGTCAATTTGTGGACTGAATTATTTGGATTTTCGATGTTATCAGAAGGTGTAGGAGCATGAAGACATTCGCTTGCAAATGTAGCAATACGATTTTCTACGAAAATACTCTCTGTGTATGTTGCGGCAGTGAACTGGGGTGGTGCCCGTCCTGCAATCGTATGACTGCTCTACTACCTCACAAGGATGAAAGTTTTCGATGTGGCCATAGTGATTGCAGTGCCGTGTTATTAAAGTGCAATAACTATGCAATCGAAAAGGTTTGTAATCATTGCTTTACCGTTTCAGCAGAACTATCACGGCCGGACGGACTTTGCGACTACTGCGACTTCAACGACACGATCCCTGACTTGACAATTCCCGGGAATCGCGAGATGTGGAAACGGCTTGAAGAGGCAAAACGCCGATTGCTATACACGTTAGATCTTCTTCAGCTTCCGTACGGGACGAATTCGAACGGATTGGAACCGCGTCTCAAGTTTGATTTCAAATCCGATGTGGTGACGCAAGCGAACCAGTGGTGGTGGTCATTGGGGAAAGAGGAACGCGTCTACACGGGTCATGCGGAAGGGAAAATCACAATCAATCTCCGCGAGGCTGATACAGTGGAGCGAGAAAAAGCCCGTGTGCTTTTCCAGGAAGCTCACCGAACTGTTATCGGTCACTTTCGTCACGAAATATCGCATTACTACTGGGAAATGCTTGTGAAGGGGAAAACAGAGGTGGAGTGCAAAGCCGTCTTTGGCGATCACGAAAACCCGAGTTACGCAAATGCACAAAAGAGATTCTACAAAGAGGGGCCAGTTGGGAACTGGCAATCCACATTTGTGAGTGCCTATGCATCAATGCATCCGTGGGAAGACTTTGCTGAAACGTTCGCAACGTATCTGGATATGATCAGCGTCCTTGATACCGCCATGCACATGGATATTCACCAAAGTTGCGATCCAAGTCAAACGGAGCTCACGGTGATGGTGTCGCACTACGTCAAACTAGGAGTCTTACTTAACGAGATGAATCGAGCGATGGGACTCATCGATTATGTACCGGAGATTCTGGTGCCGCCAGTCGTTTCTAAAATGCAGTACATTCATGATCTACTACAACAAGCGGCTCATACCCTGCCCGTGACTTAGGAAAGTAGAACATCAACGTAAGGAAGTTGTCATATTACGGATACTTCACATCAAGAATCCGGTTTTGAAGATGCTCTTACCGCACATGATCAGTTGGTCACGGACACCGGAACGGAATCGACTTATGGCTCGGGGCGGAGCCTACATTTGCTGACCCGTACCGTAAAAAACTCAGCCGAACTTAAGACTCTACAAATTAAGGTGTCTGTGAGAGACTGGCTCCCCCTGATCTCGAACGATCTGCTGACTTTGTTCGCCAGAACAATCAGAGTAACCGTTATTTCTGATTGAGGAAGAGGTCATTAATTCCTGATTCAAGGTTTGGTACTGACGGCCAGCGGTTAGAGTTCCAAAGTAACTCTCACCTGCACTTTGGTAACTGATTTGATGGAATTACAGATGCAGTTTTGGTACCTGTTCCTGCTCACTATGGTCGGCTGTATGACTCGTGAACAGCAACACGTGATTGACTACCTGCAGACGGAGAATAACATCCTCCGGAATAAGATTGGCAAGAAACGGGTCCAGCTGAACGATAACGAGCGTCGTCGCCTGGCGGTCAAAGGAAAGCAGCTTGGCCGGAAGTTACTAAGTGAACTCGAGGCCATCTTCACTCCTGATACCATTCTCCGTTGGCACCGGGAGTTGATTGCCCGGAAATGGGACTACTCATCGAAGAAGAAACAAGTTGGGAGATCGCGCGTTCGACAGAAGATCGTCGAACAGATTCTGAGGTTTGTGAAAGAGAACCCCACGTGGGGAACTGATCGAATTCAGGGTGCTTTGACCAACGTTGGTTTTCACATCACCGACACGACCGTCAGGAATGTACACAAAGCTCATGGCATTGAACCGGTCCCCGACCGCCCTGTCTCGATGTCTTGGCAAACATTCCTTAGAGCCCACTGGGAAGCGATCTTCGCCATCGATTTCACCACGGTGGAAGTCTGGACGAAGACCGGTCTGACGACTTTTTATGTCATGGTGGTGATGCAACTGAAATCACGACGCGTTGAGATCGCGGGGATTACAACGAACCCGTACCGTAAAAAAACTCAGCCGAACTCACAACACTGCAAATCAAGGTGTTTGTGAAACGCTGACGGCGTCTATTCTCAGGCGAGTTGGCAATGATGCTTACCGCTGCAATCAGTACAATCGTAGTCTCGGGTCGTGATGGTTGACCGGGATACACATTTCGCGAGTACTACGGCTCAGGCAATGGTTATAGTGCCAAAGTAGCCCTCCCCTTCACTTTGACAACTGAATTGATGGAAATTGTGATGCAGCCCTGGCACCTGCTCGTCTATGCTCTGACAAGTTGGGTGAATCGCAAACAACAATTGGCGATTGGATACCTGAAGACCGAAAAAGGTATCTTCCGCGATAAACTCGGTAAGAAACGGATGCTGCTGAACGATAATGAATTTCGCCGTCGACTTTACAACTGGAGAAGTCTTCTTCGAAAATCGCCGTTTAACAAAAACATCTCCGTCTGAGCACACTCTTTTTCAACATCGTCTAATTCCTGTTACGGTACAAGTATCTCGCCGTTTTCCGATCCAGCAAGAATCCATTTCGTAATGACGCCAGGGGATTATTTCTCATTCGTTAGATCTTTTTTAGATCCTCTACAATTTCTCTCCCGAGTAGAAAATCGTTACGGACAATCGATCAAGTTATTACCAGTTAGAGCAGCCTGGTTAAATCCTCAATGCGTGCAATGCTTCCTCCAGGCGAACCGTTTTCTTCTTGCAGATTGCTTAACGTAACCCTGCCCTCTATAATAAGCTAATTCGCCTATTCTCTTTAATCAGGGAACGGCTAGAGGGTGATGCGATGCATTTACCTATTATCTGGCAAAGGGTGAGTCGGTTTTTATCGAGTAGGTTGCTTTCGAAGCCAAGTTTCCCTTGGCGTGGCCCTGCTGATGAAAAACCGCTTCGATCCGATCTTTTCAGTATTGATCAACTGGAAAGACATGCCAAACTGATCGCTGCTTCACATAAGTTGATTCCGAGAACCGGCACAGACAGGCTTCTGTCACGGTTGGAGGACAATCAGAAGGTCCTAATTGAGACCTACGATCTGGTTGCAGCTGCTGCTGACAAAAGCCGCCAGATTGAACCGGCTGCGGAATGGTTACTCGACAACTTCTATCTCATCGAAGAAGAAATCCGCGAGATTCGTCGGTTATTGCCCCCTGCTTACAGTCGAGAGTTGCCGCGAATTGCTGACCAGGAGACAGGCAGTGCTCCTCGTATTTATAAGATCGCTTTAGAGTTAATCACTCACGTCGACGGTCGTATCGATTCCACTAGTCTCGACAGTTTCGTCGCTTCCTACCAGTCCATCCAACCCCTCCTGCTGGGAGAGTTGTGGGCTCTGCCCTTGATGTTGAGACTGGCGCTTATCGAAAACCTGCGCAGAGTGGCAATCAGGATTGCTTCCGCGAGATGCGACCGCGACTTGGCAAGCGATTGGGCGGATCGAATGATTCAAGTCGTCGAGGAAAAACCCGCCGACCTGATCCTGGTTCTCGCCGACATGACTCGTCAGTCTCCACCATTGTCAGGCGCTTTCCTCTCAGAGTTGTCTCGTTATTTTCACGAACAGAATCCCAACTTTGCCTTTGCAAATAGCTGGCTTGACCATCGTCTGGCTGACGAGATGTTGACCGTAGAGCAAGTTGTTCGGACGGAAGGTCAATCACAGGCCGTTGACCAGGTTTCTTTCGGAAACAGCATTCATAGCTTACGGTTTCTGGACGCAAACGACTGGCGGGAGTTTATTCGTGAACACAGTCAAGTAGAGCGAACACTCGAAGGCGATCCATCCGGTACGTATCGGGAGATGGAGTTTCTCACCAGGGACCGTTACCGCCATGCTGTAGAAGATATTGCGAAGCGCAGTTCCTTAACTGAAAACGAAGTCGCGGCTCTGGCAGTCCAACTGGCGGAAAAACAATCGTCCGCCGAGTCCGAAAACCGGACATCCCACGTAGGATATTATCTGATCGACAGTGGTCGTGTCGTCCTGGAGAGAGAATCTGATGTTCGTTTCTCTTTCGTCGCGTCGCTTGAAAAGTTGCGTAGACGGTTCCCACTCTCGTTTTATCTGGCGATGATCGTTGTCATCACGATTGCTACCGTTTGGGGATACGCCGAGTTAGCACATTCCGAAGATGCGAACTGGCAGACTCTGCTTATATTAGGCTTGCCACTTACTCTGTGTGTCTCGGCGATGGGAGTGGAACTTACGAACTGGTTGACAAAACAGTTCGTTTCCCCGGTATCGTTGCCTCGATTGGCGTTAGAAAATGGAATTCCCTCCGAGCATCGAACGTTGGTGGCGATTCCCACCATGCTTACCAGTCAAAATGAGATCGAAAAGTTACTGGATGGTTTGGAACTGAGATATCTGTCCAATCGCGATCCCTGTTTGCACTTCGCGCTGTTAACGGATTTAAAAGATGCCGATGCGGACGTCCTGCCCGAAGATGAAGAGCTGATCAACCAGGCGCGGCAGGGTATTGAATTATTAAATCAGAAGTACATTGATGATCGCACGGATATTTTTTATCTGTTACACCGGTCGCGCCAATGGAATGCGAACGAAAACTGCTGGATGGGTTATGAGCGTAAACGGGGTAAGTTGGCTGATCTCAACGCCATGTTGCGTGGTGCAGAGGATCGTTTTTCCGATGTGATTGGCGACACGACTGTGCTTCAGAACGTCCGTTTTGTCATTACGCTGGATACTGACACAGAGTTGCCACGAGAAGCGGCCATCAAACTGATCGGCACTCTCGCGCATCCTCTCAATCGCCCAGTTTACGATGAGCAATTAAACCGGGTTGTAGCAGGATATACGATACTGCAACCTCAGGTTGGCGTGGGATTGTTGAATACGCTCAAGTCCAGATTCACTCGCATTTATGCGGGAGACGCGGGAATCGATCCTTACACCCGGGTCGTCGCAGACGTGTATCAGGATCTGTTCGAAGAGGGGTCGTTTGTAGGTAAAGGGATCTACGATGTCGATTCCTTCGAAAGAAGCTGCAATGATTTTCCCGACAATACCATCCTCAGCCATGACTTGCTGGAAGGTGCTTATTGCCGATCGGCCCTCGTGAGCGATGTGACATTGTATGAATCCTATCCTGCCGGATACTTGTCCGACATGTCGCGTCGTCATCGGTGGATTCGTGGTGACTGGCAAATTGCAGGCTGGTTGTTTCCCACAGTACGTGGTCGGTCTGATCAATCCGAAAAAAACCCCATAACAGCGCTCTCACGCTGGAAGCTACTGGATAACCTGCGTCGCAGTCTTATTCCGATTGCGTTGCTCTCGACGATAATGATCTCCTGGTTTATGTCCGTCAATGTGGCTATCGTAACCACCCTTTTTCTGATTGGTGCTTCACTACTCCCGCTACTCGTCGATTTCACAAGTCGCTTACTCAACTTGCCGGTCGATTTGCCGTATGGCATTCACTTACGTTTTTCGATCCAAAGATTGTCCCGTCCACTTTTACAGCAGTTACTGAGTTTCGTCTTCCTTCCCTACGAAGCTTTCGTCAGCCTGGACGCCATCGGACGGACGCTGGTACGGACTTGTTGGACAAAACGTCATCTACTGGAATGGAAAACAGCTTCTGATTCGGAACGTGGCGCGAAAGGTTCATTCCTCAGTTTTGTCCGCTCGATGATCGTTGCTCCCTTGTTGGCGGGAGTGTTGTGCATTGTATTTCTGACTGCGGAAATGGAAATTCTGTTCTGGGTGAGTCCCTTATTGTTCTGCTGGGCAGTATCTCCGGCGATTGCATGGTGGTTGAGCCAACCGGTCCAGCTGTCTACTCCGCAACTTTCGGCGGATCAGCTTTTGTTTCTACGTAAGCTGTCACGGAAAACATGGCGGTATTTTGAAGAGTTCGTCACCGCCGAAGAAAACTGGCTGCCTCCAGATAACATTCATCAGAATCCCGACTTAGTAATTGCCTCCAGAACAAGCCCCACCAATATTGGGATGGCTTTGCTATCGTATTTGACGGCTTATGATTTCGGATATTGTTCGGCATCGCAGTTTCATTCGCGAAGTCAGGAGACCTTGAAAACTCTTGCCAAAATGGAACGATACCGCGGCCATTTTCTAAACTGGTACGACACCCGCACCTTGGCTCCGCTCTATCCTCAGTACGTTTCGATGGTAGATAGCGGCAATTTAGCCGCTAACTTGCATGTCTTCAGCAGCGGTTGTCAGGAATTTGCATCGACGTCGTTGCTACCCGCCCGAACATTTGACGGTCTCAGTGACACGCTCCACGTATTATTGGATCTGGTCACCCAATGGAAGGAGTCGCCCTCCCGAACAAGAACGATCGAGATCGTTCGAGCCCAATTGAACCAAGTGGAACATGGCCCCACTTCGTTACTGTCGGCTAATGCTTTGTTAACCGAGTTAATCACTGCAACCACGGATCTGAAATCGGTTGACGTGCAGGATTCCGAATACCACTGGTGGGTGACGGCCTTCGAAGATGCGTGCAGAGAACATCAAGCCGACCTTCTTCATCTGGCAACCTGGCTGGATATTCCCAGGCCTCCTGTGAATTCCGTCTCTACTGGAGCAGATCAGGATCGGAAATTCCTGCACAGAACATATGTCATACTTGATGAACTCGACGCGTCCGGAACTCTCTCTAAAGTGGCTGAATTACAGTCAACGCTTCAGCCGCTTTTCAATCAGATCAATACGACAGCATCGGAAGTGGAAAAAGA
The DNA here is from genome assembly GCF_007750395.1 of Polystyrenella longa. Classification (GTDB taxonomy): domain Bacteria; phylum Planctomycetota; class Planctomycetia; order Planctomycetales; family Planctomycetaceae; genus Polystyrenella; species Polystyrenella longa. The sequence continues at coordinate 5,496,706 of NZ_CP036281.1, read as the reverse complement.
GTGGTGCCGAAAATTATCCTCAGCGATTTCCATTGCCTCGGAGCGAGCGGCAAGGCGTTTGAATGAGTTTGAAGCAATCGCTTTACAGGCTCGAGAGTTTGCTGAGATGGATTTCAACCTCCTGTATGATCCCGTCCGAGATCTCTTTTCGATCGGGTTCAATGTGAGCGAGCGTCGATTAGATGCGGGGTACTATGACCTGCTGGCATCAGAAGCACGGCTGGCCAGTTATCTGGTAATCGCCAAGGGGGAATATGGTCAGAAACATTGGTTTGCTCTAGGGCGTTTGCTAACGACTACAGGTCGGTCCCCGGCTCTGCTCAGTTGGAGTGGCTCGATGTTCGAGTATTTGATGCCATTGCTGGTAATGCCCAGCTATGAAAACACATTACTCAATTCAAGCTATCATTCGATCGTGCGGCGCCAAATCGAGTATGGCAACCAGCGAGGAGTTCCATGGGGAATCTCCGAATCCGGGTACAACACAATCGATGTGAACCATATTTACCAATACAAAGCGTTCGGCGTTCCAGGATTAGGTCTTAAACGGGGCCTGGCCGAAGATTTGGTAATTGCCCCCTACGCAACAGTTCTGGCATTGATGGTGGAACCGCAAGCCGCTTGTCGCAATCTCGAAAGATTGCAGGCTGAAGAGCAAATGGGGCCTTACGGATTTTACGAGGCGGTTGACTATACTCCTTCACGACTGCAACCGGGCGCAGAGAAAGCCACTGTAAAGCAGTTCATGGCTCACCATGAAGGAATGAGTCTACTTTCTCTTGCATTCTTGTTACTCGACAAGCCGATGCAGCGACGCTTTCTTTCCGATCCGCTACTGCGGTCATGCAGTCTGTTACTCCAGGAAAGAGTCCCTCAGGAAACGGCACCAGTTCTGCCTCACGCCAGTGAAGCGCGAGCGACTCGAATCGCCACCGCCGAAGAGACTGGGGGCATGCGTGTCATCACCAATCCTAGCAACGTCGAGATCGAAACTCATCTGCTCTCCAACGATCATTATCATGTAGCGATCAGCAGCGCGGGAGGAGGATTCAGCCGCTGGGGTGATTTGGCCATCACGAGATGGCGCGAAGATGTGACACGCGATAATCATGGAATTTTCTGCTACATTCGCGATTTTGAAAATGATGCCTTGTGGTCAAACACCTTCCAGCCGAAGAACACCACGGGAAGTGGCTATGAAGCCATATTTACGCAATCACGAGCCGAGTTTCGGCGTATTGATTACCAGATCGAAACTTACACGCAGGTTAGTGTTTCTCCGGAAGACGATATTGAACTCCGCAGAATCGCACTGACGAATCGATCCGAGGAACCACGTCATCTGGAGCTAACCAGCTACGCCGAAGTCGTTCTGGCGCCGCAAGCGCAGGACGAAGCCCATCCCGCATTCAGCAATCTCTTCGTACAAACGGAACTTGTACCAAACCATCAGGCAATCTATTGCACACGCCGACCGCGTTCCCGGGAAGAACAACCTCCCTGGTTGCTGCATATGATTACTGTTCGGGGTGAGATCACCGAGCCCACTTCTTATGAGACCGACCGTTCGACTTTCATTGGACGACAACGCACTTTGCAAAATCCTATCGCGTGCGAGCAGAAGGGGCCGCTGTCCAATTCGGAAGGTTCCGTACTCGATCCAATTGTCAGTATTCGCCAGACGGTACTGCTTCAACCAAACGAGTCTATTCAACTTGACGTCGTCACCGGCATCGCGCCTACACGGTCGGAAGTGGAGTTACTGTCTGAAAAATACAGTGACCCCAGTCTGACGGATCGCGTGTTTAATTTGGCTTGGACTCACGGACATATCTTACTACAGCAATTGGGCGCTTCCGAACTGGACGCTCAGATTTACGGCAAATTGGCAAGCTCTATTATATACAGTTCCTCTATCCGACGGGCTCGCAGAGACATTCTGAACCGCAATCGGCAGGGGCAGTCTGGACTATGGGGTTACGGTATCTCGGGCGATCTACCCATCGTCCTCGTTCAGATACGCGACGCCGATCGACTGGAACTGGTTAAACAGGCGGTGCAGGCCCATGCCTACTGGAGAATGAAAGGGCTTGCCGTCGATCTGGTGATCTGGAATGAGGATGACTCCGTCTATCGACAATCCTTGCAGGAAAGAATCACGGATCTCGTCGCTACCAGTACAGAAGCCCTGTTTACGGATCGACCAGGCGGAATTTTTATTCGACGGGGAGAACAGATATCAGAGGAAGACCGCGTTCTGTTGCAGACCGTATCCCGCGTTATCTTGTCAGGCGATTCCGGTACGTTACAGGAACAGGCCGAGAAGTATGTCAGAACCAGTTCGTCAGTCCCGATGCTGAAAATATCCGAACAGACTTCCCATCCCTCCGTCAGGTTTGAAACTCCCTACCATGATTTGAAGTTTTTCAACGGCTATGGTGGGTTCAGTCAGGATGGGCATGAATACATCATTATTCTGAAGAAGGGAGAAGCGCCCCCAGCCCCGTGGGTTAATGTCATCGCCAATAAAGATTTCGGGACCGTCATTTCCGAAGGAGGGAGTGCTTATTCCTGGAGAGAAAACAGTCATGAGTTTCGTATTACGCCCTGGTACAACGACTCGGTGACGGATCCCAGTGGCGAAGCGATGTACTTGCGTGATGAAGAAACGGGCCGCTTCTGGTCTCCAACTCCTCTACCAGCTCGTGGACGGAACACGTATATCACCCGCCATGGTTTCGGTTATACAATCTTTGATAGCACGGAGGAGGGAATCACGACAGAACTTTCCGTGTATGTGGCTACCGAAGAACCGGTCAAGTTCTGCAAACTGAAGGTCACGAATAATTCAGGTCGGGCACGACGACTCTCGATTTTCAGTTTTTCTGAATTAGTCCTGGGCGAATCCCGAAGTAAGTCCTCCATGCATGTAACGACCGAATTTGATTCCGAAAGCGGAGCAATATTGGCCCGGAATGTTTACAGTCCGGAATTTGGTGACCGGGTTGCTTTCTTTAATTGCAGCGAACCCAACCGTACTTTTACGGGAGATCGGACCGAGTTTCTGGGTCGCAACGGAAGCACCGCTGACCCGGCAGCATTGAAAAGGTCGAGATTATCCGGTCGCGTCGGAGCTGGTTACGACCCTTGTGCCGCATTCCATACACCCCTGAATTTAATCGAAGGTCAGGAGAAGATCGTGACCTTCACCATGGGAGCCGCGAGAGGGACAGCGGATGCCAGAAACCTGGCACAGCGATTCCGTGATGTTGATAGTGCGAATCGAGCCATTGAAGGAGTCTGGCATTACTGGAGTCAAACCTTGGGCGTCATTCATCTCCAGACCCCGGACACTTCGGTCAACTTCCTCGCTAACGGTTGGCTGCTGTACCAGACACTGGCTTGTCGCATGTGGGCTCGTTCGGGGTTCTATCAATCAGGTGGCGCCTATGGATTCCGTGATCAGCTACAAGATGCAATGGCGCTGGTACACGCCGAACCTCAGTTGCTGCGAGAGCATCTGCTGCGAGCAGCAGCCCATCAGTTTGCTGAAGGAGACGTCCAGCATTGGTGGCATCCTCCCGTCGGTCGTGGAGTCCGTACCCATTTCTCTGATGACTATCTCTGGCTTCCTCTCGCCATTTGCAAGTATGTCAACACCACAGGAGACCGAGGCGTCCTCGACGAACAAGTTCCCTTCCTTACGTCTCGCCCCTTGCGGGATGATGAAGAATCCAACTATGACCTTCCTCAAACTTCCGATGAAATGGGGACTCTTATCGAACATGGAATCCGTGCTATTAAAAACGGATTGAAATTCGGTGAACATGGCCTTCCCCTGATGGGATGTGGCGACTGGAATGACGGCATGAATCTGGTTGGTGAACATGGCCGAGGCGAAAGTGTATGGCTGGGGTTCTTCATGGTCCATGTTCTCACCGAATACTCTGGTTTGTTGAGAAGCCTGGGGAACGAACATGTCGCCCATGAACTCAAAACAGAAATCGACCAACTCAAGCTGAGCCTGGAGAACCATGGTTGGGATGGTGACTGGTACAGACGTGCTTATTTTGATGATGGGACTCCGCTTGGTTCGAAACAGAATGATGAATGTCAGATTGATGCCATCTCACAAAGTTGGTCAGTCCTCTCCGGAGTGGCGAATCCCGAACGCGGAACTCAGGCGATGCAAAGCGTCCAGGACCGGTTGGTTCGAAAGGAGGAAGGACTCATCTTACTGTTGGATCCTCCGTTCAATCATTCCGATCTCAACCCGGGATACATTAAAGGGTATGTGCCGGGGGTAAGAGAGAATGGTGGACAGTACACCCATAGCGCAATCTGGACAGTGATGGCGACGGCCGCTCTGGGAAATAACGAAAACGCCTGGGACTTATTTTCATTGATCAACCCAGTGAAACATGGAGACAGCTCCGATGCGATTGCCATTTATCGTGTTGAACCTTACGTCGTGGCTGCAGATGTATACGGGGTCGATCCTCATACCGGCCGGGGCGGCTGGACCTGGTATACAGGTTCAGCAGGCTGGATGTACCGACTATTAATTGAGTCCTTTTTAGGGATTGAACTTGATATTGATAAATTACGACTCCAACCCTGTCTTCCTGAGGCATGGACCCGCTTTAAAATCCACTACCGCTTTCACGAGACCTTCTATCACATTTCGTTTGACAATGAGGGAGCGAATACCAGCGTACAGCGTCTGACTCTGGATGGTGTCGAGATATCAGAGAGCTTCATTCAACTAATAAATGACAACCAGGATCACCAGGTTGAAGTCGTTATGCGTCCTGATGATCTGCACCCTTCCTGAAACCCGCTTGGAGCACTCTTTGCGGTTTACTGTCGTCGACGACTGAGTGAAACAAGTCCACTGAATCCCAGGGAAGGTTTTCCGGACAGCTTCTAATGTGATTCCTTCTCGCATTCTTTTCGAAGGATACTCTAAATAACTGAATCGAGCCTGTCATGACAATGTTCTGGTTTTGGATGATAGTAGCAGCAGCGGGAGTCATTGGAGTTTTGCTCTTATTGGCCCGATACCTGTCCCTCTGGTTGCAGGCTTACGTTACAGGCACTGGCATAAAGCTGTTGACTTTATTTTTAATGTCGCTCAGAAAAGTCAATCCGGAAGTGATCGTACGATCTAAAGTGATGGCAGTTCAGGCGGGACTCACTACGATCTCCACCAACGCCATTGAAGCTCAGTATCTGGCTGGGGGAGATGTACCCCGTATTATGCTTGCATTGATCTCCGCTCAACGAGCCAATATTGCCCTCGACTGGGACACCGCCGCAGCCATTGATCTAGCGGGACGCGACATTCTGGAAGCGGTCCAGATCAGTGTGAATCCCAAAGTCATTAACTGTCCAATTCAGGAATCTGAAGGGCTCAGCACGCTTGATGGATTTGCCAAAGATGGGATTCAACTGAAGGTCCGGGCGCTGGTGACTGTCCGGACCAACCTCTTACAACTAGTGGGAGGAGCGACCGAAGCAACTGTAATTGCACGAGTAGGCCAGGGAATCATTTCGGCAATAGGAGCCTGTGGAAGCTATCGGGAGATACTGGCTGACCCTGGAATCATTTCAAGGCAAGTTCTTGCGCAGGGACTGGACTCACAGACCTCCTTTGAAATTGTCTCCATCGACATAGCCGACATCGATATCGGGGACAACATCGGTGCCAGGTTGCAACTGGACCAGGCCAATGCCGATATTCGCATCGCCCTCGCCTTTTCTGAGAAACGGCGTGCCATGGCAGTGGCGCGACAACAGGAAATGGTTGCTCTAACGAAAGAACATGAGGCGCAACTCGTTCTTGAAGAATCGAAGATTCCGTCAGCAGTCGCATTTGCGTTTCGGGATAATCCATTGCGATCTTCTCGAGTTCGAGGGAAGGAAAAGCGGAGCTATACGAATCAAAGCCGAATCTGATCCTCTAATCGTTAAAACAAATACCAGTTGATCATAATTGAAAATACCGAATCGCTTGTTGTCACCCAGGCCATTTGGACCCGTACCGTAAAAAAAACTCAGCCGAACTGAAAACACTACAAATTAAGGCATCTGCGAGACCGTAACGTAATAATTCACTAACGACGTCAGGTTAAGCCATTTGCAATTAAGTTCAGGAATTGGGATTGACGCAATTACTGATTTCTTAGTAGAAACAAACGGAAAGATTCCACTCACTTTTCAGGGATGAAAGAACAGGGTCAATGGATGATCGATCCTTCAGACAACGCTTGCAGATCTGCTGGTTAAAGTGCGACAACGCTTCAATAAGCAGGACGCGTTGTCGGCGTGCTTTTACCGTTTTGGAACTGATCACGGTCATCGCCATTGTGACTGTGCTTCTTGCGCTTCTATTACCTTCTCTCGGTTCCGCCAGAGAATCAGCACGGCGGATCCAATGCCAAAACCAGTTGCGACAACTGGGAACAGCCTTGCAGGGGTATCATGAACTCAACCGCAGTCTTCCCCCCGGATTTCAATGGGAAGAAACGGAGCAGTCGGCATATGGCTGGTCGGTACCGCTGTTAAGTTTCATGGAGCTGCGTGCCGTTTATGAACAAATTCATTCAGATCGTCTTTTATCAGATCCTCAGAATGTCAACGCTCGGTTCTGCTCAGTCGCTACCTTCCTCTGTCCGTCTGATATTACAAACAAGACTTTCATGTTGTATGAGGAAGATGAGGAGAGCACATCCGAATCGCCGACTCCGTTGTTTGAATTGCCCACGACGAATTATCTAGGCGTTTTTGGAACGATCGAGGCTGATGACGGTTACCCCGTACCCAAAGGGGATGGAGCATTCCTGGACACCAAAGCTGTCCGATTCGTCGAGTTCAGACGTGGCTTGAGTAATACCATCATTATTGGAGAACGCACGATGGCGACTGTTCCTTCCACGTGGCTAGGGGTGGATGCACGAGGAGAGGATGCGGTCTGTCGACTGGTTGGGAGCGCGATGACCTCCCCTAATTGCGTCGATTGTGATGAATGTGAATTCACGAGTCGCCATCCCGGGGGAGTCAATTTTCTCTGGGGCGATGGACACGTCGAGATGGTTTCAGAAAACATTGATCAGGCTCTTTACAGATCGCTGTCAAAACGGCAGGACGACACGTACTCAAGCATTCACGCATCTACTCTCGAAGATTAACTTGCAGTTGCAGAAATCAATAGGAACCATTCAATGTCTCAGTTACAACTGACTAAATGCGAACTCGAAGTGATGGATGTCGTGTGGGCACTCGGCAAAGCGACTGTTCAGAATGTGGTCGATAAACTCGAACGCCCCCTTGCATACACCACGGTAATGACGACGCTGAAAATCCTGGATGAGACTCGTGGTGTATTGCGAAAGGAAATGTGTGGACGCGCTTATGTATACGAGGCCGCTGTCAGCCGAGAAGAAGTGAGTCGCTCCATGGCGGGCGATTTGACCAACCGGCTCTTCGGAGGTTCAGTGAAATCCCTCATGCTGAGCCTGATGGATCCGAAAACCATATCACCCGATGAAATCAGAGAACTGAAAGAAGCAATTTCGCAACTGGAGGAGCAGTGTTGAACTCATTGCATTTTCTGGAAACAGCGATCACCCTTTCCGTTCAGATTACGTTTGTCGTCGGTCTAACCTGGGGGTTGAATCAACTTATTCGTGAAGAGCGTAAGCGATGCCGTCTCTGGACGTGCTCTTATGCATTGATTCTACTGCTGGTTGGCCTGGCAGTGGCGGCACCTCACCCTCGGCTGTTCCATCCCTGGAAATCATTCAGCACAGAAAGTTTGGTTACACTCGCTGAGTTTGAACAAAAGAGTGGACAGGCTCTGTTACTGATTTGGTTGATCGGGTTCGTCGCTACATTAATGTTGATGGCGTTTCGGTTCTGCTTAATTCATCGATTCCTTAAAAGATGTCAGAAACTCGAACAGCATTCAAAGGCAGGCAAAGAACTTTACCAGGTTCTGTTAGACAGTCAGGATAATTTCAACCGGTTATTTATGAAGAATCGTCCGATTCAGGTGCTGGTGAGTTCGGAAGTCACGACACCATTTTGCTGGCAATTCCACTCTCCTTATGTCGTCTTACCCGAATACTTGATTGGCTTTGAACCGACCAGTATCGAATACATAGTTCGACACGAACTTGAGCACCTGCAAACTGGCCATCCGCTGCAATTGTTTCTGCAACGACTGGTAGAAGCGTTGTTCTGGTTCCACCCACTTGTCTGGTGGGCTACCCGAAAATCAGACCTCCATCGAGAGTTTGCCTGTGATGAAGCAGCCATTCAAACAAAGCAGGAGATTGTCGAATATCTGCGTACTCTGTTGACTATTGTAGAGTACACGACCAGCCATAAGGACAATCTGCCATCGTCGCTTAACTTCAGCCGTGGAAGACAGGCAATCGCCCGTCGCGCCGAACGGCTTGTAATGCTTGCGTCTGCCAACGGCGAATCGATACGAGCTCAATTGCCATGTCACATTGCGATGATCTGCCTCGTTTCGTTTAGCCTGTTGATCTCCTGGTTCTGGTTGCCCCTCAACGTGCTGGCTTCTACACGTTCCAACTGGTCCCCCTGGCCCAAATGGTCGGCAAGCGTTCTCCATGATCTGGGCGTCCCCGCCCGCGACTTTGAAATCTTCAGCCAACGTACAGAACTGGATGAAATGAAAGAACACCTTTCGCAGCAACGCAAAACACGGGAGTAGCAGCGTGCTTTTTATTTCCACACAACTACTAATTCTTTCGGACACGAATCTACACCCGGTTTGGTTTTGATGCCCGCACGTACCGATCTGTTTTTTTAACCTTTAATCCTAAACTTTTAGTATCTCTTCATTCGTCTCGAAATGGAGAATTGAAAGGAGCAGGCAAGGATGCCGACTTCTCTTACCGATGCCCCACCCAATTTATTGAATTCAGTTCCAAGTCAGATCTGGACTGTACGAATTCTAACTCGAATTCTTTTGCTCATCTTAATAGTGGCTGCACTCACACTATTCTGGCGAAAACAATTTTATTACCAGTACTTCCCCAAACGGTGGGCTGAAGTTTACCAGGGGGAGCTCTATCGCAGTGGTCAACTTTCAAATTCGCTGGTTACACGCGTACTCAAAGAGAACCGTATTGATGTCGTCGTTGATCTCACAAGCTGGGAGCCGGGAAATGTGGATCAACAGGCCGAACTGAATGCCTGTCACCAGTTGCAGATCGAACACCATCGATTCCCGTTGAAGGGCGATGGCACAGGTGATCTCGACATATACGCTGCGGCGGTTCATTGCATCGACAATGCCATTGAACATCACCAGCGTGTTCTCGTTCACTGTGCCGCTGGCCTTCAGCGTACGGGCGGCGTGCTCGCCATGTACAAACTGCATGTACGTGGCGAAAGCACCAGGAACGTCTTCAATGCACTGCAGCAATTTGGATTCTGGAACGAGTCGGTGAACGTCAAGCTGATTCCTTTTCTGAATCAAAACCGGCGAGAACTGGCCGAGAGATTACGGGGCACGGGATCAATGACTTTGAACCCCGCGGACATCCCCCTATTGGACGAGCAGAACAGTCCCTCAAAGGCCATCGAATGAGCCGCATCGCATGGTGCGACCTCTTCCGTCATCTCTTTGTAATTTGCTTTAGTACTCCCCCACCGTTGTCCAGGACATCTCTATCATGTCGAGTTTAACATCTCCCTCTATTGAGACTCCCCATTCCATTTCAACTTCTGAATCCGGCGGGAACGTCGCAATTGATTTAAGACCGCAGTCATCGGCTTCACGTCTAAGTAACAGCTTGTATGTCATCTACATGCGCTTCGCAGCATATTCAGGTCGATACCAAATCACGTTCGTCATGCTGGGCGTCATGCTCGCGTACTTGACGTCATTACGACTGACACTATTGCTGACGATGGCGGAACCTGGAAGCCTGTCTCTGAGCGAATTTGCACATGTATTTGTTACCGGAGTTCGCTTTGATCTCCTCGCCGTTCTCTGTTTTGCACTTCCGCAAATTATCCAGTTCAGTCTCTGGCCAGAAAGTCGACTGAACAGCATGTTAAGCCGCTTCTTCATCGAGACAGAATGGTTGATTGCTTTTCTCTTTCTACCTTTCCTGTGCGTGGCTGAGTTTCTGTTCTTTGATGAGTTTCAATCGCGTTTGAATTACATCGCATTCGAATATCTGGTTTATCCCACCGAAGTATGTTGCAACATCTGGGAGTCCTATCCACTTATTGATCTGTTGATTGCGATTGGTCTCGTCGGCATTCTTCCCTGGCTGGTTGCCCGTCGTCACTTTAATCGGATGTTGACCATGCCGTTGCCAACTCAACGACGACTCGGGTTTCTAGGCTGCTGTTTGACAGCGATCACGGTGCTCTGGTTCACCACGGATTCCACTAGTGCCCAATACACGAAAAACCGGATCACAAATGAGTGCAGCTGGAATGGGATGTACAGTTTCGTCTACTACGCGTGGACTTGTCATTTCGAATACGACCAGAACTATATCTCGCTTGACGAGAAAGAAGCGGAGACACGTCTACGGCAAATTGCCGTTCGTCCAGAGGATGAGCTATCAAAGTTCTCAACGAATCCCATTGATCGATTAGTGCATACTGGCAAACCACAGCAGGACTACAACGTAGTTCTCATTCTCGAAGAGAGTTTCGGTGCGAATTTCGTCGGAGTCCTGGGAGATGACCGAGGACTGACCCCGAATTTCGATGAGCTATCGAAGTCTGGGATTCTCTTCGACAATTTCTACGCGACAGGTAACCGAACATCGCGGGCTCTGGAGGCCGTGCACACCTCGATGCCTCCGATTCCGACGGAATCTATTCTGAAAAGAGACCACTCCGAGCGAGTATTCACCCTTGCGAATGTTCTGGAAGAACGTGGATATGAGAGATTATTCATGACCGCTGGTCGAGGGCTGTTCGACGGTGTTCGCTCTTTTATGACGTCTAATGGATACAACGAGTTCCGGGAACAGTCGGACTTCGAGGACCCTGTTTTTTCCAATGCATGGGGAGTCAGTGATGAAGATTTGTTTCGCAAGTCGCTCGGGGAACTTGATCATCTGCATGACTCAGGAAAACCGTTTCTCGCAACGCTACTCACGGTTTCTAATCATCGACCTTATACCTATCCGGAAGGACGCATCCCGGAAAACGCACAATCACGCGAAAACGCAGTGAAATATGCGGACTGGGCTCTGGGATACTTCTTCCGAGAAGCCAGGCAACATGATTTCTTCAAAAACACGATCTTCGTCGTGATGGGAGATCACGGTGCCCGCGTTTATGGCAGCCAGTCATTTCCCATGAGTTCCTACCAGGTACCCGTATTGATGATTCACCCTGATGTTACGCATGCGGAAACACGCTGTCACACTCTGGGTTGCTCACTCGACATCCCGTCGACGGTGATGGGACAACTGGGGGGCGTGTATCAGTCCGTGTTTCTTGGACAGGATGTTCTGAATATACCTGCTGAGGAAGGAAGGGCCCTGATGCAGCATAACCACGACGTAGCGTTACTGGACGCACAAAACCGGATGCTCGTACTCGGGTATGGAAAGCAAGCGACTCAGTTTCAATATGAGCCCGATTCTCATGACTTGAATCAGCAGTCAAAAATGAGTCCCGAAATGTTGGCCAATACCGCGGCCTGTTTTCAGTCAGGCTATCAGCTTTACTACGAAGACCGCTGGTACCCCGATGTTAAAGATTAATTTCAATCCGATTTACTTTTCCAGACAACAATCTCTCAAGCCCTCCGAATTTTATTCTGTGTCCACGAACTGTTCTCTCTATGCATTCTCACTCGCAACAATTTCTATTTCTGTTTGGACTGCTGCTGGTATTCTTACTAACGGGCTGTTTTTCTGCTCGAGCGCGCTCCCCGCAATTAGCGACAACTCGTCGAAGAACGGAATACCGAAAAGACTTGCGTCATCAATCAGTATTCGAGCGATCTAAAGACGTTGATCAGGAATTGCCACTGGTAACCGTTTCAATTGAATCCAACAGCTTGTCATTAATCGAACCGGAAAAGCTGTTCGAGAATCATGATCCCCATTCCCCTATGACATTAGGTTCAACGGATCAGCTGGAATATGAAATGCCTCCCGACATCGGAACTACTGATGTCACCCTGTTTGATCGCGTAGTTGAAGATCATTACTAGTTTTATTCCAGCGAGAATTTAGAATTGATGACCTTCGGCCTTATTGGTGGTGCGCTTATGGCGAACTCATCCATCGATGAAAAACTACGTCATAAAGTTCAGCAGAACATACGAAGTGCGACATCCGATGACTGGTTTGAAATGCTCCACGCGCAAAAGGAACTGGGTAATGGATATTACACATTACCCCTGTTTGCAGCTTCCTGGATGGTTGGTGAGGTCTTCGACGAGGATCCACGGGCGGCTCTTGCAGGAACTTGGGGAGAACGATCTCTGCGGGCATTTGCGGTTGGTGCTCCCCCCATGTTGCTCGCACAGCGCGTCACAGGAGCCTCGCGACCTGGAGAAGCGACCTACAAATCAAATTGGAATCCGCTTCAGGACAACAACGGTGTGAGCGGGCATAGTTTTATGGGAGCGATCCCATTCCTGACCGCTGCAAAGATGACGGACGAGCCTTGGTTGCAAACTCTATATTACGGCGGTTCGACGCTCGCTGCATTCTCCCGTGTCAATGACGATCACCATTACGCTTCGCAAGCGTTTCTCGGTTGGGGTTTCGCCTGGCTGGCCACACGGGCTGTCTTCAGCACTGATTCCCGTACCGTAAAAAAACTTAGCCGAACTCAAGACACTGTAAATCAAGGGTGCTGTGAAACTCTGACGGCATGTGTTCTCAGACAAGTTGGTAGCAACGCTCGCCGCCGCATTCAGTACAATCGTTGTCACCGGTCGTGAAGACTGTCAGCGATACACGTTTCGCGAGTGCCAGGGTTCAGAGAATGGCTATAGTTCCAAAGTAACCCTCCCCTTCACTTTGGTAACTGATTAGATGGAATTTGTGATGCAGCCCTGGCACCTGCTGGTATTCGCTCTGGCAAGTTGGGTGAATCGTGAACAACAATTGGCGATTGAATACCTCAAGACCGAAAATAGCATCCTCCGGGAAAAGGTTGGCAAGAAACGGGTCCTGCTGAACGATAACGAGCGTCGTCGCCTGGCGGTCAAAGGAAAGCAGCTTGGTAGGAAGTTGCTAAGTGAACTCGGCGCGATCTTCACTCCCGATACCATTCTCCGCTGGCACCGGGAGTTGATTGCCAGGAAATGGGACTACTCGTCGGAGAAGAAACAAGTTGGTCGACCTCGTATTCGAACGGAGATCGTCGAACTGATCTTGAGGTTTGCGAAAGAGAATCCCACGTGGGGAGCTGATCGAATTCAGGGTGCTTTGTCCAATGTTGGTTTTCACATCACCGACACCACCGTGCGGAATGTGCTGAAGGCGAACGGTATCGAGCATGCCCCAGATCGTCCCGCTTCAATGTCCTGGCAGACGTTCCTGAAAGCTCATTGGGAAGCGATATTCGCCGTTGACTTCACCACGGTAGAAGTCTGGACGAAGACCGGTCTGACGACGTTCTACGTCATGGTGGTGATGGAGTTGAAGTCACGACGCGTTGAGATCGCGGGGATTACGACGAACCCGAATAAGCAATGGGTGACTCAAGTTGGACGCAACCTGACGGGCAGTGACGGTTTCCTCGAAAACGCGACGCATTTGATTCTTGATCGTGATACCAGCTTTCAACCCCTGCGTTCGTTTCTGAGCGATCAGACTCAGATTGAGCCGGTGCTACTTCCTCCGAAGAGTCCCAACATGAATGCGTATCTCGAACGATTCATGAGAAGTCTGAAATCGGAATGCCTGAACAAGATGATCTTCTTCGGCAAACATTCCCTCGAACGAGTATTGCGGGAATACGTTGCTCACTATCATTCCGAGAGAAACCATCAGGGACTCGACAATCAGTTGATTGAACCAGATGAGGAATTCGGATGCGTCGCCGGCAAGGTTGAATGCCGTGAACGTCTCGGCGGTCTGCTCAAGTATTACTACCGCGACGCGGCGTGAAACCACTTCGCTAATAAACTCCAAATCTTGCGTCAATCCGCGCTACCGCTGCGCCCAGATGATGCTTTTCGTGTCGAATCCGATACTGCTTTACTGACCGCAAAACGATTCTCGTCCGAAATCCATCATTTGTCAGTAACACAACCGCTTGGAATCACTCGTTTTCAACGTCGGCTGAATAAATTTACGATACGCGATGATGTCATGGATGATGCGGGCGTTCTGCTAAATACCTCCCAAACGGGTTGTTTTGTTTATGAGACTCCACTGATTGTCACTTCCGAATCTCTATTACTAACAAACGAAATGATGGCTTTCCAGCAGGTTGAAACCGAACAGAATGAATCTAAATTCCCACTATTATTTACAATCCTGATAGGAGTCGGAGGTTCTTGGCTTCTGAAGAAACCAAGAAATTCCCGTAAACATCATGATGAAAAGAAACGAATTCACACATCAATAACTCAAGACCACAATTCGATGGAATCGGAAGAGAGTCTCATGAAAGCCAGGTTCGATGCCGTAGACAGCTTGTTTAGCGATTACGATTCTACAGACGATGAAGAGGAAGCTTTGTACGACACTTCAAATCATTCCTCTTTACATATAGAAGATTACGCTGAGGACGCTCTTAATCCAGCTCATGAAAGCCAATCGAGAGAAAAACTCTCTGTTACTGCTGTCAGAAAACCCGACTCCCGTAAACGCTGGTCACTGGCAACCCTGTGGTTAATTCTCTGGGGGTTGATTGGGGGATTCTTCTGTTGGCCGAACGCGGGGCCAGATACGGTACCGGAACTACAAGCGTCCGTCGCTTCCACCGAGTCGCACGACTCCCACGCTACAATCAATATGGGCGATGCCAAAGTTGGCATGAAGACGGTTGGCACCAACCCGCTCCGGGAGGAATACGACACCAGCCTTCCCGAAGTGGATCCGAAGACCTGGCAGTTAATGACGCTCAAGGCGCCGAAGAAAGATGGCTCCTGGTCCGACATCCAGATGCTTCGCCCGGTCGAATGGATAGAGGAGCAGTCGGCCCGCGTCGGTCACTCGATCTACATTTCCGTCCCGGAGTGCGGGATCGATGGTGATGCCGAGATCCTCGACATCAGTTTCTGCCCACCGATTGCTCCCGGTGACGGCGAAGTGATCACGGCGACGTACAAGCACCAGAACGCTTCGATCATCGATGTGAAAATTGCTTCCGAACCAGTCGCTCTCGGTTCCACCCCGAATCACCCCTTCTGGTCCGAAGACCGACAGCAGTTCGTTCGGGCAGATGAACTGAACCTCAACGAGAGGGTTCGGACGTTAGCTGGCGTCTCGATCGTCGAACAAATCCGCCTACGCCCCGGTCGGCATATTGTTTACAACATAGAAGTTAAGGGAGAACATGTTTACCATGTGGGCACCGGCGGGGTATTGGTGCATAATGGGGATCATTGTACTCGACTCAACGTGGGAGTGTCTGGCCATCATGTTCCTGCTATACGTAAATCTATCGGGAGACCATTTGAGGTTTCGAGAAGCGATAAGACTCGCCCGACATTTTTCTCCAGAGGTGACGATCCAGGATATGATCATTGGCGGTTACATAACGCTGAGCGAGAATTTATTGGTCCTCGTCAAGGAGAATTCAATGGCACTGATGACGAATTACTCGAAGCATATCGGCAAGCATACAGAGGACTTGATGACATTCGGCTCGATGTCCGGTCTCCCAATGGCGAGCATGTGTTAGGTTTAGACGTAAGTCCTGCTGAGGGTGTCGAATTGATAGCAAACTGGTTGTTTGGACAAGGGTTAAACTAGAAATGAAAGAAATATTAAGCATCACGGAATCCATTTCTCAAGACAAGATTCTTAACTCAGAAACTTTTGATCAGCTGGATATTGACCTAGCCTTAGATTCGAGAGATTCTCCAGATTTTGAAACAGATTGGTTGAGAGTTCATAAGCTTATGATGGATCAAAAAAACAATGGTGAGTCAGACGCCATTGAAGCACTTCGGCGACTCGCTTATGAGAAAGTGTTTGAACATACGAGTAACCCAGAATTAGCTAGTTACGTTTCAGATGATTTAGGGCTTATCGGTTTGGCTCTTGAACTTGGTGAGAATGATCCGTGGTTAAGTTCACTTTGGAACGAGTACCGAAATCATAGATTCCCGCATACACGACTGGAGCCATACCCGGGTACGTCGAATAGTTGATCTTTAGGCGATGCTAAGCACCTTTCATCAGCCCCTGCCCACCAATCGCTCCCGGTGACGGCGAAGTGATCACGGCGACGTACAAGCATCAGAACGCCTCGATCATCGATGTGAAAATTGCTTCCGAACCTGTTGCTCTCGGTTCCACACCGAACCACCCCTTCTGGTCCGAGGACCGACAGCAGTTCATCCGGGCAGATGAACTGAATCTCAACGAGAGGGTGCGAACGTAAAAGGGGCGGTGGCTTACGGAACCTCGAATTGAATGAATCCGATTTCGAATTTCGACCGCGGCGTGGTGCCGACTGCGTTCTGGATTGCGATTATGTTTAATTCCTTCCCGATAATGTGCTCAATAAGCAGCACTGACAAGAAAAGTGGAGGACTTGATGGAGGACTTTTCAGTATCAACGAAAAAAGGACTCACATCTTTCGACGTAAGTCCTTATATAGCGGAGAGAACGGGATTCGAACCCGTGGAGCCTATTGCTAGACTCACTGGATTAGCAATCCAGCGCTTTCGGCCACTCAGCCATCTCTCCGGGCAGGAGCGGTAAACTCCTGTAATTCAATATGTTAGGTCTCAACCGGGGCTCCGAATCGTGGAGATGCTCGGCTGATCTGGAGTAATCTAGTCAGTTTTCAGGCAAAAGGGAAGAGATGTCTCTCCTTTCGTCTGCTTTTATTGGCAACTCCAAAGTAGAAAGGGCGGTCTGTAATTCAAGTGGCATGTCTGGGTGGACACTTCGCAGGTCAAAGGAGTTCGGCACGGGCTTGCAGCGAATCGGTTTTTTCAATTTTCTTACTGTGCGGCTGACGCGACATGATATAGGGTGGACCCATCAGCAGAGAGTTTCGTGCTGACTTTCTTTTGGCCTCTCCCTTATGGCCGCTCCTCTGAATCTCTGCTGCTCGCTGGATTACAACACTTGAATTCCCAAAACTGCACTCACTCTTATCTGCTTTGGATCAGCCTCCTCGCGTTGGGAATGCGGCTTGGTGTACTTGTCTTTTATCGTGATCAACTCGGGATGGATGTTGATGCCTATCTAGCTCATGCGCAGACGTTATTAGACAATGGAGGGTACTTCAAACCGGGAACTGAGGTTCCCACCGCTTTCCGGCCTCCCCTGCTTCCCATTCTCTATGCCGCGATCTTAAGCCTAGGTGGCGGTTTGTGGGGAATCGGAATTGTACAAGTGATGCTGGGAACAGCGTCTGTATGGTTCACTGGTAAGACCGCCTCCCGCATGGGGAATCAGGCGACTGGGGCCGTGGCCGCTGGAGTCATGGCTTTCGATCCGCTACTACTTTTCGCCACCGCCAGCCTGATGACGGAAACGCTGTTCGTCTTTTTACTGAGCCTGTTTTGCTGGCGAGTCTCGGCCATTAATGAAAAATCAGCAGCGTTTCCGCTGGTTACGTTGGGACTTATCGGCGGGGCCTTGGCTCTGTGTCGTCCGGGCATCTGGGCTTGGGGTGGGCTCGTCGGTGTGAGTTGTCTGATTATTGCAATTCGAAAAAAGCGGATGGGGCTATTTCTGCGGCAGGGAATTCTAATCTTTACCGGTATCTCTATCGTCGTCCTTCCCTGGGTCGTGCGGAACTGGGTTGTGATGGGGCAACCGATCCTTACGACGACCCATGGCGGCTACACTCTTTTGCTTGGCAATAATGAGACTTTTTATAAGGAAGTCATTTCGCAACCTTGGGGGACAACCTGGCAAGGGGACTCTCTCGACAGGTGGCAAATCGAGATGGAAGCGGAGATGCGAGCGGACCTCGGACAACAAGAGGCAACAGGAGAAATCGCCCGGGATCGGTGGATGAATTCACGGGCGAAGAACTGGATTGTCAATCATCCCGGTTCATTCTTCGACTCGAGTTGGTTACGGCTAAGGCGGTTTTGGGCTCTGGCTCCCCATTCCGTTGACGAAGAAAATCGAATGATTGGGATCGCCATCAGTGGATATTACATACTTCTCTATCTTGCCTCGATTATCGGCTTGGGGTTTTGGCTCCTGTTTCGTAAATCGGAAGTCCCGGTCGTCCGAGTGCTGACCTTCACTTTACTCTGCGTAGTAAGCCTCACTTTAATTCATCTGGTTTACTGGTCGAATATGCGAATGCGGGCTCCGGTCGATTTCTGTCTGGCAATCTTCGCGGGAGGCATAGCATTGGGATTCACAGAGAGGCGATTGCACAGAACTGCTTCGACCAAGGATAAATGAGATCCGGAAAAGCGGTAAGTCCTTTTAGGTCATCCGGATAGGACCCTTATTGACACTATTTGGCAAAGCGACCATAATCCCCGACCGTTAATCTCCACCAGTCTGCCTAAATCCAGCGAAGAACTTTCTTCGATGCGAAGAGGGAAGGACTGTTCAGAGTTCGGAATGGATTCCGTACTCCGCCTTCAAGTGATGTAAATCCGTGTTGGGCAAACTCATTATCACGCGAAATGGATATCGCCTGTTCGCCAGCGCAATCCTTTGGATGCTGTTGGCCATGCCCTCGCTTCGCGCAGCCGAAACGAGTGAAACAGAACTCGTGCGCGCTCCCATCACGATCGCCTCCCGTTTCTCTCAGCAGTGGACGGAACAGAATCAGCTGATTCAAATTCTGCGTGGAAATTGCGTTATCCAACAGGGGGCAACGACGTTACGCTCTCAGCAGGCTGTGGTCTGGCAACGTTCCGAGCAGTCCGGGGATGAAGTGACTCATTACCTGACCATCTTCCTGAAAGATGATGTTGAGGTCGAAGAACCGTCCCGTTCTCTGCGTGAACCCAGTCTGGTCCGACAGATGCGAACGCTCTCGGATGTATCCATCGACATTGGAAAAACAATCAACGAGCCCGCGCCGGAAGATCCGCTTCTTAAGCAGGCGATTCAACAGGCTCAGGGAGTGCGACGTAGTAATCTGCAGCCGACTCAGTTTGTTGTGCAAAATCCGGAGACCGACCTCTCCTGGCAGGGAGTGACAATCCCTTCGACTGGTTTGAAAAAACATATCACGATTGAGGGGCGGAGCACTATTCAACCGAGCATCAGTTCGATTGAATCACATGATACAACTCCCCCTGAAACAGTAACTATAGCCACGGGCGGAATCACCGTACGCGTATTCGACGCGGAAGAATTTGGAATCGTCGACCTCACTGCGGATCGTATGGTCATCTGGGTTAAGTCGGACGGAACAGGCCGTCCGTTGTCGAGCCAAGAGTTTGATGGCAATGCCCCTCTGCAAATTTACATGGAGGGGAATATCATCATCCGGCAGGGGCGCGACACGTTAACGGCGACTCATGCGTATTACGATATTACCGACGATCGAGGTCTGTTGCTCAATGCAGAACTTCGTGCCTACGTGGATGAACTGCAAGGCGATGTCCGGATACGGGCGCAGCAACTACGTCAGAAAAGTCGCGAGTCTTACCACGCCCAGAACGCCTGGGCAACGACGAGCCAGTTTGGTGAGCCAGGTTATCGGTTACGGTCTACCGATATCTTTCTGGACTACCGCTACAATCAGAACTGGCTGGGGCAAGGGAACTACGATATCGATCCGGCAACCGGCATGGCCATTCCCAAGGCAACGCCCTGGGTAACCAGCTTGAATAACACCTTAACCATTTCCGAATATGACATTCCGGTTTTGTATTCTCCTTACCTCAGTGGTCCAGCTGAAGACCCGAATATCCCGATTCGTTCAGTGACGTTTGAGCAAGACAGTATCTTCGGTACTCAGGTCAAAACAGAGTGGGATATGTTCAAACTGTCTGGTATTAACAAACCGGATGGCGTCGAATGGGGGCTGCTTGCCGATTACCTTTCCGATCGAGGTCCTGCAGTCGGAATGTCCACCGACTACAGTGGAGAAGATCTGTTTGGGATCCCCGGGATATACAACGGCGAAGGCCTGGGCATCTTTATCTATGATGAAGGTGAGGACAACCTGGGGCGCGATCGACGCAGCCTTGAACCCAAACAAGACGAGCGCGGTAGAGCCCAGTGGCGGCACTGGCAGCGGCTGGAACCATTCGACGCGCTGGTCATTGGCGAGTTTGGGTATTTGTCTGACCGTAACTACCTCGAACAGTATTACGAAAAAGAATTCGATCGTCGCAAAGACGTGGAAACGCTCATCTATGGTAAACAGGATTATGAAAACTGGTCCTGGTCCCTGTTAACGCGACCACAAGTAAACAACTTTGAGAACACAACCGAATGGTTGCCCAAGCTCGACCTGTACGGACTTGGAGAACCAATTTTAGGCGAATGGTTAACATGGAGTAGTCATAGTTCCATCGGTTATGCCAATCTGCAACCGGCAGATCCTCCAACCGACCCCAACGACCTGTTTACACCGATCCCCTATATTACGGACGATTCGGGCATGGTCATGATGACGCGGCACAAGTTGGAAGCCCCATTTAATCTTGGACCCGTTAACGTCGTTCCCTACGTCATGGGAGAGGCAGCTTACTGGGATGATGGGATCAACAACGATCAGATTGATCGCTTCGTTGGTCAGGGCGGTATCCGCAGTAGCTTGATGTTCTCCCGTATCTTCCCGAATATCTACAGCGACATCTTCAACTTGAACGGTCTCGCTCATAAGATCCGACTGGAATCGGAATACGCTTATACCGACGCCTCCCGATCTCTAAACGACATCCCGCAGTACAACGAAATTGATGACAATGCTCAGGAACGTTTCCGTCAACGGTTATTAACAAATACGTTTGGAGGAGTGTTGCCCGCTCCCTTTGATCCCCGGTTCTACGGGGTCCGAACAGGTGCTGGCACAGACCTCACCGCCCCCTACCATGAGTTGGTCGAAGATCAGCAGGTGCTGCGACTCGCTTTACGTCAGCGATTACAGACAAAAGTTGGTCCTCCAGAACGGCAACGAATTCGTGACTGGATGCGGCTCGATATGGGTGTTTCCTACTTCCCGGATCAAGATCGAGATAACTTTGGTGAAGACTTCGGTCTCTATACCGGAAGTTATCAATGGAACGTAGGCGAGCGTACCAGCATTCTGGCGGATGCCCTGTACGACACTTTCGACGATGGTCAGGAGCTATGGAGCCTGGGAGTCCTCAGTCAACGTTCGACACGCGGTTCTGTTTACGCGGGTATCCGACAGGTTAAAGGGGGCGACCTCGATAGTAACATCCTGACCGCGAGTTACAGTTACGTCATGAGTCCCAAATGGATTTCGACGATGGGAACCGCTTACGATATCGCAGAAGATCAAAACCGCGGTCAGACGCTTACGGTTACACGAGTGGGTGCCGACTTCCTCGTTCATTTTGGTTTCGGTGCTGATGCGAGTAAAGACAACGTCAGTTTCGGTCTCTCCATCGAACCCAAGATTGGCCCCTTCAACGCCTACAGCTCGCAATTGAGTTCACTCTTGAATGTGCGGTAATCACCTGAAGGTGACAACCCAGGAATAGAATCATGCAGACTCGTTTGAACAGCATCTTGAAAGAAGAACGTCCCGTCAAACAGCGGGCCAGTTGGCGACAGTACCTCATCGAACTTGAACGAGGTTTCGCACAGATTATCCGTAGCGACAGCGTCTTTTTCTTTCACACGTTCTGCCTGACCATTGTCCTGACTTGTTCATTCATCCTGGGTCTGTCGATGATGGAATGGGCCATGGTCGTTCTCTCTTGTACCCTCGCCATTTCCGCCGAGATGTTCAACAAAGTCCTTAAAGCGATCTGGGACAACCTGGGGCATCACTTCTCTGAAGCTGCCCAGAACAGCATCCGCATCGGCACCGCCTCCGCCACGCTGACGCTCATCGGTGCCAGCATCACTGTCGGTATAATCCTCGGCCACCGGCTGTGGGAATTGTTACATTGAGCGTGTGATTAGCTTAATGACCTTTTAAGCCCACTTATCACATGAAAGAATACTCCCCATTACCCAATCATGGGTCGTGGTATTCCATTGGGATAACGGGGGCTCGCTTCCGATTCTTCCCCGTCGGTCTTCTCCTGCTTGTCGATTTCCGTGCCCCGTTTGCGGTACTCTTCCTGCTCTGCGAATAGCTGCTCGAACGTTTGCGATCGCAGGTCCGAAACTTTGCCCGGTTGTTTCCCCAACAGGCGGGCGACTTTTTCCATTTGTATTGCGGAAAGGTCTTCAAGGCTTTGCAGAGCCCCTCCCTGCAGGGCGGCGAGTGGTTTGCCGTTGTAGTAGACGATCTTATTATGAGCCGACGTTGTTACGCGGGCATGCTCCGTCAGGATACCAACCAGATTAAGCGGGTCGGCCGCACAGACGACCGTGTATTCGTCCTGGGGTTTTTCATCACGCAACTCACGAAGTTGCTTGACGGTTTCACCCAAGCCAAATTGTTCGCCAGCGACTCCGCGAATAAATCGCCCACCACGAATCTCACCTCGGGCTTCCAAGCGGCGATAGACTTGTAATAGTTCATACCAGGAAGGGGTTCCCTGTTCCCGCTGCAGCAAATCTTTGAACACAACACCCCAACGACGCAGTAACAACCACGCCCATTCTTCGGCGGGATTGAGTTTGGGATCCGACTTTTCAACCTCTTCAATCATCTCCTGGTCACTCGCTCCCGGATCGCCCGATTCCTGTTCACCACTGAGTTCTTTGTTCCAGATTGCCCAACGCCCCGCACTGCCCGTGTCCGACCGTCGTCGAAGTTTTCCCCGTTTCAGTTGGGCACGGCCGTTACGTTTGTCTTCTTTATCGCTAATCAGGTTCCGAAGCCCCTCAAAGCCATCGGCCGTAACCAACCCCCGTGCGACCAGTTCCCCCAGGGCCGCTTTCAAATGGCCGGGTAACATGCGAGTCTCGCTGAGCAATTCGCGAAAGAACATCGCGCCAGTTTTTCGCAATTGTTCCAGTACTTCTTCCGCGGGGCTGCTAAGTCGATGAGATTCCGGTGGTGGTTTGATTGCCGTTAACCAGTCCAAGTCTTCCCGCAACCAGAGCGCGACCGGCATGATGCGGGTGAAGGTGGCCGTCGGGCCTGTTTCCAGTTCATCCTGCTTCGGAGGATAGAGCCGACCCCAACCGAGTTCCCCCGTCAGGCACAGTTCATCCAGCCAAGCCGGGTTGTATTCTGCAATTCGGTCCGGCAACAAATTTCGCTCCCACGCCATCGCCGCCGCGTCGACCCCTTCCAGTAACTGGAGTACTTCATAAACCCCATTCGAACCACTTCGAGGCAACTTCTTATCGAGTCCATGGTGGCGGAATAGAAATCGAAGAAACGTCGGTACATCCACTGGTTCAATTTGCTGTCGCAAACCTGCGATGGTCAAACGATGAATTCGTGAGAGCAATCGACGGTGACACCATTCCTGCTCGCGCTCGGCTGCCAGTTCCGGTGTGTTGGTCTGCTCAGTACTGGTCTCCTCTGTACTGAGTTCGTCCTGTGATGCTTCAGTGTCCGTAGCCGCTGCCGTTCCTTGTTCTTCTTCGCTCTTCGACTGAAATGAACCAAATGAGAACAGGCCCCGCAGGACTGTCCCCTCCCCTTCGAGTGCTTCGAGCAGTAGTTTAGTGTGTTCTACTTCGAGCGAGAGTCGTTTGGCGACTTCGGTCGCTGTGATTGGGCCGCAGATATCCAGCAAACCACGAACATAGAGAACCTTAGCTTCAATTGAATCCCAATCTTTACGCAGCGCTTCGGGCACAGGCCAGACAGGTTCCAAAGGAGCATTCGGGAAGATTTTCTCAAACAACGGAACTCGTTCCGTCGCGACCCACGCTTCCTCACCATTGGGTAGACGCGTTAAGGCGGCTCGTTTTTCACTTTCCAGTTGATCATAAAAACGGGTCCATTCCTGTCCCTCACAAATCGGCAAGGCAACACGAACCATCAACACGTCGTGTAGTTCATCGGCAGTTCTAACCAGGGGTTCGGCTTCGGTTCGTACTCGTGCAATCGCTTCGGGGTCGAGATGCGCCAAGTCACTGACAGACTCGACCGCCATCCCGCGTCGTGTACCTACCGTGCGGGCGCGGCGTTCCTGTACCTCACCACCATCCAGAAAAGTATAAGGATTCGAGTTGAGCAATCCATAACTGAAGGGCGAGGGTTCGCGGGTATCGCGTGCGATCAATGTAATCTCGCCCGCTTCCACCAGTCGCAGCGTTCGTTCCAAGCCTTCAATGTCGATAATCTCGTGCAGGCAGTCTTCCATCGTCTGGTTGGCTAGAGGGTGGTCAGGTACCTCGTGGTCGCCTGTATGTTCTTCCTGACAACCCGTCAACTTGGGGAAGACGGCCGTCAACAGATCGTCCGCGCGAAAACGCTGGAGCGCTGGAGGAACTTTTTTGCCGAACTGGAACTTCGTGACCAGTAACGCCCGTGTCACATTCCAGCGCCAGCGAACCTGGAACATTGGAACAGTCAGCACTGCCTGTTCCAATAGGCCCCGCGAATTGTTTGAGGTGAGCATCGGAAAGAGACTCTCGATCGGAAAGCTGTGTTGTGGTCCGAGAGAGAGAATCCAACCATCGTCATCCGCCGTCGCCTGTAATTCAAAATCGAAGGAACGGCAGAACCGTTTACGCATGGAAAATCCCCATGCCCGATTGATACCGGCACCAAAAGGGGCGTGCACGACGAGCTGCATTCCGCCCGACTCATCAAAGAATCGCTCGAAGACGATTTGTTTTTGATTTGGTAGCAATCCAATCGCTTCCAACTGCGCCCGGCAATAAGCAACTGCCTGCCGTGCAATCTCCTCTGAGCAGAACGTCTCTTCCGCTAACCAAGTGGTAGTCGCTTCATCGTCCTGAGACTTCAATCGTGTTTCGAGTGCTTCCCGCAACAGCGAGACTTCTTCGGACAACTCGAACGTGCGGCCCGGAGCTTCTCCCTGCCAGAATGGAATCGTCGGTGGAGCCCCCGCCGCATCGGTCACTGTGACATCCGATCCGCGCACATGTTGGATGCGCCAGGAGTTGTTCCCCAACAGGAAGACATCTCCCCGGCTGCTCTCGACGGCGAACTCTTCATCGAGAGTTCCTACTACTGTCTTTTCCGGATCGAGAACGACCCGATACGAAGCGACTTCGGGAATCGCTCCGGCGTTACACGTTGCAGTAATACGGGCCGACTTCCGGGCGCGGATTCGTTTTTGAACCTGATCATGATGGAGGTAACGCAAGTTGCGGACACTGTTCTGCGAAACCCCTTCACTCAGATAGTGGATCGTTCGGTCAAATTCCTTGCGCGACAGATTGCGATAAGGATAAGCGCGGATGAATAATTCATACAGATCATCCGTGCCCCACTCTTCAGCAGCAACCTCGGCGACGATCTGCTGAGCGAGAACATCGTAAGGATGTTCGGGCATTGGCAAGACATCTAACCTGCCCGATTTCACCGCACGGATCACGCCCATACATTCGATCAACTCGTCCCGTGTGAGGGCAAATAATCGTCCTTTGGGAATCAGTCCCAATGAGTGTCCCGACCGACCGATGCGTTGCAGGAACGTCGAGATTGCCCGTGGTGATCCAATTTGAATAACGAGATCGATGTAACCGATATCCAGTCCGAGTTCGAGAGAGGCGGTTGCGACGACCGCTTTCAGCTCCCCCTCTTTCAGTTTGCGTTCCGTCTCCAGCCGAATCTTGGCAGACAAGGAACCATGGTGACTTCCAATAACTTCTTCGCCGAGCAACTCAGTCAGTTGGTGCGTCAATCGTTCGGCCATTCGCCGGGTATTAACAAACAAAAGCGTGCTGCGGTGAGAATTGATCATCTCGACCAGTTGTTCATTCACTTCATCCCACTGCTCGTGCATGCAGACTGCTTGCAACTCCGAACGAGGAGTTTCGATGCCTAGATCAAGTTGTCGCGCATGACCGACGTCGACAATCTCGCAATAGTCGCTCGGTAGAACTTCGTCATCCGGATTAACGGGATGCGCCATCGGAACTGGTTCATCACCGTTTGACGGTTCAGGCTCGAGGACTCCAGGCTGCTCAATGTTGATCGATTCTCCCGGCCAACCACCGACGAGAAATTTGGCGATTCGAGACATGGGTCGCTGTGTAGCCGAGAGGCCGATTCGCTGAATGGAACGTTCCGACACATGTTCTAACCGTTCGAGGGAAAGCGCCAGGTGCGAACCTCGTTTGTCACGAACAAGGGCATGGATCTCATCGACGATCACGGTATCGACTTGACGCAACGTCTCGCGTGCCTTTCCTGCTGTTAACATCAGATAGAGCGATTCCGGCGTCGTGACCAGAATATGAGGGGGCTTGCGAACCAGCGAGGCACGCCGAGAAGGTTTGGTGTCGCCCGTTCGTAAACCAACACTCAGGTGCGGCATGTCGATACCTTCGGCCTGAGCCAGCGCCGTAATTTCGGCGAGTGGTTCCTCGAGATTTCGGTGCATGTCGTTAGAGAGCGCTCGGAGCGGCGACAGATAGACAACTTGGGTCTCTTCCGCCAGGTTACCCTCGAGAGCTGAAAGCAGCAGTCGGTTAATGCAGGAGAGAAAAGCGGTGAGAGTTTTACCACTACCTGTCGGGGCGGCGATCAAAGTCGGTTTGCCCGCGGCAATCACCGGCCAACCGGCCACCTGAGGCTCCGTTGGACCGGCAAACCGGGAAGCGAACCATTCCCGGATCACCGGATGGAACGTCTCCAGTACCGGGTCCATGACGGTTGGCGGTTCTACCGGATTTTCAATCGACAAATTACATCCCCCCTGAAAGCGACTCTTAAAATCGACGCCTTTCATTCTATACGACAGAATCACTGGGACAATCTTGGTCTGTCGAGAGTCCCTGAACATTGGCAGGAATCCAGTGTTTTCACGGTGAGGCTCCCTGAGCCTATCTCACCGTTGAAATTGTCGCCTGTTCTCCACTTCAAAGAAACCTCCCCCACCCTTTATCGAACCTCTGGATAGTAATTCCGCTGCAACGTCGGAAGGATCTTGCATGTATCCTGCAATGTCTTGCGATCACCTTGAAAGCGGATGCCAAGTAGACTGTTGCATAATTAAACAAAGTATCAATTTGAAACGATAAACGTTCCGAAACAAAACGAGATTACCCTACGATTCCCACATTACCTAAGGCTCTCATGTTCCCTTCGTTGTCTGGTAGCGGGGCCACGCATCAATTCTGATCGATGTTTTGTCTCGCGAGCGATCATCTTGGTTGTTGAACGATCATTATTTAAAAATAAACAGTATTTGATGAATCAGTGACCGTTCAGACGTCACTGAACACGATTTCGCAGAGTTAGATTTGTTGCAATCCGTTCATTAACAAGACTATGTGAACAATTCTGGATGATTGATTTAGCTTAGACGCCTCTTTGATATTGGCCCAAGCCTTAAGGTTTACTACTTAGTACACGAATCTAAATCGAATTTACCGGCACTTTTTGCCGAAGTGGTACCCGAGTTGCATTTGTATTAGTCACAACACTAGCTTTCCCATATCAAGGAGGAGAAAACATGCTGGTACTTTCACGAAAATGCGGCGAAGAAATCGTTATTGATGGAAACATTCGGGTCCAAGTAATCCAGTGTAGCGGTGGTCGAGTTCGATTGGGAATTTCCGCTCCTGGAGACGTCGCTATCAAGCGGTCGGAACTCTTGGAAAAAGAAGAACTTTCGACTAAGCATCTTCCATTCGGTCACATCTCCGAATCAGCTACATTAGAGTTTGTTTAGAACTCGCCGTTTAGTTAAATCGAACGAACTCTTCCGCCAGTAGTCAGCAATAATTACGCTCATCATGTTGCTTGATGAAATTTCATGGAATCATGTTTACGGGAAGAGTCTACACATGCCATTTTGCACCAAGATCTCAAATCAAGTAAAAGCACTGCTCATAAGTGGGGTCACCGTTATAGGTGTGGCCACGGCAGCTGCATTCACTGCGATTTTCGCTGAGGACCGCGATATCGGAATCACCGCCTGGGTTGCTGTCGCCGTAGTAGGCGCGGCGTCCATGATCGCTACTGCTAAAAACAGCAGTGCAAATAACAGTAGCGTAAGAAACATTGAGTCAACGGAATTACGAGATCCGGAAGAATCCGATTCTCGTTCTCCTCATGACAAGACTGTGTTGATTTCTGATTAATGCTCCCGATCTTGAATGAGTAAAACAATGGCAAAATTTGAACGCATCTCTGAAGAAGACATCCCAGAAGAAATTGCCCGTATAGAGCGCATTGAGCAGCTTGCCAAGTGGTTAGATGACGCCTACCGTATCCCCGGCACCAATTTCCGCGTGGGTTGGGATACGATCATTGGCCTCGTTCCCGGTATTGGTGACGCAGCGACCACTTTGATGTCCGCGTGGATGATTAACGAAGCGCGTCGACTCGGTGTTTCCCGCTGGACACTCTTGCGTATGGTTTCCAATGTCGGCATCGATGCGATCGTCGGGATCGTTCCTTTCGTCGGTGACCTGTTTGACGTCGCCTTCAAGTCCAATCGCAAAAACATGAACCTCCTCCGAAAGTCACTGGCAAAACGTCCTTCTCGCCAAGTGCAACCAAATGGAGTCGAGGTTGAAGTCTTAAAGCCCGCATCGCGAAGCAAGGTTTCTATGTAATTTGCCAGTCTCCACCAACCGGTGTGCACCTCTCGGTTTGAAGATGGAGCTTCGGGGCAAGTCGATTCGCTTTCTGCCAGAAATTGGCTATAACAAATGTATCTCCGGGCAACCGCTGTCTCGCCCTAATTCTGTTGTCACTCCATCAGGCTAGAGCGCATTCCAGATAACTGTAGCGTGTTCTGGCGGCGAAGCCAGCAGCTTTTAAAAGCTTTTCGAGACCGATAGCCGCCACACTAATCCTGGACAGGATCTAAGAACGAAATGAACGAGCCGAAGTCACTCTTGGATTCCGATGGTAACCCCATCAAAGAACATCCCGATGCCCCTCCTCCCACGGAGCGAACGAAAGAGCGTAAACAGGAAGAGGAAGATTTCATCTCGGTGATTATCAAACGGTCCGATGCGGCCCAGCGTCATCCGGATGATACGCTCGAAAAAGCGATTGAAGAAGGAAGTGAGCAACTTAAACGTCCCGCTGTCTCCCTCTGGTTGTCATCGATGGCTGGTGGAATGATTGTGGGATTCTCCGCGATGGCGGTCGCCGTCATGGTGACTTTAACTCATCCCTTGGAGAATGTACTGCTCACTCGCTTGGCCTCTGCTCTGGTATATCCTCTCGGATTCGTGATCTGTATTATGAGCGGTGCGCAGCTTTTCACCGAACACACAGCCACGTCGATGTACCCTTTTCTTGATCGTCGCAGCACATTTCCGAAATTGTTACGCCTCTGGTCGATTGTAATTGCCGGAAACCTGATCGGAGCGGCGATCATTGGATTTCTGCTCAGCATCGCGGATAATGTTGTGAAGGCAAAAGAAGGTTACCTGCTGATCGGAGAGCATCTCACGGAGTATTCATTCGAATCTTTATTCGTGAGCGCTGTGCTGGCCGGATGGTTAATGGCATTGGGGGCCTGGCTCGTTTTGGCCACTCCCCCGGACAGCAGTCAGATCATGGTCGTGTTTATTGTGACTTTTGTTATCGGGCTCGGCGGGCTTCACCACTCCATCGCGGGTTCCGCCGAGATGTTCACCGCCTGGTTCATTGGCGACAAGCATACTCCCTACGAAGTTTTTCGGTTCATTGGAATTGCATTATTAGGGAATACGTTCGGCGGCAGCATCTTCGTGGCCGTTTTAAATTACGCCCACATCCGCCAGACGCAGGTCTCCGAATAAGCGGCACGCAAACCTAGACGGTCCATATTCCGTCACCATTCAAATATTGAAAACATGCAAACACAGAAAAACCCTCGACTGGAAATCCAGGTCGAGGGTTTTTTAGGGAAATCTCGCGAAGCTCTTAAGAGCCGGAGTTCATTCTCAAATTCGCCTTACTTGTAGATTCCGAAAGAGAATCCAGGAGTGTTGACGGTAACGCCTTTTCCGTAACCACCGTATCCTCCGACGTATCCATATCCACCGTAGTAAGGTTTGTTGTATCCACCGTGGAAGTGTCCACCGTGAGAATTGTGTCCGTGAAACTTTTTACCGTGGAACTTGTGTCCATTGAAGTGGTGGTTGTTGAACTTGTGGTTGCTGTGATGGTTGTTATGAAACTTATGTCCGCCGCCGAAGTGCTTGTTGCTATCGAAATGTTTGTTTCCGCCGTTGTGGCGATTGTTGCTGCCGAAGTTTTTGTTGCCACCGTTGCGACGGCTGTTGTTACTGAAGTTTCGGTTACCACCCCCGTTGGAGTTTCTTTTGAACCCACTACCCCCGTTTTTGCGACCCGCTTCCGCGGTATCCACGTTAGCGACACAGAACAAACCAGTAATAACAGCAGCGATAAGGAAGAAGCGTTTCATGATTAATTTCTCCGTGAAATTGAAGGTTTCGACTTCGTATTGAAGTCAGTTGTGTTGTTTGATGGTATTAGTAAAAGCACCCGGCGCGCCATCAAACGAACTACAGGAGAAATATGTATTTAACCTCCTTTGCAACAATGACTTATAAATTATACAATTTTAAAAACAGCGATTGGCACCCCGCCTAAAGCGCCCACATAAAGATAACACGATGAAATAGTGTTGTCGATATGTGGGCGCTTTGTTTGCGAAGTACAGCAGGTACGGGGAGATCCTCTACCGGTCATACCAGGAAGGGAGAGTCAGATGCAGATGCGTCTGAAAGCGTCTTCAATTAACGGAGCTATTAGCGGGTTTTGCGTCGGGGTTGATTCTGACTCCCCTTTTTCCGTTGAGGAGTCTTTCCTTTGGGGACCCAGGTGCTGTTGCCCATGCCTAATTCTTCTAGAGATTCGCGGGTGGGCGGAGCATTTGTTCCGAGTTCATCCTTTTTATAATTGCGGATTTTCTTCGGTTCCCAGTCGAGCTTATTGGCGTCGAGGTCCTTCTTCCAGAATCGGAACAGGCCAGAGTTCAAAGCCGATTCGGTTGCAATACTGTTCAGGAACCAGAACGCGAGCCCGAACAGCAGCATTAAGCCTGTCACAGTGCCGCCAAAGACCCAGGGATCAATCGTATAAACCCCTGAAAGCGCGAGAAAAAATGCAATGCCGCCCAGGATCACAAAGGAGACAGCAAACATGGAAACGGCACTCGCCGATTTATCTTTGTCTGGTCCATACTTCACGGTTCGCCCCCTGTCTAAAGTACCACCAGCCGACAACTTTTCCGGCAGAGTGAATCCTCGATTCTGACCAACGTCTCATTTTTTGTACAAAGCATTGCCCTGTCAAGCAACCCTATTTGAAATGGAGACAACAAAAGAGTGTGCTTGATTTATAACACGACCTGTCGGCGTGTAAAGTCAATCTACCTGATTCAAGTCTGAAACCCGCTACCGATTAGACCAACGCCGGTAACGAGCCGATCACGAAATCCTAAGAATCGTTTTCAACCAATTGGGTGATTGAGGAGATCGCAGCTGAAAAAGTGTCTGAGTCTCCGAGGCGAATAACTTCGGAGATCTCTTGGAGACGCAAAGGTTCCGCTGCTTGTCGTTGAAGTTGAAGAACCTCGAGGTCCGCCTCGGAAGCGTCCTGTTGAGTGGCGTTTCTCTGCATGATTCGATCCTTTAGAATGTTGTCAGGTGCCGCGAAGTCAAGGATTCGAAAAGGGACTTGCAGTTGTCGGGCCAGTTGTCGGAATTGATCACGTCGATCGAATTTCAAAAAAGTCGCATCGACGATCACCCCCTTTCCCGCTTCGATCAGGATCTGGGCTAGTTCCTCAAGGACACGATAAGTTCTGTCTGTCGCCTTCGTTGAATACAGGTCGCTACCAGGAGCGGACTGACTACTTTCATGTTGCTCAAGTCCGTGTAGTCGCTTTCGTTCTACGTCAGAACGAATTCGGATCGCCCCTAAACCATCGACCAGTTTTTGGGAACCGTAGGTCTTACCGCTACCAGAGAAGCCATGGGTGATCATGAGAACGGGTTGCGTCTTGCTTGCGAATTGTTCTGCCAGCTGAAGGTACCCCAGGCTTTCCTGCCGGACTTTCAATCGTTCCGACTCAGTCAGCCCTGGCTGCTGTCCGCGAATACCAGCAACCTTGGCTCGCACCATCGCTCGATAGGCCAGATAGTATGGAAACAAATCCATGCCGGAATAATCGCCAGTCCACTCCAAATACTGATTGAGAAATCGATGCCCCAATTCTGAATGTCCCCGGTACATTAAATCCATCACACAAAATGCGACTTCGCTCAGCACATCGATCCAGCGAAAGCTTTCATTGAATTCAATGCAGTCAAATAATGTCACTTTTCCATTCCACAGGATCATATTGCCGAGATGCATGTCTCCATGGCATTCGCGAACGAAGCCGTCCTGTTTTCGCTTAAGGAATCGACTTGTCAACCGGGCGTGTTCTTTCTTACTCCAGCTGTGAAGTTTCTCCAGGCGAGATTTCGATTCAGCTTCGTTATTCATGGAGGAGAATAACTGTCGAAAGTTTTCATCGACAGGTTCTTTAATTCGTGCCAGATTGCCGAAGGGGGATTTTTCATCCGCAACATTCACCTGTTGATGAAAGTTTGCCACTGTCTTGGCCAAGCGATCAATATGTTCCGGTTGCAGCTTTCCCTGTTCGACCAAGTGACTTAATAGCGATTCCTGGGGGAACTGACTCATTTTTACGGCGTAATCGAGTGGATCGCCAGGACCGTTAATTAGAGGGGCCTCCACTGGCCCAGTGAAGCAGACCACTTCCAGATAGAGGCCTTCCGTGAACCTGCTATTCAGTCGTAATTCTTCTTCGCAATAGAATTTTCGTTTCTCAAGCGAGGTGAAATCGACGAAACCCAGATCGACCGGTTTTTTGAATTTGTAAACAAACTCTCCGGTCAAGAGGATCCAGGAAATGTGAGTTTCCATCATCGACAAATGGTCCACTGAATGTTCAAAAGGCGGATGCTTTTTCAAAGCTTCCAGTAGTGGTGGCCATGTTTCATTTGCGTTGCTGGTCATATTGTAATTGCCCGCTTGCAGTTCATCGACGATTTGATCGCATCTCGATACATTAGCTTTATTTTATGCCTTTGCCTCATGGGTAACGAGAGTTAATCCCCGAGCCATTCTAGTGAATGAACCCTATCATGCATTTCGAGTGTAGAATAAAAAAACGGATGTCTAAATCGTTACGTTGATTTAAACACCCGTTTTTGAATTTTGGCAGGAGGTGATTTCTATGAGATCATCCTGATATTACTGTCTCACTTAAAACTGCAACCAGTGCACGAAGATGTCGAGGTACAGGACGAGTACCATTAACCCCAGTACGATCATCATGCCGACGTAGGTGGCGGCGATGACGACTCTTTCGCTTGGTTTCTTGCGGGTGATGGCTTCCCAGAGGAGGAAGACCATGTGGCCTCCGTCGAGAACTGGGATTGGCAGGAAGTTGAGCACGGCCAGGTTCACGCTGAGCATTCCCAGGAACCAGGCGAGGTAAGGCATGCCGCGGCTGGCATGGCTATGGGAAACAGAAGCGATACCGATGGGACCACGCAGATTCTTCACCGACAGGTCGGCGGTGAACAAGTTACGTAGAGTCAGGTAGATATCCGTCACGCTGTTAATCGTACTGTCAAAGCCCATTCCGATGGCTTCGCCAATACCGTTCGCTTTTTGAGTTTGCAATTGCGGTAACAGATAGATTCCGCGTTCGGTGGGCATGAACCACTCTTTTGATTCCACCGGTTCCAGGCTGACAGTCTGCACTTGATTGCTCCGACTGAAGGCGACTTTCACTTCCCAACCGGGGAGACGTTGCAGATACCAGATGGCATGAGCCCAGTTACGGAGCTCCTGATCGAATGAAAGTTTGATCGGCTTCATTTCGCTATCCTTTTTAGGGGGCGGAATGAACTCGATACTGATCAACGCGTCATTGGCTTGGAGCCCTGCAGTGGCGGCCGGGCTACCTTCCTGAATTTTCAGAACGCGGTTAATCAGGTTGAATGCGACGCCGATGGAAGGGATCGATAAAGGCACGTCGGGACCGTAGGGGGCTTCTACCCAACCGGGTCGATTCTGAGGAATCACGGAGATGGTCATCTCGGCGACTTCGCCCCCTTCGTTTTCGCGTTTGATGGTTACATCGACAGAAGAGCCATGTTTTGAGGCAAAGTACTCGGGCAGATGCAGCGGGTTGAGATCGTTACCGAGCCCTCTTCCATCGACCTGCATAATTTTGTCACCCTTTTTGAGGCCGGCAGTCTCGGCGGGTGAGCCTTGTTGGATTGCCAGAAGCTGTCCGATGTCGACCTGAATCCCCAGCTCTTGGAAGGGCTGTGCTGGAATCGTGGTGGTCACTTTTTCATCGTTTTTCAGTACCTGAAACGTGATTTCGAGAGGTTCGGCCCGTTTTTGTGCCAGAATCTGCTGGAAACGGAAAGGATCGTCGATCTCTTCTCCGTTCACGTTAATGATTCGGGCATTCATAGGAACCGGGGGTTCTGCAGTTGCAGCGGGCGTATCGGGAGCGGCCCCCGCAGTGGCCCCTTCCAGCATACCGGCTGTTCGTAAGCCGTCGGCATACGCGGTGCCGATCATCCGACCGAGCTCTTTCTGTTCGGGGAGAATCGTCAGGGAAAATTCTTCCCCACTGCGGCGTACCGCTTTAATATCGAGCGGCCCGGAAGACAGGGCAACGCCCCGTTTAATATCCATGAACGAATTGATTTTGCGACCGTTGATCTCGGTGATACGGTCTCCCGACTGCATTCCTTTTTCCCACGCTGGCAATCCTGCCTGGACGGACCCCACAACGGCCGTCGGGTTTTCGATTCCAGAGCTGAAGGCATAGGCGAAGAAGAGGATCGCAGTCAGGATATTCATGATCACGCCTGCAGAGATGATCGCCATTCGCTGCCAGACATTCTTGGCAGAATACGCTCGGGGATCCTGTGCGATCTCTTCACTGCTGAGCTGGCTGGGGTCCATATCGTCTTGGCCCAGCATCTTTACGTAACCGCCGAACGGTACGATCGACAGGGCGTATTCTGTTTCTCCTTTGCGGAAGCTCCAGATGACAGGTCCAAAGCCGATGCTGAATCGCTCGACATAGACATTGCACCATTTCGCGACAGCGAAGTGTCCCAGTTCATGAAAGAAGATCACCAGGCCCAGGCCTAAGGCAACGTAGACCCAGTTTAAGATACTGGTGAGAGTAATCGCGAACATCAATTCCATTTTTTCATCTCCTCTCGAGCCCATCGATCCCACTTTTTCAGTTCGTGAAGATCGGGAGACGGGTCGAAATGGTGAGCTTTTAAAATATCCTGAATGGCCAGAACGATTTGGTCAAACCGTAATGAACCATCTAAAAATCGTTGAACGGCCGCTTCGTTCGCGGCGTTGAGCACGGCCCCTGCGGTTCCCCCGCGAGACGCCGTTTCCAGACCCAATTGTAACGCCGGGAAGGCGTCGTGGTCAGGGGGATGGAACTCTAAACTAAACATCTGAGTCCAATCCATGGCTTGCGCCGCCCCTTCCCATCGTTCCGGCCAGGTAAGGGCGTATTGGATCGGTAGTTTCATATCGGGCGGTGAGAGCTGTGCCAACACCGAGTTATCATTGAACTCGACGAAGGAATGGACGATGGATTGAGGGTGAATCATCACCTCAATCTCGGAATCGGCCAGATCAAACAACCATTTGGCTTCGATTATCTCGAGAGCCTTATTCATTAATGTCGCCGAATCGATGGTGATTTTGGGGCCCATGTTCCAAGTGGGGTGGTCGAGCGCCATTTCGGGCGTGACTTCTCTAAGTTGATCTTTTTTCCAGCCGCGAAAGGGTCCGCCGCTCGCTGTGAGAATGATCCGTTTCAGTTCCTCGCGGCGCCCCGCCTGCAGGCACTGGAAGAGTGCACTATGTTCGGAATCGACTGGTAACAGTATGGCTCCCGTTTTTTCAGCCAGCGCTTTTACGATGGGGCCGGCGACAACCAATGTTTCTTTGTTGGCGATGGCGACCCGTTTACCCGCTTCGACGGCCGCCCAGGTGCCTCCCAGTCCGGCGGCACCGACGATTGCCGAGACGACTGTATCCACTTCGCTATCCGCAGCGAGGGATTCAATGCCCTCCTGGCCGAAGCGAATCTCCGTTTCGGGATGAAACGCGGTACGATCGATTTCAGTTCGCAGGGTTTCGTCTCCCACGACGGCGATAGCAGGCTGAAACTCTTGTGTCTGTTGAGCCAATTGCTGCCAACTGCGATGAGCGGCGATTCCGCGCAATTGCAACCGATCCGAGTGCTGGCGGAGCACTTCGAGCGTACTTGTTCCTATGGAACCGGTTGATCCGAGCAGGGCAATTTCAGTCATCAGAAAAGAAAGCGTTCTTCGGCAGCGTCGAGGGGATTTTGTGGGTGGGGATAGGTCGTCAATTTTACCGTCAGGTTGCGTCTCTTCGATTAACTATTGGAGACGGGACGAAAACAACCTGTTAAATTCATTGCGCAATATATTGCGAATTAAATGATGTAATCAGTATGCAGATGCGGCAGAAGAAATGAGCCTGAACTGCCGACTCGCTAGTGGAGGAAACTCACTGCGGTCAGCAGGTGTTTCTCCGAAGTCAGGCAGGCTGGGCGGGATACTGCTCCTGCGGGAAGCCTCAAGCCGAATTCTAGGTAGACAGGTCAACTGCCGCAAGACTCGTTCGATGGTGAACAGCAGTGCGGCGAAAGTTCTCAGACTCCTAGATTTCATGCTAAAAACAGGCTTCTAATCCCTGACACTCCTTTCGGTATCAGATACCGAATACGTTTCTTTATCGAAAAAATGATTGCTTCCATACGTCAACTACCGCTTAACGTACTATTATCAGGAAGGTTATGTACGCAGGTCTGAAGGTCCGTCTGGCGCGATTCCATCAATCAGAGAGGGCCTTCTCCTGTCGGAACAGGGCCAATTCTCTACAAAGGCTTTCCTCAGCACCAGAGGTGAGTAACAATAGAGTTTGGATGGAATCTGCTACGCCCGGCCACGGGCTTGTCTGGCTGTGGCAATGAGGCGAGTCGTCATTTCGTCCGAATCCACCTGTTTGGATCGATTCCCAAGGAAGAGAACTTCGACAGAAAAGACCTTCTCCTCTGGGTTCGACCCGCTAAGATTCATGTCCGACTTGATTTCGAGGAAAACCTCCCGAGGCAACCTTCCTTGTGACCACTGGCGAGAGAAATCCTGCTCTCTCCGCCTGACCATAAAATAAAGACCTGTTCTATGAGCGACGCACCTTCTCCCACCCCCGAGGAACCGGAGAGCCCGAAGTCCAACAAATCGCCAAAAAAACCGCGCAAGACAGAGTCGGGTGGAAACAGCAT
Organism: Polystyrenella longa; assembly: GCF_007750395.1. Taxonomy (GTDB): domain Bacteria; phylum Planctomycetota; class Planctomycetia; order Planctomycetales; family Planctomycetaceae; genus Polystyrenella; species Polystyrenella longa. The sequence continues at coordinate 5,458,946 of NZ_CP036281.1, read as the reverse complement.
CTGGCTGTTGTTCATCGCGATTGTGCTGTTCGTGGTGGCGACGCAGTATTCGGGGATGTCTGATAACGGCGAGATGATGCCGTATTCCAATTTCGTCCGGGGTTTGGAAATCACCTTGGCTGGGGCCGATCTGACGGAACTGCCCGCCGATGTGAGCATTCGAAACAAACGAAACACGTTTAATGTGCAGATCGGTTCTTCCTATCTGTATTTTCAGGATCAAAAGCAGGACAGTTCCGGCCGCAGTCCGGAAGGAACGAAGTCTTATCGAGTCTCTATCGATACGCTGTCTGAACCCGGTCGCGAAGACCTCGAGAAAAAAATGCGGCAGGCGGAAATCGAATATGGTTTCTCGCCCCCCCCTTCTCCTTGGCGCGAACCCTTTATTCTGTTCCTGATGCTGCTCGTATTTCTGGGAATCTTCTTCTTCATGCTGCGACGCATGGGGGGAGCGGGTTCGGCCATGTCCTTTGGTCGCAGCCGTGGAAAATTGTATGCACAGGATGATATCGGCATCACTTTCAAAGATGTCGCTGGTAACGACGAAGCGGTTGAAGAGATTTGTGAGTTTGTCGATTTCCTTAAATCACCCGGAAAATACCAGGCTCTCGGCGGACGAATTCCGCATGGAGTGCTGCTGGTTGGCCCTCCAGGTACAGGGAAAACATTGCTTGCCAAAGCCGTTGCCGGTGAAGCGGGTGTCCCTTTCTTCGGTCTTTCCGGTTCCGATTTCGTTGAAATGTTTGTCGGCGTGGGTGCCGCCCGTGTGCGGGACATGTTCGCTCAGGCCCGACAGCGGTCTCCCAGTATTATCTTCATCGATGAGCTCGATGCACTCGGTAAAGTCCGAGGGAACTCTCCCGGAGGACATGATGAACGTGAACAAACTTTAAACGCCCTACTCGTCGAGATGGATGGTTTCTCCTCCGATGAAAACGTCATTGTGATGGCAGCGACCAACCGCCCCGAAACACTCGACCCCGCACTAATGCGGCCGGGCCGTTTTGACCGACAGGTGCTGGTCGACCGACCCGATGTGAAAGGTCGCGAAGCGATCCTCAAAGTCCACGCCGGCAAAGTGAAGCTTGCCGATGACGTGAACCTCACGACTATTGCGAAACACTGTCCCGGTTTCGTAGGTGCGGACCTCGCCAACTTGGTGAATGAAGCCGCTCTGCTTGCCGTACGAAACAATAAAACACGTGTGACGATGGCCGAATTCGACGAAGGAATTGAACGCGTCGTCGCCGGTCTTGAAAAACAGACCCGCATCATTCAGGAAGACGAAAAACTCCGCGTTGCCTACCACGAATGTGGTCACGCTCTCGTTGCTAGCTCGCTTCCCAATACAGACCCGGTTCACAAGATCTCGATCATTCCCCGTGGCCTCGGTGCCCTCGGCTACATGCTGCAACACTCAGAAGTGGAACGGTATCTGAATACCGAATCCGAACTAAAGCATCGTATTTGCGTGCTTCTGGGAGGAACGATCTCCGAAGAGATTGTCTTCAGTGAATTCTCCACCGGTGCGTCGAATGACCTGCAACGGGCCACCGACATCGCTCGACGAATGGTGACCGATTACGGGATGAGTCCGAAACTGGGTCGAGTACATTATAGTGAAACCCAACGATCGCCATTCCTGAACAACTCCGCAACCGCTTCAGACACGGCCCACAGCGAAGACACGATCCGCGAGATCGATCTCGAAGTTCGCCGTATTATTGATGAATGTCTCGTTATGGTTCGTGACATCGTGAATGATCGTCGGGAGGTGCTCGAACATCTGACGAAGGATTTAATGGAGAGCGAAGTGATGAACTCCGAGCAACTCCAGGCGATCCTCGTTCAATACAAAACGAGCCCCAAAATCAGTCCCGGCACTCATGCCAATCCAGCGTCGGGAGCAACGCCTCCCGCGAAGGACGCAGAGTCAGAGGAAGAGGACGGCGGCGAAGAAGACCAAGCGGCAGAAGGGTGATGCCAGTTAACGGCGATAACAGGCACCCCGGAATCAAACTAGCTTGCTCCTGGGTGCCACTGCTGGCTTGTCCAGCAGTGTGGTCACAGGGCCTGTTTTGTACGATTCAAAACGTCTTCTTCTGCACGATCTCTTTAGCTAGATCCTGTCCAGTATAAGTGTGGCGGCTATCGGTCCCGAAAAGCTCTGAAAAACAGTAGGCTACGCCGCCAGAACACGCTACGGTTTTCTGGAATGCGCTCTAAAGAGTCAATGTTTCTTGAGATAACGCCAACTCGCGGGCAGCAAGGGTGTGTCCGCTTGTGTGTACCCTACTCGCACTGTTGGAGCGAGCCAGAGACACTCTGACAGAGTGTAAGCTGTTGATGGGGGACACAGTGTCACTCTTGCCCTTGGAGAAGCGGTCTATCCGAGAACAGGCTAAGCCGCTCGGCGGTTTGCATCCAGCGAATCATCCGCGGCGAGTTTGTGAATCCATTTTTCCTGGAAAAGGTCTTCGACTTTGCGTTCGACCTTCTTCTGAGCGCGGGAGTGATTGAGCTTCTTTTCCGGGGCTACAGCGGCGGTTCCGTGGGCGACATGGTAGAGCACGCGGTCCATTTCACGGACACTGAACATACCCATCTGGTAACCGGCGTCCCAGATCTGTTTGGCAATGGAGTAGCCTCCCCCCTGTCCGTAAATCGGCAGGAAGGTCATGTCGTGTTTGAGTAAAGCATCACGACGATACATTGCGCAGTAATCACGGGGGTAGTGCCCCTGCTTCCATTTAATCTCTTTTTTCAGGCCGACCAACTGCTTGATGCGTCCCGATGCGTAACCGACAACCTGTTTTTGCCAGGCGTACAATGGATTCTCCATGACAAGTTTCCAAGCACCTGTCGCTGCGATTTCATCACTCTTTTGTATCTCTCGCAGAAACGGGTCGAGCCAGTCGTCCCGCTTGAGGAAAACATCGGAGTGCATGGTGACGTAGTACTCGCCGGTTGCCTCTTTCAAGCCGAGGTTCCAAGCGGTGAAGACGTTCTTCGGCCAATTGGTGTGAACCTCTTCCGGTCTTTCAATCAACCGGATCCAGTCGAGGCCCCGCAGATAATCGAGGCTCTCGTCTTTGGAACCATTATCGACGACAATCACTTCGACATCGTAATTGTCGGAGTGTTTTCGGATCGAGCGCAAGCAAAGGCGCATGTAATCCTGTACCTGCCAGTGCGGAATGCAGATCGTAACGCGGGGAGAACTCACCGGGCGGAATCCTGCTTTGTATCTAGGGTGGCTAAATGAAGAGTAACAGCTAATTACTTACGCAGGACATCCAGACTGTTGGCTTTGGCCTGAGGATACAATTCCTGGTATTGTTTTTCGAAGTTGTAAACGAACGCTTTCACGTTGACGTTGTGATCTTCGCGGCCAAACAGAGGCTGGGCTGTCAGTGATTCTTCAGCCGACATACCACGGAAGATGATGTCGTAAATCGAGAGGAACTTCGCGGTGCGAGTGACTCCGTGCTGGCAGTGAACGATCATCGGATAATTATTGGGGTCACGAAGAATTGCGAGATGCTTCTGCAGTTCGGGATCGTTTGCTTCGACAGTCGTTGGCATTGAGACTTCGAACAACTTGCAGTTCTCGCCGTTGACGGCCTGCCGTTGTGCTTCCCAGCGTTCTTCGCCCATTTCTCCGGGGCGACAGAGATTGACGACGGAGCGGAACTGGTGTTCTTCGATCAGCTCGGCAAAGACATCGGGCTCAACCCAACCGCAACGATAAACCATGCCTTCGTCGTGCGTAGCAAGATGTTTATAGCGTTGGTGATTATAGTAAAGGACACCTGCCACCAGTACCATGCCGGTCAGTGACAGAATGACAATTGTGCCTCGCAAATTTCGGAACATCCTTGTCCCTTTCGTTTAGACAATCTCGGTAAATCAGAGTCGCCTGTTCCCTGCGGATGAAATCAGTCGCCGTGTGTAAACAGCAACCTGCGAGTAGAACAGGTCATCAAGCTCGAACTCAGTTCTGGTTGGAACATAATGAGCCGTTGGATAATAGATCAATTTTTCTTATCGGTCAACAACCTTTTTTGACCGGAATGACCGGACCGGGAAATTCCGATTCCGAGAGCAACCTCGAATAGATATGTTTTGCTAGTTAGAGAACTAAGGTGTTGTTGATTAAGGGCTTACAAGGAATGTTCCCAGCCGGATCGCGTCAGTAGTCTTCGTTCGCCTTGGTCTATCAGGAATGGTTCCGAGCCAGCTGTGATTTCGCCGATTTGCGTGACCCGAGTTCCGGTAAGGAGCGGGTGGCTGGTCAAACGGACGGCGTCTTCGGGGCTGACAGTGAAGAGCACCTCGAAGTCTTCCCCATCGTGTAGAGCGTGTTCCAGCGGTGAGCGATCTCCTGAGGATCTACGCGCGTCGCTGTGTATGGGAATTTGTTCGGCATGAAGTACGGCTCCTACTTCGCTTTCCCGCAGGATATGTTGGAGGTCGGAGGAGATCCCGTCGCTCAGGTCGATCATCGCGTGGACATCGTAATTGTTCACGAGCTCTCGGGCTTCTTTTAACCGGGGTGTGAAGGTGAGATGCCTCCCGGCTAATGATCCTCCCAGTTCTCCCGTTACGAAAATAAGGTCCCCTACTCTGGCTCCGCTTCGTTCGATTGCTTTGGGTCCAACCGGTTGTCCCAGGGCCGTGATGCTGATCACGAGTGGGCCTTTCCAGGAGTTCGTATCGCCACCTGCAACGGCGACCTGATGCTGCTCGGCCAGTTCGACAATGCCTTGATGCAATTGCTCGGCGAGTTGATCCCCTGTCCCGTGATCCCCTGCCCCTTTGGGAAGTGCATAGCTGACGACAATCGCGATGGCCTCTCCCCCCATGGCGGCGATGTCCGACAGGTTGACAGCCAGAGCTTTGCGGCCGATCAGCCGTGGGTCGGTGTTCGCCAGATCAAAGTGAACCTGATCCATCAGCATGTCAACGGTGACCAGAACCGGGGTTTTATTCTTTCCAAACAGCACTTCGGCAGCATCGTCGCCGATTCCCAGACGGAGATTGGGATGGGATTGCACCTGCTGGCGCAATCGATCGATCAGTTCAAATTCACCCGCCATGGTTGGCCTGCTGTAATAAAACGGTAATAAAAAAAGGGTAAGGTTGCCGTGAAGTGGTTCACATCAACCTTACCCAATTGGATGAAATCTACAAGTTCGACAGGACCGATTCGATATCGATATCCAGCGAGCGAGCGTCACTAAAAGACTTACGGTTTCCCAATGCAGGTCAGTTTTTCACCGGTACGGATCACAATCGCGTTATCAACGAGGGCGACGCCGTAGACTTTGTCTTCCGTGGGCAGGCTGTTCTCGGAGAGTTTTTTGAACTCGGCTCCGTTTTCAATGACGGTCGTCGTGCCGTCATTGGAGAAGAAGTAAATTCGATCCCCCGTTCCGACTGCAGATGCCCAACAAGAAGAAGGCAGTCGTTCTTTCCAGACTTCTTCCCCTGTAGCGAGGGAGAGACAACTGGCGACACCAGACTTATTGACGAAGTACACATACTCGCCATAAATCAGCGGTGAACCGAATGCCGAGATTTGATCTTTAGACTGCCAGACCGGCTCCAGCTCGTTAGAGTCCGGTTTGATTTGAAAGAGTTGGTTCTGGCCACGTTTGTTCGAACCGACGAGCACGTAGTTTTCGGCAATAGTCGCCGAGGGAACGGTATTGCCGTCGAGTCCTTCTGTCTCCCAGAGCAGTTCTCCATTAGTAGCAGAGTAACGTTGGAGTACTCCATTGGAGCTGAGGATAACCTGCTGCTCACTCCCTTCGCCCGTAACCACGGGAGACGACCAGGAGACTCGCTCGGGGCGGTCGACCTTCCATTTGTTCTGGCCATCGGTTTTGTTCATCGCCACGAGATAGGAGGGACCGGAATGGTCGACCAACACGACGAGGGCATCGTCAATGAGTGTTGGAGAACTTCCGAGTCCATGGTTCCCTTTGAACTCACCGTATTCGGTTTGTAATTCGCGTTGCCAAAGCAGTTCTCCCTGATGATTAAGAGAGAGTGTGTCGCCACTTTCAAAGAAAGCGTACACCTGATTGGCATCAATGGCGGGCGTCGGGGCCGAGCGGCTGATGTAGTTACTGACCGGAGCGGGAGCAGAAGAAGGTTGTTTATAAACCCAGCGGCTGTCGCCCGTTTTGAGATCAAACCCCTCGACAACAAGCGTTTCTTTCTCTTCTCCCTCGGTGAAGGTCACCACCACCAGGTCTCCCCAGATGACGGGGCTCGATTGACCATATCCGGAGAGGTCAGCTTCCCAGCGGATATTTTCTTCAACCGACCAGGTGAGAGGAAGGTTTTCTGCCGAGGTCAGGCTGTTCCCGGCCCCCCGGAATAACGGCCAGTTTTCACCGGTTAACGTTGCTGCCGAAATCAGCAGTAGAACGAGCAATTTCATGTCTGTTTCTCTTTGATGCTGGAAATTTGGAGCAGAGTTCGAGTGGAATGCTCCCGGTTTAAGAATTCGGCCATAAGGACACGAATCAGGTCGGCATCCTTGACTCTGGGCATGCTGGTCGATGCAATAGAAAAGAGACACAGGGAGGACCGGAGGGAGGTACCTGACGATCCCCCCTGTGCACCAGCAAAGAGACGATGAGACCCGAAGGACCTGTTATCTGCGTGATAGCAGGTCCTTCTGTCGTATACGGGACTTTATTTTTCGGGTCGTTATTTTTTTTCGGGAACAAGGACATGATCGACGGCCAGGACTTTGCCATCTTCCATGCTGGCTCCACCGACGAACAACAGGGAGTTATCCTGGTAAGGAACCATTCGGTGGAAGAAACGTTTGTTTGGCAGGTCCTGCGTTTTAGTCCATTCGCTCCCATTCTGAGCGAGTTGGTAAAGTGAACCACTGATGGTGCTGCAGAACAGGTCGCCACCGACGGAGAAGCCGGAGTTGCCGAAGCCTTCCATTCCTTTTTCACCAGGAAGTTCGGGGCCTTTGCTCCAGGTTTGGGTTTCCAGATCAAAGACGTCGACTTCGCGGGTAGGTCCCCCTTCGGGTTTCATGCCACCGATCGCGTAGATTTTGTTTCCCAGTGCCGCTGCTGAAAGCGCGCGTCGCTGGAATGGTGGTGCAGGCATTTCTTTCCACTCAAGTGGCTGCTGATTGAGATCGAGTTGTAAGGCGGTGTCGTGCCATTTTGATTCGTCGCCTTTGTCTTTGCCGTACATCGCCCATCCCCCGAGCACGTAAATGACATCGTTGTGGACAACGGCATCGAATGAGGAACGTGGTTCGGGCAAGGCTGGCAGAGGTTCCCAGCTTTTGGATTTCAGATCGAAGCGCGCACATTCTGCCGAGGAGACGAGGTCGTGGGCTTCGGTCTCTTCGTTCATCGCTGAGAAGCCGCCGAGTCGGTACAGGCTGCCGTTATGGGCAACCATCGCCAGACCCTGCAAACGAGGCCCGCTGGGCAGTTCCTGCCATTCAGTTGGGTTATTAAGTGACAGCGAGAAAAGTTTGTCAGATTGGTCATCAACAGAATATCCATGAGCGACACCCATATGTCCGCCGTAGATGTAAAGGGTTTCCCCTTCCACAGCCGCGCCGAAGCTGGTAACGGCCTCGGGAATCTCCGGCAAAGTCATCGTGCGGGATTCGGCTTGCAAGGAAAGGCTACCGCTGATCACCGCAGAAGCAACCATCAGGCTGAAAGACAAAGGACGTTTCAGATCAAGAATGTGTAATTGTTTCATCAAAGAAGAACTCCTGTATCGGGAGAGAGGCTTAACCGCGAGGCGGCGATTAAGAAATTGTTCTAGCTGGATTTAGTTTTGAAAGAAAAATTATTCAGAATCCAATACGAATTCATATTCATTAGTTTCGCCGACGATTGCCTCAACCGTCAACAACTGAGAATGTTTCTGGTACTTTTCGGGGATCTCTGTTTCAAAAATATGAGAGACCTTCCCTTCGGCCACTTGGGCCGCCATCTCCTTAAGCTCAATGCCGATTGGATGGATTTCCGCCCGAAGTTTTCCTTCCAGCGGCCCTCGATCTTCACTTAGAGCAAACAATCCTTTTTCGATCACTGCCGAAGCGGACGGCCCGTCCTCGGGCTCTACCGGAATGAACACGATGGTTGCATGATCGACGTAGTTATTTCCGATTTTGACCGATCCACTGACGGGAACCCGGTCTCGGGGAAGTGATTCGCCTCCGCACCCCACTACTAATGTCAGTACTGCCAATGTCAGTACTGACAGGCAGAGGTGAACCGAGCCTGATGTATTCGTAAACACGTTATGGGATACCTTCACCAAAGATGCTGCGCAGCTACAGAATTCCAGTCGCGATGTCCCGCCACGCCCGGGGAACACCGGAGCTGAAAACGAATATCGGTCTAAGCTGTGGCTACTGCCCGAAGGTATTCATGACGGTTTCGTTTCCGTTACATGTAGCGAGGGCGTCGAGGATGGAAGGCTGAACTCCCTCGCCAACGAAGGATACGGAACCATCGGCAAAGAGAAAGAAGGCCCCGCCTGGGTGATCGGATTTAAAGCTGGTATAGCTCGAGTAGCTATTTTCATTGAACGTACCCCCAGTATTTCCGAGGGAGACACCGGGATAGCCGACTCCCCAACGAGCATGTCCCCAGCGAACTTCTCCAGCACGGGCCGGGCACGAGGTGGGGCTGGCGGTCCAGAGGAAGTCTTCCATCTGGTAATTAAACTCGCCTACCATGATCGTATTAGAGGTTCCATCTTTGATGTCTTTAAAGCTAACTGCATCGTTTGTGATTCCCGCAAGGGCCCAGTTCATCGGGAAGACTCCGTCGGACTCACCCATGTAAGATGAGGTTCCTTCGCAGACGGCATAGCTACCAACGGCGCCCACTTCATCGCACTCTTGATCAGGAACGTTGCGTGGTATCCACATGGAGGGACAGAGAAAAGTGCCGATTCGGGTACTCAAGGCTTCCAGGTTTCCTGGTTCAGTGTAATACAGTGAAAAGTCGTAATTTTCATACAACTGTGCCTGCTCAAAATAGGGAAGAGTAGTCGCGAAAGCACTATAAAAATTCTCGTTGGTGCCGACTGGAAACGCTTGATTGGTGTCATGAAAATTATGAAAGGCGAGGCCGATCTGCTTCATGTTGTTGCGACATTGAGTTCGGCGGGCCGCTTCACGGGTCTGCTGGACAGCCGGCAGTAAGAGGGACATCAGAATCGAGATGATGGCCATGACGACCAGTAATTCGATGAGAGTAAAACCACGTCTGCTAACAGAATGCGGGCGTAACGATTTCATAGCGTGCTCCAGAAAAAAGAAACCAGTGGGGAAGGAGGGAAGTAATCCCTGCGGGGCGGGCTGGCTGGGCGCGGTGAAAATGAGGAGCACCTGGCTGGCTATCTCTTGCAATTGAGATTCAGTCTCAGTAATATACTGGTCTGTTCTGTGATTTCAATCATGTTCGGCCTCTTTTTCAAATTTTTGACAGAATCAATTGTCAATAATCTTCAAGCAATATTATGCCCGGCTCCCCCGACCCTGAAAAATCTGATCGAAAAGCTATTCAGCCGCCTCGTCAGACGGTACAACAGAAGGATCAGAATCTGGTCCCGCAGGTCCCGTTGATTCGTTCGACCGACCTGTTGGGAGATAATAAAGAGATCCAGATTCAGCACGGCTCAGAACTTTACCGCCTCTGCCTCACCAAAAGTGGAAAACTGATCCTGCACAAGTAGAACCGACCCGAAGACCTGTTCCTGCGTGACTCTTCACCGTGAAGAAGAGTACCTCAACTCTGTCGGCAGGTGTTCGGGCTACTTTAAAAGGAGAGAATCATGTTTCTTCACCTCCCACTTTTTCGCTTTTTATAAAGCTGGTACTCACTCCTGGTAGCCAACGGTGACATCAAACCGGGCATTCTGGTCTCTGAATGGCAATTCCGGTCGATCCCTCACCCGACCGAAGCTTTCCCGCTATTCATCATGCCTTCCGCAGACGTAAAATTTCATTACTCTGCAGCTTACTCATGGCGGGTCAAGACGCTGGTTGATGTTGATGGGCTATCCCATTTTTCCAAACCATCCGTGAACATCACTTAATTTGACAGGTATTGAGAATGAATAAACTCACTCTGGTATGCACGCTACTGGTGGCTGGAATTGCCACTTCTCTTTCGGCAGCAGCGCCGACTCTGGATCAACAGACCAAAGCCGGAATCAACTTCCTGCGGAACAGTCAGGCCGACGATGGGAGCTGGACTGCCCCCAATAGGCCCGGTGTCAGCGGGTTGATTACCACTAGTCTGCTGGAGAGCGATCTCCCCGTAGATGACCCCACGGTTGCCAAGGCATTAAAACATCTGGAATCGTTCGTTCAACCTGACGGGGGAATTTATAATCCCGAAGGAAGTCATCGTAATTACGAAACCTGCATCATCCTGATGGCGTTCGAAGAAGCTAATGAAGACGGACGCTATGACACCCAAATCAAAAACGCGGAAAAGTTTCTCCGCGGTCTGCAATGGGATGAAGGCGAAGGCCTGGAATCCAACGACACCTCCTACGGTGGAGCGGGATATGGTTCTCACCAGCGCCCGGATATGTCGAACACTCAGTTCTTCCTGGACGCGCTGAAAGCAGCCGGTGCGGAAGAAGATGATCCGGCGGTACAGAAAGCATTGGTTTTCATCTCGCGCGCCCAGAACCTGGAAAGCGAATACAACCAAACCGCGTTCGCCGGAAAAATCAATGACGGTGGATTCTTCTATACACCTGCCGCAGGGGGTGAAACCAAAGCGGGCGAAACCGAAAACGGAGGACTTCGCTCTTATGGATCGATGACTTATGCTGGCCTGAAAAGTATGGCCTACGCGGGACTCGAAAAAGATGATGTTCGCGTGGCCGCCGCTCTCAAATGGATTCAGAAATATTACACGCTGGATACTAATCCCGGCATGGGTGAGCAGGGACTGTTCTACTACTACCATACGTTCGCGAAAACGCTCGACGTATTGGATATGGAACAAGTTACTTCTGCCGATGGAACGGAACACGACTGGGAAGTCGAACTGGTCAGCAAGTTAGGTTCACTTCAGCGTTCCAACGGTTCCTGGGTCAACAAAGCCGACCGCTGGTATGAGGGCGATCCTAACCTTGTCACCGCTTACGCTCTGATGGCCTTGAGCTACTGTGAATAGTAAAAACTGTGACTAGCTAAAACTGTGACGAATAAAAACGCATGAGAGCATAGCTCCCAGAAGTTCAACAAAAACCTCTTCACTGGTTTGCACCGGCGGAGAGGTTTTTTGTTTTCTTGTTCCTGTAGCTTCTAAGGAGTGGTCATCTAAGTTTCGGAATCTAAGATTTGAGTGTCGCCTCCCTCCCGCAATCTTAAAACTCAATCGCACGGAACTTACTCTGGAGGAACATCATGGCTCGCATCGTTCTGGCTGTAATCGGCCTGCTCTACATTATGCTCGGTATATGGTGCGCCATCTCGCCGAAGCAGACTTCGGAATATGTCGGATTCCATTTGAATCCGGGCGAAGGCCAATCCGAGTTTTTTACAGTCTATGGCGGATTGGAATTTGCTCTTGGACTCGTCTTTCTGATCCCTCTCTTGCGTACTGATACCACCGCGACGATTCTGCTGGTGGCGTTGATCGTACATGCGACGTTGGTGGTTTTTCGCATGATCAGCTTCGCCCTGTTTCAGGGTGTCGCCAGTTCAACCTATGGCCTGGCCGGAGGCGAAGTGGTAATGCTGATCGCGCTGGCAGCCAGTTGGTGGAGTCTCTCGGACTTACCTGGCTGATACGATACATGAGATGCATTAGAGGTGATTGATTTCTCTCCCTGGAATGGACAGCCGGTAAAGTGAAAAATAAAGCCATGATAGAATAGACAAGCGTAACTTTAGCGAAGGAAAGTACTTAAGAAAGTTCGGCGATGTCCCTTCATCCAGTTTGGCGTGGAAATTGCAACCTTAAACTTCGTTATGAAATGACTCGCCTAGCCGTAGAGTTTACGGTCATTATCCGTTGTAGGGATGGTCGGTTGACGTTCGCGACGATAGATGAACTGCCAACCGGGGAGTGATTTCTGAAGACTAGCAGCTGTGTAGGTAAAGAAGCTGCCTGCCCTGCTGTACATGAAAGGGGAAGCATCATGGCCTATCAACAAGTGAAAGATATCGTTGGAATTCTGAAAGCTAAACATCGTCAGATTCGAGATGCGTTGGAGTCACCACGTAGTCGTACTAAATCGGCGAAGGTGGCATTGTTACTGGAAGGGCTTCGAAAGGATGAACAGGAGCTACAGCTTATGCTGGGCGATGCTCAGAAAAATGGTGAGCGACAAGTGCTGGAAACCTGGTTGCAATATGTGCCCGATGAAGAGTTACAGGCAACGGTGAAGAAAATTCAGTTTACAGAGCACATGACCATTGAGCAGGTCATTGAGGAGAAGATGAAATTCGATCTGGCGATGCTGGAATTTCTGGATCACAACATCCGTGAAACCTCTATTCCCAAAGTCGAAGAGTTCTTCACTTCATTGCGGGAATACGTGAGGAGTCGCGCGGCCAAGCATGCTTGGGCAACCCGGGAGGATCATTCCGATTCCGAACTACCACAGGTTGAGCTTTGAGCTGAATGGACGGTATTCACTACTAAGTAGAAACCCAGTCTCAGGCTTCGCCTTCTTCGGTTGTGTCGGCTGCTCGATTGTCACGTCGTTCCTTTAATTCTTCGGGTGTGATGTCGCAAATCAGGGAAGCGGCCTTATTAACGAGGTGCGCTTTATCAATTGGTTTAGCCAGATAATCATCGGCACCCGATGCCAGGCATCGTTCCCGGTCTTCTCGCATCGCATCGGCGGTTAAGGAAATGATCGGCGTTTGGAAACCCATTTCTCTTAGTTTCATAACGGCAGTGTTGCCGTCCATCTTGGGCATTTGAACGTCCATGATGATCAACCGAAATTCGTTTCCCATCTCCGCAGCGTTTTCGACAAGGCGTATTGCTTCCGCACCGTCGCTGGCGGTTGTGACAGTCGCTCCAGCTTCTTCCAGAAAATGTTGGCCCACGAATCGAATGTCACGTCGGTCGTCCACCAACAGGATGTTTCCTTCGAGATGTCGAATCACCGTTTGCTCTTCTTCTGCAGTAGGCAGATCCAGTTCTAAAGTGATGAGATCAAGTTCTTCCTTATCCAGGATAGGTAAGCTAACCACGAACGTTGAGCCAACCCCTGTTTGACTTTCGACGGTGATGCTCCCATCCAATAAGCCTGCAAGGCGTTGACTGATGGCAAGTCCCAGTCCACTTCCGCCATATTTTCTGGTCCGGGAAGCGTCTCCCTGGCTGAAGGGGCGGAATAGGGTGCTGAGTATCTCTTGGGGAATTCCAATGCCAGTATCCTCGACATGGAACTCAATCTGGCTTTCGTCAGAATTGAAGATGACTTCGACTTTGATCTGACCGATATGAGTAAACTTGATCGCATTCCCAACCAGATTGAGCAAAATCTGTTTCAGCCGTTTAGGGTCTGTTTGTACGAACTTGGGAATCTTTTCAGTTGCGGTGATAATGAAATTGACACGGTGGGCGTCGACTCGGACTCGCATCAGAGAGTCGATGTCCTTCAGAAGTTGCACAATATCGCAACGGGTTTGCTCGACTTCGAGTTTACCCGCTTCAATGCGAGAGATATCCAGGATATCATTGAGAATCTCCAGAAGGTGATGTCCGTTCCGTTTAATGGTGCGGACACTTTCGCGATTATCGGGGTCCTGCAAATGAGTCATCAGGATTTCGACGTGCCCCATTAATGCTGCCATGGGTGTTCTGATTTCGTGACTCATGTTAGCCAGAAATTCTCCACGGGCTCTGTTGGCCGCTTCCGCCTGTTGCCGGGCAAGGTCGAGTTGTTCTTCGTGTCGTTTCCGTTCGGTAAGGTCAATTGAGGCAATCAACCAGTGGCTCGGTTCGGGAGAGCCGGTAGACGAAATTTCGAACTCGACCTGCATACAAATTCCCAACCAGCGTCTCGAACCATTTTTCTGCACAACGCGGTATTCAAGAGTTGGGGTCGACTGGTTACCGGGGGCAATTGCGTGATGCATTTGATCGTCGAAGCGATCTCGATCTTCAGGGAAGAAACAGTTTCGATATTCCTCCAGTGTAAGTGCCGACTCCGAAGGCAAGCCGTATTGTTCTGCGGCGATCTTGTCCAGAATCACGTGCTTGTTCTCACATTCGCAAACAACCACGCCGACTTTCACCAGTTCGGTCGCCAGTTTCAAGCGGCTCTCGCTTTCGCGTGCAGCCAGTTCGGCTTCCTTCCACTGGGTCGTCTCGTAGAAATAACAGACGACGCCATACTTTCCGTCGGGCAAGATGATCTGCTGAATTTCCCAGTCGAAATACTCCAGTTTGCCATTATCCAGGTTGTACAAACTGTAGTCGCTCGCCGTATAAGATTTTCCCGACGTTAAAGTCTGTTGAAACACGGCCATCAGTTCACTGGAAATCTGTTTGCCCCAAAGACGAGTGAAGATTTGATCCATACTTAAACCGACCAATAGGTCAGCTGAACCAAATAGTTTCTCTGTGCCGGAACTGCATTGGCTCATTCGTAACTGATCGTCGACGATATGAATTCCAAAGGGAGCCGCTTCGATGAGATGAAAAAAAGTGTCGTGGCTGCGTTGTAAGCGAAACTCAGACTGCTTCCGAAATGTATCATCGCTGGCGATGTAACAGAATCGATCACGTCCCTCTTCCCCGGTACCCAGATAGGCCATATTCACGTTCAGCCAGATCTGATTATCCAAAGGCAATGTTTGCTCTGAATCGACAGGCGAATCGGGTGGGATGAATTGAAACTGGAAGTTAACTGTCGATTGATTTCGCTGAGCCTTGCGGTAATTTTCAATCCATTCCTGAACTGCGGCAGGCCACATGTTAAGGTGTTCTATCGACCATTTTCCGGAAGTCCCCCCCTCCGTTACGTTGAAGAAACGTTCTCCTGCAGGGTTGTCGAGTAAATGCAGGATGTCGGAATTATCCGGAGCTAATTCCACTACTCCCATTGCGGAAGGCGCATTCTCCATGAAGGTACTTAGCAATCGTTGAGTTTCAGCAGAAGCTTCTTCCAGTGTCTTCCGTTCCGTAATGTCTTGAATAATGGCAATAGTATAATCAGGCTCGCCATTTTCATGTTTGACTAGCGAGACGGTCAGCAGAATCCAGACGATGTTACCCTCTTTGTGATAGTAACGCTTTTCCATAGCGTACTTCTCGATCTCTCCAGCGAGTAGTTTGGAGTAACTTTCGAGGTCTGCATTGAGATCTTCTGGGTGGGTGATGTCCTGAAAGGTGAGTTGCAACAAATCCTCAGGTGTATAGCCGACGATTTCGCTCAAACGATTATTGACGCGTAGCCACGTTCCATCCGGTGCGACATGCGCCATTCCGACTGCGGCATTTTCAAACGTGATGCGAAAGAGTTTTTCTGTTTCGACCAGATCTTTCTCTGCTTCGCGTCGACGCTTGATCTCCCGTTCCAGTTTTGTGTTGGATCTCTTCAGGCCTGGTAATTCCATCGCTTGTGGAGCCATGCGTATCAAAACAATCACCGTCGCCCACGAAATGGAGGCGGTCACTAATTTAGAAATGCCCGACAGTCGATAGACCGGGTGCCAGAAAATGATCGCTTCAATCAGATGGGTGGTGCCGCAAGCCAGGATGAAACCGGCAAAGAGCAGGTAGATGTTGCTATAGGGAATTTCCTTCCGATGGCGGAATGCAAAGGTGACCAGCACCACGGGGATCGCCATATAGGCCCCCCAGATCGCCAGATCCGAGATGATATGCAGCCACCCGTGTCCGGAGGTCCATTTTCCACAGTACCAGCGCGCGGGGAAATCGGACGTGTCGAACAGCTTGGAGAAAAACTCAATCAGAGTACCCATCCGGACTCCCGTGGAATGCCTGTATTAGAAGGAGTAACGTGGGCCTGATTCCATTCATGGATTTCTGGCCCTCATTCCCGACAAGATAGTTCCCTATCTTTAGCGATCACAAGAGAGGATCTTCCTGACCTTGTAGTTCTAGCTAAATCGGGATTTTCGAGGAGGGTAACCGTAGAACTTTTCGTATTCGCCTTTGATCGATCTGATTAAATCGACAGAGAAGAAAGCATCAAAACAGAGTAGCAAATCGATGCGTGATCTTTCACCCTTGGTTCGTCATAAAATTAGATGTACCTAGTGAATTCGCACGCGGAGCTATCTTACTCTTTTTTGCTCGAACGAACATCTTGCCAGCCACATTATTATGACGTGCTGTCCTCAAATCATTATTTAGCTGATTAGTCACTTCCGTGAGGTTTGGCAACGGTTTTATATTGCCCCATGTGATCAAGTGTGCATTTCGTCGGCGAGGTTGTGTATGGCGATGAACCATCGTGGTCGTTTGAGAATCAACAGCGAGGACGCAAAATCGCAGAGAACCAATGCAGCGAGAGTTCTGGACCGTTATTTGGGCGCTTCCCGGCTGGAATAGCGGTGTCAGGAGAGAAAATCAGGGATAGGCATGCCTTTTGCCTTTAGCTGAATCATGCTTTTCGACTCCTGCGTCAATCGCTCTTTGGACATTTTCTGTCCTTATCGATTTAGACGTTCATGACCGAAAAGAATAATCTCATCATCCTAACTCTCAATGGAGAAAACTGATGTCTGGCAAGAACTGCAATAAAAACGAATGTGACGAAACAATCTCATCATCGAGTAAGCGAGTCTTTGCAGACCCATGGAAGAAAAGCCTCTTTGGCCTGTTAATCCTTCCGGGTGCCCTGTTGATGACCGGCTGCGACGTAGACGTGAGAGACGAAGGAGAGCTCCCGGATATAGACGTGGAAGCGACAGAAGGCAGAATGCCTGACGTCGACGTACGCGGACCCGATGTGGATGTCGGAACCAAGGAGAAAACGATCACCGTCCCTGACATCGACGTTGATATTCCCGAGGAGAACGAAAATGAAGTCGATGCGAAGAATGACGGCGAATAATCGTCATTAGACTTCCGACAGGCGTTCTGTGGAATCTCCGAACCGATCAAGTTGGACTCCGTATTTTTCCATCAGGGAAAGATACAGGCTGCACATTTTCCGATTAGGTTTATCGGAATAGTCGAGCACGCGTCCTGTTTCGAGATTCCCTCCTCCGCGACCGACAATCACAACAGGCAAATCGGTCGCTATGTGACCTCCGGTTAACATACTGGAGCAGAACAGGAGGATGCTGTTGTCGAGGGCGGTTCGTTCCCCTTCTTCAACAGCATCAAGCTTGTCAGCAATATAGGCTAACTGCTCGACAAAGAATTGATTCACCCGCAGCCAGTCTTCCGATTCCTGGTGAGACAGCAGGTGGTGGATCATGTAGTCGATATTTAAGTTCGGGAAGCGGAGCGACGAATGATCGTTGTTCAGTTTAAGCGTACAGATTCGGGTGGTATCTGTTTGAAACGCCAGAACTAGAATGTCGCACATCAGACGCATATGCTCGGCAATGTCCTGTGGGATTCCATCTGTGGGCCGAGGAATATTGGGTTCTATTAAAGTCGGGCGCCAGCCTTGGAATTCGCCTCGATTATTGGCCTGGTCTATTCGCTGCTCGACCTCTCGTACCGAGTTCAGGTATTCATCCAGCTTGCGTCGGTCATTCTTACTGATCGTTCTTCGCAAATCGGACGCGTCTTCCAGTACGGCATCCAAGACGCTTTGATCAGCGGCGGAAGCAGACTGCCGGAACATGCGATCGAATGCGAGTGCCGGATAGACTTCCAGTGGAGTTGGCGTGGTGGGAGAACTCCAGGAGATGTGCGAGCTGTAGAGCATCGAATAGTTCTTGTGCACTGCCGGGTTTGATTTCTCACAACCGAGTACCAGGCTGGGAACTTTGGTTCCTTTACCATAGGTTTGGGCAAGGACCTGATCAACACTGGTGCCGGAATGAATGTCTCCACCGGAGGCGAGGGGGGCACCGGAAAGAAGGTTGCCTGTTTGCGAACTGTGGATGTTTCCTTTCAACGCTTCTTCGTTGTACAGCCCTTTGATAAACAGCATTTTCTCTCGGTGAGACTGCAACGGTTCCAGAACTCGGCCCAACTCCATTTCTGCGCCCGCACCTTTGGCCCACCACTCGGTGTGATGAAATCCATTTCCGGAGAACAGGACCCCAAATCTCTTGGGGGCTTCTCCCGTTGCTGCGTCAATTTGTTTTTCGTCGGCTAGCAGCTTCAGTGATTCCATCCAGGGTAACGCCATTGTCACACCGAGACCGCACAGGAACTGGCGACGTGATGTATCAAACATAGTTCTTTACCTTAGTTAGCAGGCGTTATCATTACCGGAGGTTGTTAACCGAAAAGTACAGCAAACTATAAGCTGGCAAACTCCAGCTCAGTTGGCCGTGTTGGAGAGAAACAAATTCAAGGCGTGTCGGTGACTTCAAATGGAGGACTGAAATCGCGACCACGAATCTTGTGGAACTGTTCACTCTGAATAATCGTGTCGACGGCAGTGACTATACGATAACCGTTTTGACTCAGTTTTGTCATCATTTCATCGATTAAAGGTTCGTCAGAAAGCTGAACAGACCGTCCGAGGGCATATCCTAACAGCTTTCGACAGAATTGACGCACGATGGTTTCGCGTTGAGATTCCCCCAGATATTGCTGAAGCCCCGACAAGCCTTCAATCTCGGTTCCATCTCTCAGAGTCGTCGAAGTGTCGATCGCATGTCCGCCACCATCGACGGATCGTCTACGACCAATGGCGTCGAACCCTTCGAGCGAGAACCCGAATGGATCGATACGCTCATGGCATTTCGCACAGGAGGCGACAGAACTGTGTTGTTCAATCAGTTGACGTTCCGTAAGACTTGCAGGAACGGTTTCAGGCAAAATGGGAATTCCCTGAGGAGGACGAGGAAGACGTTCTCCCAGGAGAGATTCATAAACCCAGTTTCCTCTCAAAATCGCACTCGTCCGGGACGCTCCCGATTGTTTCGATAATGTGGTCGCCTGAGCTAAAATGCCACCGCGACCATATTGCCGGACCCCTTCCACACGTCGCCAGTCGGGGCCGGTGACGTGGGGGATTTCATAAAATGTCGCCAGATTCTCGTTGAGGAATGTGTAGTCAGACTCGATGAGATCCAGGATCGACCGGTCGTTTTGAAACAAGTCGGTGAAGTAGAGAATCGATTCTTCATACATGTCTTTCCGAATTGTCGCAAACTCGGGAAAGTGAGCTTCGCTTTTTTCATCATGTTGATCGAAATCGCGGATATGTAACCACTGGCAGCCGAACTCGATCGCCATCCGTCGAATCTTTGGGTCGGCCAGCATGCGGCGTGTCTGAGCCGCCAGAACTTCCGGTTCGTGCAGACGGTTTTCGGAAGCTAGTCGAGTCAGTTCTGCATCGGGAGTAGACGACCAGAGAAAATAACTGAGCCGAGTCGCCAGTTCGAAGTCGGATACCAGTGTCGGTTCCAAGCCTTCGCCCGGTTCTTCCAGTCGATATAAAAACGCCGGAGACGTTAACACGCGAGCTAATGTCAGTCGGAATGCCTCTTCGTGATCCATCTCCTCTTCACGGAATTGAGCGTAAAGTTCCTGAATGGCCGTTGTTTCCCGTGGCGTCAACGGACGCCGGTAAGCTCTGGTTATGAATTCGAGTAATGCCTGTAGATGAACAGACTCCGTTTCCAGTAACCATTTTCGATACTCTGAGGCCCGCAATTCATACGGTTCCCTAAGAGGTTCGTATAACGTCGGTTCGCCATCCTGTGTGGCGAATTGAATCAACTGTTCCAGCACGACCAGGCTGGTCAGGGCATCTTGGCTGATATATCGCAATTCACTCCAGAGTTGGTCGAGTCGTTGGGACTCCTCGTCTGAGAGCATGAGCCGCTTCAGGTGCTCATCTTCCCGATGATACAACACGATCGAAATCCCTTCGTCGACAGGAACGATTTTGGGATAGCACATCGCTAAGGGGAACAGATCTCGGAATTCTTCCAGAGAGGCTTCCCATTGTTTACGCGTTCCACTTCCTTCTGGAAGTAGCACTGGCAGGCCCGGTTGCAAATTCTCCCAGTCGGTTTGAACTTGGTCTGACGCTTGGACCTGAACAGAGCCTTGTGCCATCTGCAGTGTGGCCGCCGTGACGAAATCGGCCCCTTGAAGCATGTCAGCTGGTAGCCGGAACATTAATTGAGCTGGTGCTGTAACGATGAGGTCGCCCCGCTCTGTGACCTGTTGAATATTGGTTGATTCAATTTCTTGTGGATTAAAACCGAATTGGTTTTCGTTAGCTCGCTCCTCTGGCAATCGCAGTGCGAGAGTCGCGTAGTCGATTTGAGAAAAGAGCAAACCGTTCAGACTATGTAACCGGGAGTAAAGTTGACGATCCTCCTCGGTGGTTGCATCGGTTGGTCCTGCATTCAACAATTGTTGGAGTTGCTTTGCCAGTGAATGAGCCCGTTCTGAATCCGGTTCTCCCAACCATTTAGCTAGCAGGGAACCACGTGGAATATATTGATTATCGGAAAGGTTTTCCTCGATCATTCCTGAATAAAAATGCCAGACTGAAAGATTGCCATGTTGATCGGCGTGCGGATTTCCGTCGGCGATCGTTGCGGCACAATCCTCGGTTAAGGACCAACTACGCTGCTCTTCCGCTAGTTCGGTGACTTTCAATTCAATCCGAGTCAAATCGCAGGCGTGGTCACGGTCGCGGGGGTCGATGACCAGTGAGATCATATCGCCGGGCTGAAGAGAGATGTTTGTTATCGGATCGACCTTAGCGGCGGTCATGCCGGCCACGGTGCCGGACTGTAAAACTTCGCGTTGAGATCCTCGTCGAAGTTCGAGTGACCAGTTTGCCCCGTTTCCACAACCAAGATCGGCGTCCTGAACTTCTGCCTCCACGCGGACACTACCCTGGATAGTGCTCTGCCAACCAACGGCCACCCAACGTTCTGGGCGAGGATGAACGGCAATCGAATGAGGAAGCATTTCTCCGGGAACTCTTAATGTGTCATCTGTGGGATTACTCAGCAGCATTAATGCGGGAGCCTCGGGGAACCCCCACCCTTTAACCGACTCCCGAGTGGGATCCTGATAAGCCACATGAAGGTAGTCTTGAGAGGACAATGTATTTCCACCAAGTCCCAGCATGCTCAACCATCCCGGCATGAGTAGCGGATCGATATCGTGCCGCGCCGCAAGACTGTTCACGTCCATTTGCTCGTTCTCTGTTGCTGTTTGATTACGTATTTCCTGAGCAGCAGAGAGGTAGTTTTCGATCTTCGTTAATGTTTCTGTTCGGAGTTCCGGTAGCAAGATCGAAATGGCTCGTACATCGCTGAGCAACAATGTGGATTGTCCCGGTCGAACGAATCGGGGTTGGTGCCAAAGGACGACATCATCAGGGCTTTCGTCACCGGCATTGTTTGCCTGTAGTGAGAGAATCAGATCTTCACCTGCTTTCTCTGAAGAAAGAGGAAAACGGAACTGTCGTGAAGAACTGATCGGGTTCACACCCTCCTGCCAGGCGCGAATGCTTCCAAATTGGCCAACTTTGTTGTACTTCCATAACTGCTGCTGCCAGGCACGAATCTCGGCGATGATTTCATCGCCCTGCTCTGGAGTGACTGTTTGCCAGCGCTGCCGCAATTGATTCAACAGGATGGAATCATCCAGAGGGGCCACCAGCATTGTTCCCAGGAGCTGTAGATATTTCGCGTTCACCTTTTCAGCGGATGCGATCTCTTCAAAGTTCACCTTGCCAGATATCAACGAATCTCGATGTTTCAACAACACACCGAAATAACGCGCGAGGTCGACGCGACCATCGTCTTTGGTGAGCACAGCCGTATCCGCCACGTTCCATTGATCCAGTAAATGGGAATCACCCATCGGGCCGGTGTGGCGTGTATAAATTTCTTGAATGCGGGCGACGGTTTCGTCGGTGAAGTCGCGACGAGAGCTTCCTGTCGAAAATCGAATTCCGTCAGGCAACAGAACTACATGACTGGCGATCCCTTTGGCGGCGTCAAAATATTTAGTCACCAGTGACGGGGACATGACGAGCGAGTTGCCCGTATTGGTGAATCCTTCCCCCGCTGCACCATCGACAGGGAACTGTTCCGCCGGATTGAGTTCGGCACCAGTAAGGTCCTGGATAGTGTAAGTATATTCGGCATTGTTCAAACGCCTGAGCACAACCGGCCCTGGATCACCCGCGTTGGAGCGAGCCTCGGTATCAAGATAATGTCGGACCCATTTCAGTAGTGACTTTTTTTCTTCCGCCGTCAGTTGCTTGCTCTCTTCCGGAGGCATCTCTCCGTTGTCGAGCATTTCAATCACCTTCTGCCACGGTGCGGGGGCTTGCCGGACGTGCTGAAACCCTGCATATCGTTCGAGGTCGAGATCTCCCTCTTGGGCGTCCGTCGAGTGGCAGTCGTTGCAATATGTTTTCAACAACGGTTGAATCGATATTGTGAAGTCCGCTTCTAAATCCTCGAAAGGGAGTGAGTCCTCCGCAGCAGCGATAGACGCGGCAGAGAACAGAATGAAACAACCGAATAATAGAGTCGGTCGCAATCGGGGGGTGACAATTGAGGTGGGCAGATCAGGAAGGCGCATCGAGGTTCTCCGGAGGGTGATCTCATATCGTAAACTGTGCGGAGGTCGGGAAACAACCGATTTTTCCTGCATCTTACCCTGACCAGGCTAAACGGCGATTTTGTGTCGCCTCGAAAGTACCCCAGTTCGAGGTGGACAAATCATTTTCTTATCACGCTCATCCTGCTACGCTGGCAGGGCGAACATTTTTGGATTGATGACCGAGAAATTCAGCGGGACACTAAATGATGACTGAGAAAAGCCAGAACCCGCTAAAGGAAAAAACGCCATCGGCATCACCGGCTGTTATTTACCAGACAGTAGAAGAGATTCGCCGGGCGTGGAAACCGTACAAAACGAGTCTGAGCGAAACAGGATACGAGCGGGACACCGTCATCCGGATTCATCGCGCATGCAGTTGGCTCGAACAGGTGGAGAAACTGGAGGCCAGCCACGATCAGCAGCTGATCCTACTCTGGATTTCTCTCAATACATTGTATGGTGTTTGGAATCCCAAAGATCGGACTCCGGTTTCGGACGCGTCGTCGTGGGCCGATTTTCTCAAAAAGATCGTGAAGCTCGATCATGATGATTGCCTAGCGTCCATCTTGCGGAAACATCGCAAGTTGGTCATGGCGATTCTGGAGGATGAGCACCTCAGTAAATTCTTCTGGCAAGATCCGACTCCCAAACGAGCGGGGCAATCCAAGAAAGTCATGTACGACGCGCGGACCTGGTACTTGGAAGAACGGTGGGGGCTGTTGCTGAACCGGGTAATGGAACGAATTTATCTCGTTCGCTGCCAGCTCGTGCATGGTGCGGCAACTTGTGGTGGCAAACTGAACCGCACGGCCCTCCGTCGATGTGCGACAATGCTGGGTCATTTGCAGCCAGTGTTTCTCACCATTCTAATTAATCATGGTGCGCGGGAAGACTGGGGGCTGATGTGTTATCCTCCGCTGAACCAGACAGATGATCAACACGCATAAGTAACACGATTCACAAAGTTAAAAAGCAAACGCAGGTAGGAGTCCTTGGCATGTGGTCCGGATTGAAGGAGTACGATCTTTCCCCACCATGGAAGAAACTATGGTCACTCGACCCGGAGGTGACCTACCTGAATCATGGTTCGTTTGGTCCTTCTCCTTTACCGATCCAACAGGCACATCAGGAACATCTGCAGAAAATCGAAAGTCAGCCTTCGGAATTTTTCTTTCGCACGCGTGAAGAGATGTTGGAACAGGTGACGGTCCGGATGGCTCAATTTCTGGGGACCAAGTCGGATAGCCTGCTGCTGACGAGTAACGCAACTGTCGCCATGAACATCGTTGCCCAATCGCTCTCTCTGGAGCCGGACGATGAAGTTTTGCTCACCAATCATGAGTACGGCGCTGTTCAGAATATCTGGAGAGAAGCCTGTCAGCAGCAAGGGGCAACGTTTGGAATGGCACAGTTGCCCAATTCTCCGATGTCTACCGCAGAGTTGATTGATAGTCTGTTTGAGAGAGTGACCGACCGAACACGTTTGATCGTGCTTAGTCATGTTACGTCACCGACGTCACTTTGTTTTCCAATCAAGGAAATCTGCCAACGGGCTCGTCAGCACGATATCGCCGTGTGTGTGGATGGCCCTCATGCACTGGTAATGCACCCGGTTCAATTGAATGATCTGGGATGTCAGTTTTATACGTCCAGTTGCCATAAATGGATGTCGGCTCCCTTCGGAACAGGTTTCCTTTATGTGCGTGGTGCCTTCAAATCGAAGCTGAAACCATTAATGACAAGCTGGGGCCGTAGCCTGAGTGGAAGACCGAAGCACTGGAAAGATGCGTTTCTCTGGCAGGGAACGGACAATGACGCCGCGTGGCTCGCATTGTCGGCTACGCTCGACTTCTGGAATAAAGTCGGGACGGAAACTTTTCAGCAGCACAGCTTTCCTTTGGCACAGCAGGCGGCGGATCGTATTTCGGAACTCTTTTCAATCGAGCCGCTGTCGATGGCGAGTGACGATCATCGGCGAAGTATGGTCTCTATCCCCATCGGTGAAGTTCCCGAGGGGGATAAACATATCGGACAACCCGATCCGCTCCAGGCTCGCTTGCTGAAGGACTTTGGAATCGAAGTGCCAGTGATTTACTGGAACGGGTTGAAGCTGCTTCGAGTCAGCACACATCTTTATACAGAGCAGGCAGATATCGACAAGCTGATCGACGCGTTAAGCCAATTAAGAACTGCGATGGTATGAATTTACACTTAATATGGAGTTCCTCTGCTTCGATCAGATCACTTGGGTCCCGAACTTGTATTCGAAAATAAATCTGGGGCGACCCTTGGTTTTTGCTCAATTTTGTAAAAAACGGCCTTGGCACAAAATTCAGAGAGCGATATAAACCCGCTCGACTTGCCTGACCGACAGCACCTTCTCTCCGCTGCCGGGTACAAGTCGAAACTCTCTCTCCCCTTACGAACCTGAATAATCTATTTCGATCCATAACAGCCATTTGAGTCTGTCGATACCGGTACGTCCGTTTCTACATTGGTGGAACCGACCGGAGATGCTCATAGTCTGAATTGATCGACTACATACGTCTGAATTGCAGGGGTAATAAGGAGTCTCTGAATGTCTCGCCTCAAGTCGTTTTGCCTGCTGGGAAGTTTGGCTTCTATCTGTCTGTTCGTTGTCGGTTGCAATACTGTTCCCCAGGACCAGTTACGTGTGAGCCAGCTTCGGGCTCGGCAGTTGTATCAACAGAATCAGTCACTGGTGGCCCAGTCATCACAGGCCAGTCAGATGGCTCAATCGCTGTCTGTTGAAAAGCAACAATTGGAACAGCAGCTTGCCAGCATGGATTCTCAATTGCAGACGGCGAATAGTCGTTTAGGCAATCTGAATGCAGAGCGAAGTGAACTACAGAATCGCTATGTCAGTCTGTTGAAACAGGCTCAGAACGCCGACAGCCCTCTGTCTGATGAGACCAGCCGTCGCTTTCAGGAACTGGCCAACAAATACAAAGACTTTGAATTCGATCCGCACACGGGAGTCAGTAAGTTTCATTCGGACATTCTGTTTGACTCTGGAAGCGACCGTCTGAAGAAAGATGCTACTCCACTGTTAAATGAGTTCGCGGCGATCATGAGTGATGGCGATGCCCGAGATCTGAATATTCTCGTCGTGGGTCATACCGACGACAAGAACATTGTTCAGTCTACGACGAAATCCAACCATCCTACCAACTGGCACCTCTCGACCAACCGGGCGAACTCGGTGGTCCTGGCACTATCAAATGGGGGTGTGGCTGAAACTCGTATGGGAGCGGCCGGGTACAGTAAATTCCAACCCGTCATCGACAACATGGATGACAGTACCCGTAGTAAAAACAGACGTGTTGAAATCTTCGTTCTCGCCCCGGATGCAATCGTCGCGGGATGGGATCCTCAGCACAGCCTGAACTAACTTCTGAAGTCAACAACCAGTAAGACACAAACGCCAACCGGACACTCAGGTCCGCAGTTGGCGTTTTTCATGGAATCGATGAATCGACATCAGCAATGCTTATCCCTGTTGTCTATAGAACTCGTCGAAATCACGTGCCGCCTGGATAGACTTACAGTCTGACTGTCCACCAACCAGACTGAATGCTGATCCGGCAGAAGTTCGTTCGATTACCTGGAACAGATCAGCGAATATTGATCTTAAATGCGGTTCTGCAATGTGTCGAAGAGAACTACAAGCTCTGATATAGAGAGTGTTGTGATGACTTTGAGTGAAAAACTCTAAATCTGCTCAAATGAATTCGATTACCGGCATACATCTTGCACAAATTAATGACTGTCAAGTGACTTCAATGCTGTTTACTGGATCAGGCTTTTCTAAGAAGCTGCAACGGCGTAGTGGCAACCCATCACGGGAAATTCGATTGCTACGCCGACAAACCTGCCTGATCAATACCGAGCTGGCTTAACAGATCAAGCTTGGCTCCGAGCAGAGATAGCCTTCCGTAAGAAGAGGTTTTCGCGGCTGGAAGACAGTAAGTGGCAGCAGTCCTAGACGCAGCCCCTGATTCTAATCAATTCGACTCCAAAGCTGATTGACAAGTGAACTTGTCAATCGGGTAACGCACTCTGAATCAGAATAGACACCACTATTGCCGTCCGCTATGAGCTTGCGCGCTGATTGTTATGGACGATGCATGGGATGTCTGTACTAATTTTGAGACGCTCCAAAACAAATTGAAGGAAGGGAACATAACATGATTAAGAAACTGATCTATACATCTCTGGGTGGACTGGCATTAACTTTCGGGGTCGGTGTAACAAACACCGCTTTCGCTCAAGATGTTTCCGCAGACATTAACGCTACTCAACAAGGTGCTAATACAGACGCCGGGGTTAATGTGCAAACGGAAACTCCAGCGACATCTAGCGGCGTTACGGCAGATGGGGCAACCTCTCGATCTAATCGGGCCGCTCAACCTGACGCTAACGTTGACGTGAACGCTCGAAGCAATACTCGAACTCGTGATAACGATACCCGTGATCGAGGCGACTATCGCAACGATAACCGGGATCGACGACAGAACAATTATCGAGATGGAGACCGTGACTGGGTCGGTAATCGAGATAGAGCCGACCGACGGGAAGATCGTCGCGACCGGGACGAATATGGTTACTCAAATGATCGAGACCGATACGACCGTGATCGATATCAGAGAGGCAACCGTGGCGACCGCCGTTGGGACAATCGACGTGGTTATCGCGATGACAACTTCCGACTCTACGGTGACAGTGGTGGGTACTTCTACTGGGATGGTGATGACGACTTCGGTTATCAGGACCGATCCTGGAGCTATGGTGACGAAGGATTTCGTTACAACCGGCCTTGGGATAACCAGTATGGAAGAAACCATCGTGGTGATTTCAACCGGGATCGAGGGAACTACTCTCACTACAGAAACAACAGTCGGAACGACAACGACTGGTACGAGGATCGAGAAGATCGCAACCGTACCTACCGAGACCGACAGTCTGACTATTCCGATAGTTATTACGACGACTATTACACCAACGATGACTGGTGGGACTGGGACTAATCCGGGTCGGTTGTCGAGTAATTTTATTATTTAATGAGAGATAGTAGTCTAAGGATGTGTGATCGCGGGTTGGTGGTGGGTATTACTCCTGCCAGCCCGTGTTTCGCCCTCTTAATTTTTTCAATTCCGTTTGCGAGCGAAGCTGTGATTGACTCGTTTTAAAAACGTTACGTCATGATCAGCGCCGCTAATTTCCAAACGATGACATAATCAAAAAACAGAAGGAAACGTTTGATGATCTATTCTAATAAATTAATGCTTTCGTCCCTCTGCGGCCTTTCGGTTGCATTTTCGGGACCTGCTTTTGCTCAGGATGACTCCAGTAAACCGTCGACAAACCAGACGCAGATTGCCAATCAGCCTGGAGCAGAAGATAACACCACTCGCACGTTTGGTGTACCGCAGAATGAGCAGAATCGAAATGGGACTGTTCAACCCCAGGAAACCCGTCGCCCTGTGACGACAGAACAGAATCAAAACTCTGCCGCTCAGCAGGGTCAAAACCAACAGAGTCAGAACCAGCAGTATCAGCAGCAAAGTGAGTCACATGAAGACGATGTGAATATGGTCGGTTGGGTTAATGTCGGGGTCGATTATGACAACGATGGTCGCTTCGACGCGATTCATACTCTGTTCCTCACTGACTTGGAAAAGGCACAGGATGAAAGCCAGAAACGATCTGATAAAGAACAGAATATGGCCATGCAGGAACGATCTCGAATCGAACTGAGTGGTAAGATTAAAGAGATGCACCCAAGGTCAATGATCGATTCTGATCAGAAAAAAATCGTGGCGACGATCACTAAAGAAGATGGTTCAACGATGAAAGCCTGTCTTGGACCAGAAGACAAAGTAAATCCACTGGGGCTGAAAGAAGGTAGTCAGGTTGAATTGACAGGGGTCCGTGCTCGAGTCAATGGTGAAGACCATCTCATGGCGAAAACGGTCGTATTCAACGGTGAGGAAATCACTAACGAACTCCCCGCACGTCGAGGAATGATGCGATTGAAGGGGGAAATCACGGATACTCGTGAAACCAACTTCCGAGGACATGAAGACCAGTTTGTTATCGCGCGGGTCAAGATGGACGGGAAAGATCAAAAGCGTCAGGTAAACCTTGGACCTGTCGACAAATTTGAAGGTGTCGAATTGAAGGAAGGAACTTCTATTCGCGTACTGGGCCACCAGGGGCGCATTAATGGTGAACCGGCATTAATCGCTCAACAGGTTCGGGTTAATGACAAGAACTTTGATGTTCGACCT
Source organism: Polystyrenella longa (assembly GCF_007750395.1). GTDB lineage: Bacteria > Planctomycetota > Planctomycetia > Planctomycetales > Planctomycetaceae > Polystyrenella > Polystyrenella longa. The sequence continues at coordinate 5,429,884 of NZ_CP036281.1, read as the reverse complement.
TCCGATAAATCGATGGACAAGAAAATGAAAGAAAAAGGCGAACAACAGAAGAGCTCTGAGAAGAAATCAAAAGTAAATGCTCAGGCTGAAAAACAAAATTAGTAGGTTCGCTACTTCTATGTGCCATGTTCGAAGAATGAGGGTGTAGCACATTGAAATAAAATGATTTTAAACGATGGTCTTCTCTTGCGAGGGGACTATCGTTTTTTCGTTTCGTGATCAAGTCATGAGCCAGATTGAAGCACTCTATCACCAAGTTGAAGCACTCTATCAAGAGTGAGAGAAAATCGTGATTGATTGATCGGAAGAAGGCCGGCTCAGGTTTTTTAATAGGGGATGATTATTCTCGATGTGCAACTTGAGTGCATCGGCAGCCTTGTTCCAGTCCTCTTGTAACATCGCCGATAAAATCGCACGATGATGTTCGACCGTTTGGCAAGAGGCATTCGAGTCGCGGCCTTCCCAGGTGAACAGGATTTCGAAGTAACGACCATGACGTTCAAAAAAGTCATAGATATACGGATTTCCGGCCATTTCGATTAAGTACGCATGCAGCCGGTCGTCAATGTGGGCTTGCTGTTCCGTCTCGGAGGGATACCGATTGTTGTCGTAATATTCCTTTAACCGGACAGGGTCGAGTTTAGTGCGGGCGAGTTCCAGCGCTTTCAGCTCCATCATGACGCGCACTTCGATAAACGCATCGAGATCCGACTGACGAAAGGGACGCACCTTCCAGCCTTGCCGCGGATAATGTTCGAGAAGTCCAACGCCCACCAGTCGGGAGAAAATATGCCGCACATTGGAGCGGCTGATTTCAAACTTTTCCGCCGTCGCTTCTTCACGGATAAAAACTTCTTCGCCCTGCAGACTTAAACTGATGAGCTCCGTTTTCAGAAGCTCATAATAATCTCGCGGAGGTTCCGGACGAGGTGACAACGGACCGGCTGTTTTAATTCGCTCTTTATTGATCTGCAACCGCCGGTTTTTCTCTTTATGAAGATAGCCTTCGTCGATCAATGCGCTTACGGCAAGACGGACCGGTGTAATAGAGACACCGTATTGGCCGGACAACTTCTGGAGCGTCAACGATTCTCCCGATTCCTCGCCACTGCAGATGCGGGCAAGCAGATCTTCCTTAATGTAATCGGTTATCGACATCCTGGACGCTCGAATAGAGAAGTGAGTGGGCGATGGGCACCCTGAAGAATAACACTCCTTCCAGTGAATTACTATCCTTTTCCGCTCCTACTCACCTACCTCGTTCCCTCGACTCACGTTCACGATAGAGAATCACGTATAAGCCTCATTCTCATTCTGACAAGTGTCTCTTAATACGGCCCTCTCTCTGTCTCGTGGCAAACACGATTCCGAACAAGAGCGCCGCTCACTCCGCGGACTCATCCCGGCGGACGCCGGAGTGAAAGGAGAGGATATGATCAATTCCGGGTTGGATGACGGTTTGCCAATTCTCCAGGAGTTCCGGTGTGCAATCGGGATCGGACTCTTTGATGGTATCGAGCAGAGCCTCTATCCAGAACGGATACCATTTCGGTTTGATATTGAGTTGGTAACGATCATGGCTGAGTCTGATTTCTTCGATGTGCTGGCGTGCGGCGGAGTCCCCCTTGGCGAAGGAGATCAGGCTGACGATCGCATCGCTGAGCAGTTCGTTCTGTTTCTGCATATCCGTATTAGAGAAGAGGGGACCAATCTCGGAAGACTTTCGCGCAAAGTGGTCGTAGAACGCATCGAAAAAATCGGGGTTCTGCCGGCAGCGAGCATAACTTTCGCGAACGGTCTCTACGGTTGTCATCGGAACAGGCATTAGCTCCAAAGCAAGTAACACGTCAGGCTCCATTGTAGAAGGTTCGGATTCAATATGTAAAACAGATTCGAGTAAAGAAAACTATTGTTCTTAAACTCTTAATGCTCAACAGGTTAGTTAATACCACTTCCTGGTGAAACCACATCGAAGCAGGGTCATTCGTCTCTCCGTTATATTCCCATAGAGGGGAGAGGAACGGGCCAGGTTCGCTTTAACAGCGCGCGAAAAAAGAGCCTGACAGGAACAGTCCCGTCAGGCCCTTTAAGTATAGCCGGAAGTCGTCTTTGTTCAGGAACGAATGGAATCAGCGATTAATCGTGACTTCGGATCCATTGACGAGAAAGTTGTAAACTTCTTCAATGTCGCCGCTGAGCATGCGGATACACCCTTTGGATTCGGCTTTGCCGATAGACTCGGGATCGATGGTGCCATGCAGACCGTAACTGTCGCCAATGTCGATCCAGAATTCCCCCAGTGGGTTTTCGGGGTCATCGTTTTGAATCACGAGTCCGTCAGGTCCGTAATAGACGGGATCCTTCAGTTTGTTCTGAACTTGAAATGTTCCGATCGGGGAGGAGCCATCTTTGCCGATGCCAACTGAATACTTTTTGACGTAGTACCCGTAGGCATGGACGACGAGTTCAAAATCAGACAGGTCGACAATGACGGAAAAGGGACCTTTGAGAACTTTCAAGTTCTGACCCGCGCGCATGCGTTGGGGATCCAGTTGGTTCAGGCTTGCCAGATATTCCCAGGAGACATTGTACTTGTCAGCGATATTTCGCAGTTGCTCGCCGGGTTGCACTTCGTAGGGCTTCAAATAATGCGGTTGTCGGGCGAAGTAGATTGACTTCGCGGTGGTATCAATCCGGTTTTGTAACTGGGGGCGCATCTGCGGATGCTTCCAGTACACACTGGACATCATTCGGTGGGCCTTCAAGTATTCGTTAGCCTCAAGAAGTTGATCGATCTCCTGCACGTTGAGAGCAGGAACGTCAGTCGACTGCGGAGCGGGCTGACGGATGTTGCGAGACTCCGGAGGAACTGTAGCCACTTGCACGGCACTGGTTCGTTGTCCATTATCTATTTCACTTCCTGCCTGGATGATGGGTTCCCGACTGGAGATGGATGCGGAAAAGGAGCGAGATGGAATTGCGGCGCTGTTTTCTTGCTGTGACGGAACGGGTTGAGCGTTGTTGTTGATTTCTGGCAGGTTAAGCTCCCGAGGAGTGGAATGCCCCATGAGTGACGAAGACGGACGGGCACCGGTGGTCATTGCGGCGGCCTGCACTTCAGGTTCCGACTGATTCCCAAACGAGAACGAAGAGTCGGCTGAATTCGTGACGGTCGATCTGGGGATGTTGGCTGCCTCGGGCAAGTTTTCTGCAGTTAGCCCGTTGCTACTCTCTTTGCCAGTTGCCGCGACCATGTTCGATGTCTTGGGGGGCAGGTAATCAGTGAGCTTCTGGTGCGGCTCTCCAAGAGGAATCCAGCCAAATCGCCAGCCCGCATAGACCGTGACAGCCATCAGACTGAGGGACCAGAATACGATCGAGAAGTAGGAGTTTTTTTTATGTCCGGATCGGACGACTCGACGTGCCATCTTCGTTCTTCCTTGAACGCTCTGCCTGGGGGAACGGAAGACTTATTTTCCGTACTGTTTTGTACAGGAAATATACCAAAACGGGCCAAGTGGGGCGATGCGAATTCCAGACGGTAAAAACTGGTGAATTTTAAGAGAAAATGACTCAATCTTCATCCTCTGCTTCACGATCGACGTCACAATGGAATTTGACTATTTTCTCTTCTTGTGTTTCTGTTGTCTGGAAAGATTGGCGAAATGAATTTCATTCGTTATACATCGTGCATGTTGTTTTTAGGATTCAATCTATCTTCTCTCGGGTTCTCGACTTCGGTGCACGCCGAAGAGTTAAATGCTGCGCCGACTGATAGCTTCAGCATCGTCGTTATTCCGGATACACAGCAATATCGCGGAGGCAAAACCAAAAAGGAACCGGACAGCGAAGATCCCGTGACCAATCCGACTTTTGCTGCCTGGACAGACTGGATTATCGATAATTTGGATCGACAGAAAGTGGTCTTTGTCAGCCATGTGGGCGACATCGTCGATCACAATCAGGCCTCGGAATGGGAAGTCGCCCGGGAGCATATGGATAAACTGCATGGCCGCGTGCCCTACGGTATTTCCGTTGGAAACCATGATATGGTCGGTAAAAGTGGCGACTCTTCCCTGTTTCAGGATTACTTCCCAAAGTCGCGATTTGAAGAATTCGACTGGTACGGCGGCTGTCTGGAAAAAGCCCCCGAGGAGGCTGCCGTTTCGGGGAACAACGCGAATAGCTATCAACTCTTCGAGGCCGGAGGGATGCGTTTTGTCATCCTGCACCTGGAGTGCAACGCCCCGGACGAGGTCCTCGAATGGGCTGATTCCATTCTGACCAAGCATGCCGACCGAAGAGCGATTGTGACTTCCCACATGGGACTGGGACCGGAAGAGAGACCGAAGAAAAGCCGGGACTACTTCGACGCGCCCAAAGGCCGGATGAAGTGGTCGAAATGTCATGACAAACGAGGAAACACACCCCAGCAAATGTGGAAGAAATGTTTCAAGAAACATGCCAATCTGTTTTTGATCTGCTGTGGTGATCAAAGCCGGACTCAGGCAATGCGTAAAGTCAGCCAAGGCAAAGCGGGTAACCAGGTCCACGAACTGTTGTCGGATTACGGAACAAATGGTTTGCGACTGCTGCGGTTTCATCCTGCAGAGAATGAAATCGAAGTCGTCACCTGGGACCCGATCAAAGGGGAACGCTGTCTTACCACAAGTATCGTCCCCGACCAGGAACAGCATCAGTTCACGTTGCAGTACGAAATGGCCGGCGTGCCGAAACAGTAATTGATGGCAGGTGGGCGAACTGAAATCATGCGACGAATCTGGAGCATGCCGACGTGTGACTTCTGAAAACACGGACAAAATAAAAACCGCCTTCATCACGAAGATGAAGGCGGTTTTATTTTTTATAAGCTCTGCTGATTCAAGCAGGCTGCCTCTTCGCTTAGAGGCTGGCCATTTTGGCAATCAGGTCGGCAGTTCGGCTGGAGTAACCGAACTCGTTGTCGTACCAGCTGAAGATTTTGATCATTTTAGGGCTGATCGCAGTCGTCCAGGCAGCATCGAAGATACTACTGTGGGGGTTGCCGATGATGTCGGTAGAGACGATCGGATCGGTGTTGTACTCCAGAATGCCTTTGAGGGGGCCTTCTGCAGCTTCTTTCATTTTGGCGTTGATCTCTTCGGGAGTGGTCTCTTTGGAGAGAGTTGCTACCAGGTCGGTGATCGAGCCAGTGATGACGGGCACGCGAAGTGAGTGACCAGTCAGTTTGCCCTGTAATTCCGGCAGAACCATTCCTACTGCTTTGGCAGCACCAGTCGAGGTCGGAATGATGTTCTGTGCGGCGGCACGAGCACGACGTGGGTCAGAGTGAATCTGGTCCGCCGTTCGCTGATCGTTCGTGTAAGCGTGAACGGTGGTCATCAGACCGTGTTCCAGTCCGAAGTTTTCGTGCAGCACTTTAACCACGGGAGCGAGGCAGTTGGTGGTACAGCTGGCGTTGGAAACACATTTGTGATCGGCAGTCAGCTTGTCATCGTTCACACCCATGACGCAAGTCAGGTCTGGTGCGTCTTTGGCGGGAGCTGAGATGACGACTTTTTTGGCACCGGCAGTGAGGTGGCTGTCGTAACCAGGTTTGCCATCTTTAGCGCGAGCGGTGAAGAAACCAGTCGATTCCAGAGCGACATCCACGCCCAGGTCAGCCCAGGGCAGATTGCTCGGATCGCGTTCCGCACAGATTTTGATTGATTTTCCATTAACAATAAGGGCATCGCCCTTCACTTCAACAGTCCCTGGGAATCGTCCCTGGGCACTGTCATATTTCAGCAGCATGCCAAGTGCCTGAGGATCGGCCAGGTCGTTGATAGCGACCACTTCGAATTCTTCGGGACGTGCGGCCAGAGCCCGCAGGGTGATACGACCAATACGACCAAAACCGTTAATACCAACTTTAATAGCCACTTAAGCAATTCCTCCAGGTTCGAACTAGGATTCGTCAATCTGTTTTATATCAATGCACACAGCAGTAGTTGTCCTGAAACCAACTGAGGAGACAAGTTTGTCCTTCGATTGCCGACTGATGAACAGTCGCAATTGGGTCCCAGGATGAGGTCTATACAAATTTGCAGTCGGCGATTTGTTTCAGCGGGAAACGGCACGTCGACCGACTGATTCGATCGGGTGGAGAACTATAGACTCTCCACGCAGTTAGGCGCGTCATGCGGTGGCAATTGTAGTCCTCGCCCGCGACCGTCACAAGTCTGTCGACCAGTGAGTCCGATTTGTGGGGGAAATTGCATAAAGAACCCTACGCGACACTCAAAAGACCTCTCTTTAAACTGATAGGAAACCTTCTTGAGCGACTCTCTCGGGACGAATACGCCAGCGATGAAGATCACCACTCATTCTCTCCACTGGTGAATTCAAAAACCAACCCGGATGCTGTCTCGCGGCAAACACGGCTCCGATCAAGAGCGTCGTCCCCATCGCGGACCCAACCCGGCGAACGTCTGAGATGAATGTGAAAACCAACCCGGATGCTGTCTCGTGGCAAACACGGCTTCGATGAAGAGCGTCGTCCCCATCGCGGACCCAACCCGGCGAACGCCGGCTAGTGACGTTGAGAGGATTTACAGATGGCGGTGAGGGCGATTCCGATCATCAAGAGGACGATAAAGGCGTCGACCATCGACCATTCGGGGCCATCTTCGACCGATTGCGCGAAGAGTAGCGGTGCTAATAAGATTGAATTCAGGGAGGTCAGCATAAGCTCGGATAATCCTCTGAGAAACGGCAGAAATCGACGGGACTGAGTCCTAAGTTACGTAAAGGGGGCGAGTGAATCAACACGCTGGAGATATTTCATTCTGCCGAGACCGGTTCCAAATGAGCCTTCTGGCGGAAAGGTACGGCAAGTTCCCGGTAGACCTTGGCGGGTACCGAATAGGTATCCCAGCTCTCTGAGAGCCGTTTCATCTGCACATAGTAGTCCCGGACAGGGATCAGATAAAACGCGTAAGTCCTGTTTTGAAAGAGGAACAAATCGTTGAGTTCACCATACCACCGGCGATCCAGGACTTCATAGGCGAAAACAAAACAGGCGATAAAATTCTCGCCAAAGACTTGCTCCCATTGGAGCAGCGAAAGCACGTCGTCGTTGGTAGCCCAGTTGACCCATTTGTGCCCGGATGTTTTTCCCTCATCGGGGGACGTACCAGTGGGAAATTGACGCCCTTTGATGTCGATCAGCAGGTTTTCCTCTCCGGCGCCATAGACAATGAAGTCCATTGATTTCAGAGAAGAGTTTGCCAGCAGAGAGCGACGGGTCTCATCGACAGCGACATAAGGGATGCAGGCCGCCCGCACATATTCCTCGAAAGCGAGTTCATATTGATTATGCCGCAACATATCGGAATACTCCTGCTAATGTATCGAACAAGACATCAGTACAGGATAACAGGTGGTGGCGATGTGTCCAGTGGGAGTCGGTGGATTGAACTGAAAATAGATAAAGTGAATCAAATCTGACTTCAATCGACTTCAGAGCAGGAATGAATTCCTCTCTCGGATTGGATGTCGTCTTTGGTCTTTCGAGTCTGTTCGTTCATTTCGTGGTTTCTCCAACTGGATTCCCCCCTTAAGCGAATAACTCGTCAACCGTTTCCCCCTCTTCGACAATTTTCATGGGGCGACCGAGGGGGCTCATCGTTTCGGAAGCGGGGTCGAGTTCGAGACTGTGACATAGAGAGCAGAAGAGATCGCTGACGGTGACAGGACGTTCGGCAACCTGTTGGCCATCTTCAGTGGAGCTGCCGATGACCTGTCCACCGCGGATACCCCCACCGGCCATGGCGACGTTGAAGACGCGGGGGAAGTGGTCGCGTCCTCCCCGGGCGTTGATCTTGGGCGTGCGACCGAATTCGCCCATCAGTACCACAGTGGTTGTTTCCAGCAGACCTCGCGATTTCAGATCGGCAATCAGGGTAGCAAAAGCGGGGTCGACTTGACCGATCAGCTTGTCGGTCCGTTCAAAAATATCCTGGTGCGTGTCCCATCCGCCGAGGGAGACCTCAACGAAAGTGGAGCCCGCTTCAATCAAGCGGCGAGCCAGCAGGCAGCCCTGACCGAATTTGCCATTGCCGTAGGATTGCTTTACTTCTGCCGGTTCGTCAGCAAAATCAAAGGCCTGTAGTTCGGGGCTGGAAATCATGTTGCGGGTTTTTTTGTAAAGTTGCTGATGCGATTTCACCAGCGATGCGGCACCCCGGTCTGCGTATTGGGAGTCAATCTGGCCGAGCAGCCCAAGTCGTTTATTAAATCGCTGACTGTCGACCGTAGGAATCGTGTTGGTCGGAAGCGTGCCGGGTTCCGAGACGACGAAAGGTTCGTAATCGACACCCAGATACCCTGCCCCGAACGTATTTCCGACGGAAACGACGCTAGGGATGGTGACTTCCGGATCGGCCAGTCGGTAGGCGACATTGGCGGCCAGGCTGGGGTGCTTGACCGATCCGGAAGGAACGTAACCCGTGTGAAGATGATAACTCGCCCGGCGATGATTCCCTTCCTTGTTGGTCATCGAACGGATAATGGCGATGTCGTCCATCACTTTAGCCGTCTGTTCCCAACGATGGGCGATGTCGATTCCGGCGACGGAAGTCTGAATCGCTTTCGTTTCGCCCCCATTTTCTGTTCCCGGTTTAGGATCGAACATTTCCATCTGACTGGGCCCACCTCCCAACCAAAGCAGGATCATCGACCGGTTTCGTTTCTGCAAGTCTTCCGCCTGCAGGCTGAAGATGTCACGGAAACTGAGTGTTCCCGCCACTAGCGATGCGGCAGATACCGTGTGCAGGAAGCGTCGCCGGTTGACGCCGGTTCTTCCAATTCGAACTTGTTCATGAATGGTCATCGATTCTGTCTCCTGGGGCAGAAACTGTCTGATGAAAGGGGCCGGCTCGTATTGAGTTGAATTGGGTTGAGCGATCGGGCCGGTCGGTGGTCTGGTAAGGGAGTCGGACTAAACGGTGATTATCTTTTGGTCAGAAATTCAGCGGAGTTAATCAGACTCCAGACGAGGTCTTCGTAGGCTTCTTCCGGATTGGGGGAGTCCTGAATGTAAACAGCGATCAATTCGAGTTCGCCGGCGTCCGGTTCCCGTCCGAGGATTTGTAGGTAAATCTCTGAAATCGAATCGGACTGCGAAAGCTTTTGTTTGAGAAGACTTTGGACAAACGAACGTCGGTTTTCGATCTGATTATTGATCGTCGGTGAGTTCATCAGGAAAAGTGCTTGAGGAATCGTTCCGGAAATCTCGGCTGAATCTTCGGACGGGTCGTATTCGAACAGTGTCTGAAATTGATTACGACTCGCATCACCCTGTTTTTTGTTTTTCTTATTCTGGTTCTCTTTCTTCTTCTTGTTTTTGTTTTTACCGTTCGCTTTCACTTCTCGAGCGGGACTGGAAACGGATTGAGTGTCGAGAGCACAGGCGATGGCGTCGTACAATTGGTCGGCCCGCAGTCGTGTCGGCACGACCGAGGCGAACTGGGACGTCTCCTGGGACGGGTCCATTTCCATTGACTGGCGTTGGTAGGCTCCGGTGTTCAAGATGACCTGAAAGAGCCATTTGACGTCGTAACCACTTGCAACGAATTCCTGTGAGAGAAGATCGACGACTTCCGGATGATGCAAATCTCGTTCGGGACCGATGTCATCAATGGTTGGGTAGAATCCTTCACCCAGCAGCACGTTCCAGATTCGGTTGATGTAGGCGCGAGCAAACCATTCATTGTCAGGTGAGGTAATGAATTCAGCGACTTGGCCTCTGCGGTCCAGATCGGTAAGTCCCTCTGCCACTGGGGTTTCATTCAGAAAGAATGCGGGCGACATGCGTGTTCCCTGGGCCGCAGGATCGTCCAGGTCGGACATGAAATGCTCCGCCTGATTCCGTTTGAATTGCGCGGGGACTGTGAACTTTTTCAGTTCTTCAAGAGAGAGTTGTTTGTCTTCGTTTGCGTCGAGCGTTTTCAATACGCGACGGAAAAGTCCCCCGTTTTTGCGTAATCCCAGTTCCCGAGTGCTAAGCAGCTCATCTTCGTCGGTATCTTTTTCTTTGAAGAACTGTTCTGGATCCTGCAGATCGGCAATCAGTTGCTGCTGCGCGCCACTCTGTTTTCCTTCGACTGAGTAGACCTCGAAATCCCGAGGCTGTTCATCTTTAAGAACACGAACTTTGGTGCGGGGAAAGAAGGAAGCCAGTTCGTGGAATTGAACTCGGGTCCATTGATCTGTGAAATGGTCGTGGCACTGGGCGCACTGAATCTGAATTCCGAGGAATATGCGAGACGCTTCTGCCGCTACCGTTTCCCCGTCCGCATTGTGTGCGAATATCAGTCCTGTCGATCCGTCTTCGGACATGCGGCCAGTCGCGGTTAACAGCTCGGTAGCGATTTCGTCCCAGCTTCGATTCTGTTGCAGCTGTTCTGCCATCCAGTTTGCAAAAATGGGACGCTGCCTGAGCGACCGCGTCTCCGTCGCTTTGGAATAGATGACATCGCGCCAGTAGCGGGCCCAGTTCTCGGAGTAGGCTTTTTTCGCGAGAAGTTCGTCAATGACCTTCGCGCGTTTCGTCGAATCGGACGAGAGGCCAAAACGAATGATATCGGTGGAACTGGGGGCCGTGCCGGTGACGTCGAAGTAAACACGTCGGAGGAAGTCTTCATCGTTCGTTAACGGAGCGGCGATAGCGCCTGTTGCGTCCAACTCGGTCTGAATCAACTGGTCAATTTGATGAGCAATCCCACGAGGATCGTTCTTAGTGGAATCAGCGGCACTCGCCGAGGTGGCCGCAAAACCGAATAGGACCAGGCCCACCACCATCACAAAGGTCATGGGGAGAGGATGGTGGAGAAGATCAGCACGATTAATCATTGATTCATCCTGTGCAATTGAAATTGCCGGAAATCAGAGGGAGCGCCACGGATTGAGAAATAACAAAGAAGCTGTCTTGTCCCAGTTTCACTTATTCCGAAAGACGAATCAAAAGGAAAAGGTGAGTTTCGCCCCCTTCAGCCAAGAATGCGAACAGGGACTGTTCCAATAAAGATTTAACACCTGTGGAAATCAGAGGTGTCGTTAATTCTTAGAAATATTCGATTAGTGGACTTCCCCACTAACTGTCAGTACACAATCTATTCAACTGCAACAGGTTACGCCGGGCAATCCCCCCTGACCTGCTCAGCTTACCGAGGTGGAAAAGCTGGAGCTTCGGTTGAGTGATGCTGCTTCCTGTTTGTTGGATTCACCGCCAAAAGAACTTTTCGGATGCAAAACGTGTTTGCCAATCGCGAACGAGGATTCCTTCGAGGAACTCGTTTCAAGCGTAAAGGTTGGTATTTGAGCAAACCAGGATGTCTTGGAGGGCCACGGTGTGTCCAGTCGGTGTTGGTTCACTCTGTTTCAGGTTTTTAAAAATGGGCTCTGTCAATTCTTTTCCCGTTTAAAAACTAACAAACAAATCCGTTTCGATCCTCTTCCTAAAAAACATATTGCCTAACTGAGACCCCCCTTGGATAATAACATCAGATTGAACTCCGGGGTGTTATCCGGTTGTGGAGAACGAGTTCTGATTACGAGATTTTGATGACTGTCATCAAAGAACCGTCAGACCGAGCGATCGCCACAGTTCAATTACCAACCCTCATTCACACGTCAAGTCCGGCCAGGGAGGGTCGCTGTCATAGTTTCGAGTCCTGAAATAATCTTCTCCCCGGTAATACAGGCTCAGGGTTAACAGCACCAACCCGTTGATGCGATTTGTTGGTGGTAATGTTCGACCATGCGGCCCGTTGTACCGAGGTCCCCATAAGGATTTCAGAATGACTACATCGATGAGCGATATTTTCTGGCTGTATGACACTGATACGGTGATGAAGCTAGCCCTTGATAACAGTCTGTTGAAAACCGTCTGATGCAGGAAAGGTATGATGTTCAAGTCGTTAATCACACTTGAATGATTCGATATGAATCGGGAATGAAGCGATGCCAGTCCTTTAGTGGGATGGTCACGGAAGAGCTTCATTCGCTAGCTGTCATACAGCCATCAGGAGTTTTTCAACGGGCTGTTTATCCCGGGGCGCAATCCGACAGGGAGCGGTGCCATGGGAACAGGTCGTGAATTATTGGAGCGTCTGGTTTCTGACCAGAGTCAGTCTCTTTTTAAACAGATCCATTGGCAGGGAACCTTTCACGAGTATCTGGAAATCGTGAAAGAGAACCCGAAGGTCGCCCGAACTGCATTCCAGCGTCTCTACGACATGATGATGTCGTATGGTAGATACGATCTGGAAAACTCTAAAGAGAACCTGATCCGCTATCGGTTCTTTGACGACCCCGACCATGAGGGGCACGATGCGATTTTTGGTTTGACCAAACCGTTGATGGAGTTGGTCAACGTGCTGAAATCGGCCGCCTTGCAGTACGGTGCCGAACGCCGTGTCATTTTGTTGCACGGCCCTGTGGGAAGTTCCAAAAGTACGATTGCCCGCCTTTTGAAACAGGGCCTCGAACGGTACACGAAAAGCGATGAGGGTGCCCTCTATTCCTTCGGTTGGAAACAGGATGATGCCAGCATTCTATGGGACCCGATGCATGGGGAACCACTCCAGCTGATTCCCAATTCCGCCCGGGAGGAAGTCTGTGCTTTCCTGAATCAGGGACGAGACTCTGTGGGAGAAGGGGAATACCAGGTTGAGATCAAAGGAGACGTTTGCCCGTTAAGTCGCTTCCTCTTTCAGGAACGACTGGCCAAGCATGACGGTGATTGGATGAAGGTGCTGGACGACATTGTCGTTCGCCGGTTGATCTTTTCGGAACAGGACCGGATCGGCATCGGCACCTTCCAGCCTAAAGACGAAAAGAACCAGGACTCGACCGAACTGACGGGCGATATCAATTACCGCAAGATTGCCGAGTACGGTTCCGAATCCGATCCACGGGCGTTCAACTTCGATGGTGAATTTAATATCGCCAACCGGGGTCTGATTGAATTCATCGAAGTCCTCAAGTTGGATGTCGCCTTCCTGTATGACCTGCTGGGGGCATCGCAGGAACATAAAATCAAACCGAAAAAGTTTGCGCAAACGGACATTGATACAGTCATCGTCGGTCACACAAACGAACCCGAATATCGCAAACTGCAATCCAATGAATTCATGGAAGCGTTGCGAGACCGGACGATCAAAATTGACGTCCCGTATGTGACTAAGCTGTCCGAAGAAATCAGAATTTACGAGAAGGACTACAACAACGAACGAGTGCGTGGCAAACATATCGCCCCGCATACATTGGAGACTGCCGCAATGTGGGCCGTGCTCACACGACTGGAGCAACCCAAGAATGCGAGCCTGACATTGCTACAGAAACTGAAACTGTACAACGGGAAATCACTCCCCGGTTTTACTTCGGATAATGTTCTGCAATTGCGACGGGAATCCCGTAAAGAAGGTCTACATGGAATTTCTCCCCGGTATGTGCAGGATAAAATCTCGAACGCACTCGTCGTCAATGCGACGGCGACTAGCTTGAATCCGTTCATGGTACTTAATGAACTGGAAGCGGGATTGCAACATCATTCGCTGATCGACAGCGAAGACACGCGTATGCAATACATCGAGTTAATCGCCGTCGTGAAAGAAGAATACACCGACACGGTTAAGAATGAAGTCCAACGCGCAATCGCCGCTGACGAAGACGCGATGGACCGTTTGTGTGCGAATTACATTGACAACATCAAAGCGTATACGCAAAAAGAGAGAGTGAAGAACAAGTTCACCGGTGCCGATGAGGAACCGGATGAGCGGCTGATGCGCTCTATTGAAGAGCGCATCGGCATACCGGAAACGCGTGTTGATGATTTCCGACGGGAGATTATGAACTACATCGGTGCCTTAGCGCTGGATGGCAAGAAGTTCAACTACCGCACCAACGAACGCCTTCAGAAGGCTCTCGAGATGAAACTGTTCGAAGATCAAAAGGACTCGATCAAACTGACGAGTCTGGTTTCGAACGTGATCGACGCTGACACGCAAGAGAAAATCGACATCGTGAAAGCTCGATTGATTCGCAATAACGGATACAACGAAGAATCCGCAACCGACGTATTGCAGTACGTGGCGAGTATCTTTGCCCGGGGCGATGTGAAGAAGGAAGAAAAGTAGTCGACCAGACTGCCGCTTCATTCCTTGCGTCCTGGCAATCCATGAAAGACAAGGAGTCAGCCAGCACTTCATAATAGAAATCCGGAACCATGCCGCGCAGTATTGATCAAGACCTGAATCGCTTCAACAAAATATTGAAGGGGAAGGTCCGTGACAATCTGCGGAAATACATCACTCGTAGCGAGATGTTTGGACGCAAGGGGCGGGAGTCGGTAAGCATACCGGTTTCGAATATCGATATCCCCCGGTTTAAGTTTGGCAAACGGGGAAGTGGTGGCGCTGGACAGGGAGATGGCAAGGTTGGGCAACCGATTGGAAGTGGTGGTCAGGACGAAGGCGAAGGCTTGGGTCAGGCGGGTGACCAACCTGGTCAACATGTTCGCGAAGTCGAGGTCTCGCTGGACGAATTGGCGGAGATGCTGGGGGACCAACTGCAACTGCCACGTATCGAACCCAAGGGCAACGACACACTCAAAAGTCTAAAGGACAAATATAACACCATCAGTCCCACGGGGCCGGATTCCCTACGGCATTTTAAGCGGACTTACAAGAGGGCATTGAAACGTCAGATCGCATCCCAAACATATGACCCGACGAGACCGGTAATTATTCCGACACGCGACGACGAACGATTCCGTTCCTGGACCACCACTACCGAACCCGATGCCAATGCGGCCATCATCTATATGATGGATGTCTCCGGCTCGATGACGGATGACCAGAAAGAGATCGTGCGGATCGAAGCGTTCTGGATCAATACCTGGCTGAAAAAACATTACGACGGATTACAAACCCGATACGTTGTTCACGATGCTGTTGCCCATGAAGTTGACGAAGATACGTTTTTCAGAACTCGGGAAAGTGGGGGGACTCGGATTTCGTCGGCCTATAAAGCGGCCGAAGCGATCATCGCGAGAGACTTCCCTATAGATTCGTGGAACATTTACTGCTTCCAGTTTTCCGATGGAGACAACTGGGGCGAGGACAACAGTGCCTGTCTGGATCAATTGCAACAGTTCTTACTACCAGTAAGTAATCTGTTTTGCTACGGACAGGTCGAAAGCCCTTACGGTTCTGGTGAATTCATTCGAGAGCTGAGAAAGGTTTCCGGCGACTGGGAGAATATGATTCTTTCCGAAATCACGAGTAAGGATTCCATCTACGATTCGATTAAACTGTTTCTGGGAACAGGAAAGTGAGTGAGTCGGTTTCAAACGGTCGACCCGCTTAGAAAAGAGCCCACCATGCCAATCAGCATTCACAGACCGTTACCTCCTGAAATTCGGGACTTGCAGCTGGAGCTTGAGGCGAAGGCGGCAGGGTATGGGCTCGATTTCTTTGAGACGATCTTTGAAATGGTCGACTATGAAGAAATGAGTATGCTGGCGTCGTACGGTGGATTTCCTAAACGGTACCCGCACTGGAGATTCGGAGCCCAATACGATGAGATGATGAAGGGATATTCCTACGGGCTCCAAAAAATCTATGAGATGGTGATCAATACCGACCCCTGCTATGCCTATCTTCTTGAGGCGAACGAGCTGACCGATCAGAAGTTGGTCATCGCCCACGTTTACGGGCATTGTGACTTCTTCAAAAACAACGCCTGGTTCGCACCGACGAACCGAAAAATGCTCGATGATATGGCGAACCATGCAGCGCGTATCAATCGGTATGTCGATCGGTTTGGCTACGAGACGGTGGAGGAATTTATTGATGCTTGTCTTTCACTGGAAGACTTAATCGACCCCTACGCCCCGCACATTAAACGGACCGCCGATGTGGGGGATCAACGGCTGGCTTCGTGGGATTCGAGCGAGCAGGATTCGAATGAAGCAGCCACAGGGGATGGTCGGTTTCCTTCGAAACCGTACATGGATAGCTTTATTAATCCTCCGCAGACCTTGGAAGATCATGTTGAAGAAGGGAAAGCTCACGCGGAAGAAGCGGCGAAGCGGTTTCCTGCAGAACCCATGCGTGATGTGCTCTTCTTTCTCTTGCAACATGCTCCGCTGAAACCGTGGCAGCATGATGTCCTCTCGATCATTCGTGACGAGGCGTATTACTTCGCTCCCCAAGGGCAAACGAAAATCATGAATGAGGGCTGGGCCAGCTATTGGCATTCTACCATTATGACATCTCATGCCCTGAAGGATGAAGATCTGATTACCTATGCCGACCATCACAGTGGGACGATGGCCACCTCACCTCAACGGTTAAATCCTTACAAGCTGGGCATTGAACTTTTCAAGGACATCGAACAACGCTGGAACAGTGGTCGTTTTGGATCGGAATATGATAACTGCGATGATTTGATCGAGAAAGAAAAATGGAATCGGGAGCTGGGGTTGGGGCGGGACAAGATCTTTGAGGTTCGTCGGGTGCATAACGACATCACGTTCATCGATACCTACCT